>NZ_DATCUY010000422.1:0-5711 GCF_036567245.1 Achromobacter sp. | reverse complement strand
CGCCTGCGGGGCGGGTTGCGCGGCGACGCGCGCCGCTTCGTGGCAGGCCACCACGTGGTCGCTGCCATGTTGCGTCAGTTGCGGCGCTTCGGCACGGCAGCGCTCGGTGGCATAGGTGCAGCGCGGCGCGAAGCTGCAGCCTTTGCCCAGTTCACTGGGCGCGGGCACCATGCCGGGGATCTCGGCCAGCCGCTGCTTCGAGGTGTTCATCGACGGCATCGACGCCATCAGCGCCCGCGTGTATGGGTGCAAGGGGCGGTCGAACAATTCGGCGACGGGCGCTTCCTCGACCTTGCGGCCGGCATACATCACGGCCACGCGGTCACAGGATTCGGCCACCACGCCCAGATCGTGGGTGATCAGCACGATGCCCATCCCCAGGCTCTGCTGCAGGCTGCGCAGCAGGTCGACGATCTGCGCCTGGATGGTCACATCCAAGGCCGTCGTCGGCTCGTCGGCGATCAGGACTTCGGGGTTACAGGCCAGGGCCAGCGCAATCATCACGCGTTGCCGCATGCCGCCGGAGAGTTGGTACGGATACTCGTGCACGCGCCGCTCGGGTTCGGCGATCTGCACCAGGCGCAGCATGTCCTCGGCGCGGCGATAGGCCTCGCGGCGGCCGAGCTTCTGGTGGACCATCACCGTTTCCGCGATCTGGCGGCCGACCGTCAGCACGGGGTTCAGCGAGGTCATCGGCTCCTGGAAGATCATCGAGATCCGGTTGCCGCGGATCTGGCGCATCTGCTTTTCGGTCAGGCCCAGCAGGTCAGTGCCGCGATAGCGGATCTGGCCGCCGGCATAGCGCCCGGGCGGCGTCGGAATCAGCCGCAGGATGGACAGCGCGGTGACGCTCTTGCCGCAGCCGGACTCGCCGACCACGCCCAGCGTGCGGCCTGCCCGCACCTGGTAGGACACGCCGTCCACTGAGCGCACAGTGCCGGAAACGGTATCGAAGTAGGTGCGCAGGTTGTCGACTTCGAGCAGCACGTCGCCAGGGGCGACGGCGGCGGGAGAGATTGCCATGGCGTGCTCCTGGTTCTTAGCGTTGGTTGGTCAGGCGGGGATCGAGCGCGTCGCGCAGGCCGTCGCCCATCAGGTTGATCGCCAGCACGGTGATGGCCAGCAGGATGCCGGGATACAGGATGGTGTAGAACGCCACCGCCACGTAGTTGCGGGCGTCGGCCATCATGTTGCCCCAGCTGGGAACCTGGGCCGGCACGCCTACGCCCAGGAACGACAGCACGGCCTCGGTCAGCACCGCGGTGGCGGCAATGAAGGTGGCCTGTACCACCAGCGGCGTGACCATGTTTGGCAGCACATGGCGGCGCAGGATAACGGGCAGGCGCGTGCCCACGGCATGGGCCGCCTCGACGTAAAGCTGTTCGCGCAGCGTCAGCGCCAGGGACCGGACCAGGCGCACCACGCGCGGCACCTGCGGAATCGCGATGGCGATGATCACCGTGGTCAGGCTGGCGCGGATCACCGCCATCAGGGCGATGGCCAGCAGGATGTCGGGGATGGCCATCATGCCATCCATGATGCGCATGATGATGGCGTCGGCCCAGCGCACGAATCCCGCCACCAGGCCCAGCACCACGCCGACCGTGGTGGCGACCAGCGCCACCACGATCGCGACCACGAGGGACACGCGGCCGCCCCAGACCACGCGGCTGAAGACGTCGCGGCCCAGCGCATCGGTGCCGAAATAGTGCTCGGCCGACGGCGGCTTCATGCGTTGCAGCGGATTGATGGTGATGGGGTTGTGCGTGGCGATCCAGGGCGCGGCGAGCGCCAGGCCCGCCACGATCAGCAGCAACGCCAGGCCCAGGATCAGGGTGGGATGCTTGCGTATCCAGCGCCAGCGGCGGCCGCTGGCGCTCAGCGCTTCGTGCAGCACGATGGGCGGGCTGGTGGAAATCGAACTATCTGACATGATTTCTTCCTGCGGCGGCTCAGTAACGGATGCGGGGATCGAACAGCCGGTAGCTGAGGTCGATCAGCAGATTGATCAGCACGTAGGTGCCGGCAGACAGCAGCAGCACGCTCTGGATCACCGGGTAGTCATGATGCTGGACCGCGTCGATGACCAGCCGGCCGATGCCGGGGATGGCAAAGACCGTCTCGGTCACGACCACGCCGCCGATCAGCAGGGCGATGCCCACGCCCACCGTGGTGGCGATGGGAATGGCGGCGTTGCGCAGCGCATGCTCCAGCACCGGCAGCACCGCCAGGCCCTTGGCGCGCGCCGTGCGGATGTAGTCCTCGTGCAGCACTTCGACCACCGTGGCACGGGTCATGCGGGTGATCAGCGCGATGTAAACCAGCGCCAGGTTGATACAGGGCAGGGTCAGGTTGCGCAGCCATGGGCCGATGCCCTCGGACAGGCTGACGTAGCCCTGCACCGGCAGCCATTGCAGCTTGATGGCGAAGCCGTAGATGAGCAGGTAGCCGACCAGGAAAACCGGCACCGAGAACGCCAGCACCGCGAACAGCATGACCAGGCGATCGATCCAGGTGCCGGCCCGGTACGCTGCCAGCACGCCCAGCGGCACCGCCACGATGATGGACACCAGCATCGTGAGCGCGGCGATCGACAAGGTGGGTTCCACCCGCTGCGCCAGCAGCTGCGTCACGGGCACGTGGGTGAAGATGGACGTGCCCAGGTCGCCTTGCAGCAACTTGCCGGCCCACAGCCCGAACTGCCGCCACAGCGGCTCGTCCAGGCCCAGCGCCACGCGCAGCTTGGCGATGTCTTCCGCGGACGCGAAGTCCCCGGCGATGAGCGCCGCCGGGTCGCCGGGCGACAGGTGGATCAGGAGGAAGACGATCACCGCCACCACTGCCATGACTGGCACGATGGCGAGTACTCGCCGGATGATGTAACCCATGGTGGTCTCGCGTATCGATTGGGCTGGCGGCGGACTACTTGTCCAGCACCCACAGGTTGGGCAGGCTCCAGATCTTGTCCGCGTTCTTCAGGCTGTTGTGCGAGGCGAACGCGCGCGAGTACTGGCCCACCGAGATCGCGGGGAAGGCTTCATAGGCGCGCTCCTGGAACAGGTCGAGTACGCGCTTGCGCTCGTCCGAGCTGGTGGCCGCGATCCATTGGGCGCGCAATTCGTCCAGCTTCTTGTCGCAGGGCCAGCCCGGCAGGCTGTTGCCGCAGACCGCGCCCAGATAGGTGTTGCTGATGGGCGAGTCGACGTTGAACTCGGAAGCGGCCGACAGGAAGATGTTCCAGCCGCCCTTGTCGATGGGCTCCTTGCGGGCGCGGCGGGCGGTCAGCGTGGCCCAGTCCATGGACTGGATGTCGAGATTGACGCCGATGTCCTGCAGCGCCTGGATCGCGACCAGCGTGGCGGAGTTCAGGTAGGCCAGGTCCGTGGGCAGCAGGATCGCGAGCGGCTCGCCCTTGTACCCGGCTTCGGCCAGCAGCTTCTTGGCCAGGGCGGGGTCGGGCTTGGCGTAAGGCGCCGCGCCGGCGGCGGTGTCATAAGGTCCGCCGCAGATGAAGACCGTGGCGCAGTACTTCATGCGCAGGTCGTCGGGGTAGCCCATGGCGGCGGTGAACTTGTCCTGGTCCACCAGGTGCGCAACGGCCTGGCGCGCCTTCTCGTTGTTGAAGGGCGGCATGGACTGGTTCAGGATGATGTAGCCCTGGGCGCGTTCCATCACGCCGATCTTGACGTTCTTGTTGCCGCGCAAGGCGTCGATGTAGTCCGCCGGCGCCTGCTCGATCATGTCGACTTCGCCATTGGTCAGCGCGGCCGTGGCGCTGTTGGAGTCGGGCAGCACGCGCCATTCCACGCGCGGGATGTGCGGGGTCTTGTTGCCCGCCAGGCCGTCAGCCTGCGCCTTGGGGCCGACGTAGTTGGGATTCTGCTCGAACACGATCTTGCTGCCGGGCACCCATTCGGCGCGTTTGAAGATGTAGGGGCCGGAGCCGACGACCTCGGTCAAGGGCCGGTCGGCGGGCAGCGAGGCCAGGCGCTTGGGCAGGATGAACGCGGGGTAGCTGGACACCTTCGCCAGGCCATCGAGCACCAGGTCGAACGGCTGGTCCAGCGTCAGCTTGAAGGTGCCGTCGTCCACGGCTTCCCACTTGCCGCCGGCGCGCGTGATGGCCTGGCCGATGTTGTCGCGCGCGGACCAGCGCTGCAAGGACGCGATCACGTCGGCAGTGGTCAGCGCCTGGCCGTCGCTGAACTTCAGGCCGGGCAGCAGGGTGAAGGTCCAGGTCTTCTTGTCATCGCTGGCCGAGTACTTCTCGACCATCTGCGGCTGCGGCTTGCTGTGCGAGTCCATCGCGAACAGCGTGTCGTACACCATGTAGCCGAAGTTGCGCGTGATGTAGGCGGTCGTGAAGGTCGGATCCAGCACCTTCAAGTCGGCGTGCGGCACGATGCGCAGGGTCTTGGCCTGCTGCGCATGCGCCGGTGCGGCGCCAAAGGTGAAGGCCAGGCCGAGCGTGGCCGTCGAGAACAGGCAAAGCAGGCGTTTTTTCATCGCGCTAGGCTCCCATCGTGTTGGTGGATGCGCCGGCGTCCGCGCGCCGGCAGGTTCTTAGAGCGGCCACTTGGGCAGCCGGATATTGCGGTACGTGAGCGTTTTCCAGTCGGGCGTGGCGACGCCTTTGCCGCCGACATAGATGATGTGGCGCGCGACTTTCGAGAACGAAGCATGGAAATGCTGGGCGGACTTGACCACCACGATCTGCTTGGAAGCAAGGTCGCAGCCCAGCTGCGTGAACAGGTCCATGTTGATGGCCTGGTTGCGCAGCGAGGTCAGCACGATCTCGATGCCCTGGGTCTCGACCAGCGCGCAATCGCCCATGGCCGCCGGCGCGCCGGACAATCCCGTCATGATCATGTCGGCCTTGATCGCCTTGACCGTGCAGCGCAGGTCCAGCGGGTTGCCGGACAGCGGGCCGACCTTGCCGCCGATGCGCAGGGCCAGCTCCGCGCCGGGGCCGGCGTCGAAGGCGATGCGCGCCGATACCGGGTCCCACATGGGGCCTAACGCCGCGTTCGCCACGCCGCGTTCCAGCATGCGGCTCAGGACAAACGTGGCGTCGCCCGGCGCGCCGCTGCCGGGGTTGTCCGGCCGGTCGGCCAGCACCACCGGACCGTCGCCGAAGGCCAGGGCTTCATCCAGCGCCTGGTCCACGCTGCGGTAGGGCACCATGAGCTCTTCGCGCATGCCGATGAGTTCATCGGCCAGGCCGCGCGCCAGGGCCTGGGCGCGGGCGGCATCGCCATCGGCGTAGACCAGCACCTTGGTGCCCATCTCCGGCACGTCGCCGGTGGCAAAGCCTTGCGCCGCCGAGATCGACAGGATGCCGTCGCGGCCTTCCAGCGCCTTGATGCGGCTGACGAAACCCTGCGCCGGCTCGCGGGTGGTATGCATGGGCACGATCATTTCGCAGTCGATCAACGCCGCCACGGGCCGCGTGCGGCCGGCCTGCGCGTCCAGGCACAGCGCCAGCAGGTCTTCCGCGCGTTCGCGGATGTCGGTGTGTGGATATTCCTTGAACAGCACCAGCACCGTGGCCTGTTCCACCATCAGCGGACTCAGGTGCGCGTGCGGGTCCAGTTCGGCGCCCACCACCACACCGGGGCCGACGATCTCGCGCACGCGGCGCAGGATGTCGCCCTCGCAGTCGTCGTAGCCGTCGGCCACCATGGCGCCATGCAGGCCCAGCAGCACCATGT
>NZ_DATCUY010000421.1:0-18442 GCF_036567245.1 Achromobacter sp. | reverse complement strand
GTCCAGCAGCGCGGCGTCGGGGCCGGCGGCAGCCGAGCCCGGGCCGGCCTTGTCGGCAGGCAGCAGGCCTTCGCGGGTCACGCCGGACGCGGTGCGCAGCTTCAGGCCGACGGTGTCGGCGGCAGGCTGCAGGCTGTCGCGCTGGTCGTAGACCTGCTTGTTCAGCTGGCTGGCCATTTCCGAGAAGCGCACGGCGGCGAGCTGCTTGCGGACTTCAGCGGTGATCTGGTCCTTGACCTCGGCCAGCGGCTTGATGGCGGCGGGCTGGATCTCGGTGACCTTGACGACGTGCAGGCCGGACGGGGTTTCGATCACGCCGGACACCTGGTCCTTGGCCTGGCCGAAGATGGCCTTTTCCAGCGGACCGGTCAGCATGCCCGGAGCCAGCCAGCCCAGATCGCCGCCATTGGCGGCCGAACCCGCGTCCTGCGAGTTCTTGCGCGCCAGTTCGGCGAACTGCGCCGGGTCGGCGGCCGCTTGCTTGGCCAGATCCTCGGCCTTGGCGCGGGCGGCCTTGCGGGCATCTTCCGAGGCGCCGGGGGCCAGGTTGATCATGATGTGGCTGGCACGGCGGCGTTCAGGCTGGCCGAAGCGGTTCTTGTTCTGCTCGTAGTAGGACGCCAGGTCCTCGTCCTTGACCTGCACGCCTTGCGTGGCGGCGGCCTCGTCCAGCACCAGGTACTGGACCTGGACCTGTTCGGGAATCTGCAGTTGCTGCTTGTTGGCGTCGTACCAGGCCTGGATGTCGGCCGGGCTGACGCTGACCTGCGAGCGGAAATCGGCGGCAGCGAAGCGGCGCAACTGCACCGTGCGTTGCTGCGTCAATGCCGTTTCCAGCGCGGCCACGACTTCGCCAGGCGCGCGGGCCGACTGGCCGACGGGCTCCAGCACGCGAGCGACGGCGAGGTCGCGGCGCAGGCCGGCTTCGAACGAGGTCGGCGACATGCCTTGCGCGGCCAGCACCTGGCGGTAGCGCTCGGGCGAGAAGCGGCCATTGTCCTGGACTTCCGGAATCGCCGCGATGGTGTTGCGCAGCGTTTCGTCGGACACCGAGAAACGGTTGTCGACGGCGACGTTGGCCAGCAGGCGCTGATTGATCAGCTGATTGAGCAGGCCTTCGCGCAACGCCGGCGTGTCGATCACGGCCGGATCGAACTGGGCGCCCATGCGCTGGCGAAACTGCTCCAGCTGGTTGCGGTGCGCCTGGTCGAATTCGGCCCGGGTAACGGGCTGACCATTGACCGTGGCCAGTTCAGGCTCGGCGCGCATGAAGCTGTCATAGCCTTGAATCCCGACCAGGAAGAAGGACGGCACAATCAGAAGCAGCAGGATGAGCTGCATCCAGCGCCGATGGCTGCGAATAAATTCGAACATGGAATCCCTGTTGCCGCACTCCAGGCAGACGCCCGAAGCCGCAAGAAAACGCATAAAAAAAGGCGAAGTCGATTCGCCCTATTCCCATACCGGTCAATACCGGATCAGCGGGCGGATTTTAGCATTTCTCATTCGCCGCGCAGGCCAGGAATCTTCCGAATGGCGTCCGGGGCTTCCGCCCGGCTCCGGCGGCACGGAACCGGGGACCGAGTCAACCCGGGGAACCACCATTTCCAGCCCCTTGCAGCCCCCGTATTGTGGCCTGTCAGGGTAAGCCCCCATTACCCCGACGCCGCGTCCCCGATGGACGCAGCCCCTTCCACGCACGCTCAGAGGTACACACTGATGCCGTTCACATCCCCCCGCCTGCAACTCCTGCGCACCTGCATCGCCCTGGCCTTCATCGGCGGCGCCCCCGCCGCGCTGGCCGCGCCCGTCGCCGCCGTCCACAACGCCGCCCAAGCCCAGCAGCAAGGCATGCTGGACACCATGCGCGACCTGGTCGGCATCGAATCGGGCAGCAAGGACGTCGAGGGCGTGGAGCGCATCGCCGTACTGATCCGAGACCGGCTCAAAGCGCTGGGCGGCACGGTGGAGATCATCCAGCCCGCCGACGTCTTCCGCCTGGACGACACGCCGGAAAAGGTCGGCCCCATGGTCCATGCCGAATTCAAGGGCAAGGGACAGAAGAAAATCATGCTGATCGCCCACATGGACACCGTCTACCGCAACGGCATGCTCAAAGACCAGCCCTTCCGCGTCGACGGCGATAAAGCCTACGGTCTGGGCATCGCCGACGACAAGCATGGCGTGGCCGCCATCATCCATACCCTGACACTGCTGCAAAAACTGGGTTTCGAGGACTACGGCACCATTACCGTGCTGATCAATGGCGACGAGGAAATCAGCTCGCCGGGCGCGCGCAGCACCATCACCCGCCTGGGCGCCGACCAGGACGCGGTGTTCTCGTTCGAGGGCGGCGGCGCCGAGGCGCGCCTGACGCTGGCCACCAGCGGCATCGGCGCGGCCTACCTGACCGTGCAGGGCAAGACTTCGCATGCCGGTGCGCGCCCGGAAGGCGGCGTCAATGCGCTGTATGAACTGGCGCACCAGCTGCTGCAACTGGACAAGCTGTCCAAGCCCGAGGAAGGCCTGAAGCTCAACTGGACCGTGGCCCAGGCCGGCACCAACCGCAACGTCATCCCGGGCCAGGCCACCGCCCAGGCCGACGCCCGCGCGCTGCGCGTCTCCGACTTCGACGCGCTGTCGCGCACGCTGGAAGAGCGCATACAGAAGAAGTTGCTGCCCGAATCCAAGGTCAGCGTGAAGTTCGAGGTGCGCCGCCCGCCGCTGGAAGCCACGCCGGCCTCGCGCGCCCTGGCCCAGCACGGCGTGCAGATCTACAGGGAACTGGACCTGCCGATGAAAGTCGTGGACCGCGCCAGCGGCGGTGGCACGGACGCGGCCTTCGCCGCCCTGAAGGCGCGCGGTCCGGTGATCGAAGGCATGGGCCTGAGCGGTTTCGGCGCGCACTCCAACGACGCCGAATACATTCAGATCAACAGCATCGTGCCGCGCCTGTACCTGGCCGCGCGGATGATCATGGACGTATCGCAGGACAAGGCGCCCATGAAGTAGGTCCGTGGGCTAGCCGCGGCGTCCGCGCGCGCCGCGGCAGGCCGGGATCCGGCGTGCAGAAGGAGTATCCTTGCAACCCTGTACAAAAGAACCCGAAGCAACACCT
This sequence comes from Achromobacter sp., assembly GCF_036567245.1. Lineage (GTDB taxonomy): Bacteria > Pseudomonadota > Gammaproteobacteria > Burkholderiales > Burkholderiaceae_B > Achromobacter. The sequence goes on along the minus strand of NZ_DATCUY010000421.1, from coordinate 15,324 downwards.
AAATGAGCGCAAAACTCCCCTCCTGGCCCTACTCCCGTTACATCGCGCACCGCGGCGGCGGTCGTCTGGCCCCGGAGAACACCCTGGCCGCCATGCGCGTGGGCGCCGAGCACGGCTTCACGATGTTCGAATACGACGTCAAGCTGAGCAGCGACAACGTGCTGGTGCTGATGCACGACGACGACGTGAACCGGACCTCCAACGGCAAGGGTCCGGCCGCCGCCAAGACCTATTCGGAGCTGGCCCAGCTGGACTTCGGCAGTTGGCATTCGGCCGCCTACGCCGGCGAGCCGCTGCCCACTTTCGCCGCCGTGGCCCGCTATACGGTGGCCAACGGCATTGCCAGCAACGTCGAGATCAAGCCCTGCCCGGGCCGCGAAGCCGAGACCGGCCGCGCCGTGGCGCTGGCTGCGCGCCAACTGTGGCAAGGCGCGGCCGAACCGCCGCTCTTGTCCTCGTTCGCCGAAGAAGCCCTGCAAGCCGCGCGGGAAACCGCCCCCGAACTGCCGCGCGCGTTGCTGGTGGAGAAGGTCCCCGCCGACTGGCGCGAGCGCCTGGTCAAATACGACTGCGTGGCCCTGAACATCAACCAGAAAGACGCAACCCGCGAACTGATAGCCGCCGTGCACGCCGCCGGCTACCGCATCGCGGCCTGGACCGTCAACGACCCTGAGCGCGCCCGCCTGCTGCTCGACTGGGGCATAGACGGCATTTTCACCGACGAGCTGGCCGCGATCCGGCCCGCCGCCTGAGGCAGAACGCCCGTGTTCAGTTACCGCCACGCCTTCCACGCCGGCAACCACGCCGACGTGCTCAAGCACGCCATCCTGATCCACACGCTGGATTACTTCAATAAAAAGGACGCGCCCTATTGGGTCGTGGACACCCACGCCGGCGCCGGGCTCTACAGCCTTGACAGCGACTGGGCTGCCAAGACTTCGGAGTTCGCCGACGGCATCGGCCGCCTGTGGGAAGCCGATGACCTGCCGCCTATCCTGGCGGAGTACGTCGCCCGGATCCGCGCCTACAACACCAATGGCCGGCTGCGGCGCTACCCCGGCTCGCCGTGGCTGGCGCTGGACGCGCTGCGCCCGTCGGACCGGCTGCGCCTGTTCGAGATGCACCCGACCGAAATCGACACGCTGGTCGCCAACCTTGAGCATCAAGGCCGCGCAGCGCAGCGCCAGACCACCATCTACGGCGACGACGGCTTCGAAGGCGTCAAGGCCCTGCTGCCGCCGCCCACGCGCCGCGGCATGGTGCTGATCGATCCCTCGTACGAGGACAAGAACGACTACCGCCGCACGTTCGTCACCATCAAGGAATGCATCAAGCGCTTCGCCACCGGCACCTATGCCGTCTGGTACCCGCTGGTGCAGCGCCGCGAGGCCAGCGAAATGGCGCGCCACCTGGAAAACCTGAAGGTCAAGAGCTGGCTGCACGCCACCCTGACCGTGAAGAAAGCCACCATCGACGGCTACGGTCTGCATGGCAGCGGCATGTTCCTGATCAATCCGCCCTGGACGCTGCATGACGCCCTGAAGCAGGCCATGCCTTATCTGGCGCGCACGCTGGGTCAGGATGAGCGGGCCGGCTTCACGCTGCAGTTCCGCGAGAATCCGTTCCCGGTGCCGAAGAAGCAGTCGGACGACTGATTCCGCGCCGAACGCAAAAAAAAGGCCACGATCATTCGTGGCCTTTTTGCTACCGGCTCATGCAATCGCTAACGCGGCGCTCAGGCCGTTTCGCTTTCCGGCTCTTCGCGGCGCAGCGCCTCTTGCGCCCGGGCCAGCTTGGCCGCGGCGTCGCGCAGCGCGGTGCGCAGGCCTTCCTCGATCACGGGGTGATAGAAGGGCATTTCCAGCATGCGCGCCACGGTCAGTTCCTGCTGCACGGCCCAGGCCAGCAGGTGGCCGATGTGTTCGGCGCTGGGGCCGACCATTTCAGCGCCCAGGAAACGGCCCGTCTCGATGTCCGCGTAGACGTGCAGCATGCCGCGGTTCTTCAGCATGACCCGCGAACGGCCCTGGTCGCTGAAGTCCACCTCGCCGGTAACGAAGGTGCCCGGCACCAGCCGCGCATGGCCCTGCCCCGCCATGGCGATCTGCGGATCCGAGAACACCACGGCCAACGGCGCTCGGCGCAGGCCTTTGCGCACTTCCGGATAGCGGGCAGCGTTTTCGCCCGCGATGCGGCCCTCGTCGGCAGCTTCGTGCAGCAGCGGCGCGTCGGCATTGGCGTCGCCAGCAATGAAGATGGGCGCGTCGCCCGCCTGCATGGTTTCGCGGTCGAACAGCGGCACGCCGTGCTTGTCCAGTTGCAGCGTCGTGTTTTCCAGCCCCAGCCCGTCCACATTGGCGCGGCGGCCGGTGGCCACCAACGCGTAGTCGAAGCGTTCGATGCGCTCGCTGTTGTCCAGCCCAACGTAGCGGACTTCCACTTCGTCGCCGACGCGGGTCGTTTCAAGCACGCGGGCGTCTGGATCCAGATAGAACTCGCGCTGGAAGATCTTGCGGGCGGTGTTGCGCACTTGCGGATCGCTGATGCCGGCCAGGCTGCCGCTGACGCCGAACACGCGCACTTCCACGCCCAGGCGCGCCAGCGCCTGGCCCAGTTCCAGCCCGATCACGCCCGGACCGAACACGGCCACGCGTCCCGGCAGATCGTCCCAGGCGAACACGTCGTCGTTCAGCACCAGCCGGTCGCCCAGCGCGCGGAACGGCGGCGGCACCGAGGGGCGCGAGCCGGTCGCGATCACCACACGGGACGCCCGCACTTCCGTGTGCTCGTCCACCTGCAGCACCGTGTCGGACACGAAGCGCGCGTAGCCGCGCAGCTTGTCTTCGGCGGGAATGCTTTCCACGCCTTCCAGCACAAAGCCGACGAAGCGGTCGCGCTCGCGCTTGACGCGGTCCATCACTTCCGCGCCATCCACCGTGATCTCGCCTCCCACATGCACGCCGAACGGCTCGGTATGGGCCGCGTTGTGAGCCGCTTCGGCAGCGGCGATCAGCAGCTTGGACGGCATGCAGCCGACGCGGGCGCAGGTGGTGCCGTAGGGACCGCCTTCAATCAGCAGCGCGCGCTGGCCCGCGGCGCGGGCGGCGCGGTAAGCGGCCAGGCCGGCCGTGCCGGCGCCGATGACAGCGATATCGGTATGCAGAGTTTTCATGACTGGGTATCCCCCGGTGTGGCGTGGAGCAGGAATTCAAAGGCGGGTTCCGCCTTGTTGCGCACCCTCAGGACGTAAACCGTCCCGCAGCGCCCGTGAGGGGCCGCGCGCAAAGGTGCGTAAAAAGGGAAACTCGTGAAGTTGGCGGCGGGCGGCGAACCGCCCTTCCGCCCTGCCGGTCCCTGGGGCGAACCCAGGGACCGGCAGGTTTGCAGACGCTTAGGCGAAGTGCGCCTTGAGCTCTTCCAGGCCGCCGATCAACGAGCCGTTGATGAACACCTGCGGGGCGGTGCCCTTGCCGGACACGGCGCCGATCACACGGCCGCGGACCTTGTTTTCCAGCGGGATCTCGATCGGAGCGTAGCCCTTGGCATCCAGCAGCGCCTTGGCTTCGACGCAGAACGGGCAGCCCGGCTTGGAGAACACGACCACCTGGTCGGGCTTCTTGGCCGACGGGGCGAAGTAAGCGAGCATGGTGTCGGCGTCCGACACTTCAAACGGGTCGCCTTCCTTTTCCGGCTCGATGAACATCTTCTGGACCACGCCGTCCTTGACCAGCATCGAATAGCGCCAGCTGCGCTTGCCGAAGCCCAGGTCGCTCTTGTCGACCAGCATGCCCATGCCTTCGGTGAACGCGCCGTTGCCGTCGGGCAGCAGCGTGATATTGGCCGATTCCTGGTCCTTGGCCCATTCGTTCATGACGAAGGTGTCATTGACCGAGACGCAGACGATGCTGTCCACGCCGGCGGCGAAGAACGCGGGAGCCAGTTCGTTGTAACGCGGCAGGTGGGTCGACGAGCAGGTCGGCGTGAAAGCGCCGGGCAGCGAGAAGACCACGACGGTCTTGTTCTTGAACAGGTCGTCGGACGTGACCTTCTTCCAGGTGTTGTCCTCACGGATCGGGAACGTTACGTTCGGGACACGTTGGCCTTCGCGGTTTTGCAGCATTCAAATCTCTCCTTGGGGTAGCGGGGTTGTTTGATTAACCACCATGGAAAGAATGATAAATCCTTACTATCAATTATTCAAATTTAATAAATTCAATGAATCGATAGATTTTGGCAATGAAGAAATAACTAGCACGAGACCGGCCCTATCATAGCCCGGCCTCGCGCCTGGAGAAATTACGCCGGGAGAGGCTGGTAGCCAGCGTCGCGGATCGCGTCTTCGATCTTGTCGGCGTCGTCGGCGCCGGTCACCGTCACGCGGTGCGTCGACAGGTCGATCGTGACCGTCGCGCCCGGCGCGGCCTGGTTCACCGCGGCCGTGATGGTCTTGGCGCAATGGCCGCAGGTCATGTCAGCCACTTGGAACTCGATGCTCATAGTTATCTCCATAGGATTCAAGGGTGATGGACAGCGTTTCGTCCACCATGGAAAGCAGCTTAAACCTTCCTATGATGGCAAGGTCAAGCGTAGAATCGGAGCCAGGCTACACAGGAGCAGAGCAATGAACATCGGAGAAGCATCGAAGAGTTCCGGCATTTCCGCCAAGATGATCCGTTATTACGAGAGCATCGGCCTCATCAGCCCCGCCGGGCGCACGGATTCCGGTTACCGCGTCTACAGCGACCACGACCTGCACACGCTGCGCTTCGTGCGCCGCGCGCGCGACCTGGGTTTTTCGGTGGAACAGATGAATGAGCTGCTGGCGCTGTGGCAGGACCGCAGCCGCGCCAGCGCCGACGTCAAGCGCATCGCGTTGGAACACGTGCAGGAACTGGAGCGCAAGGCCGAGGCGCTGCGCGACATGGCAGCCACCTTGAAGCATCTGGCCGAGCACTGCCAAGGCGACGACAGGCCGGACTGCCCCATCCTCGAAGGCCTGAGCTGCAAGCACTGAAGCGGCCCAGGCCCCGCGCGATCAGTCCTGGGCCTGCGCCTCGGCCGCTACCTTGGCGTGGTACGCCTCGGTGGCGGCTTGCTTGGCGGCCGCCTTCTCGGCGGCGGCGGCGGCCTTCGCCTCTTCCGCGGCAGCCGCTTCCGCTGCGGCCTGGATGGCGCGCTGGCGTGCGCGTTCCCGCACTATCGCGATGCCTTCGGCGTCCAAGGACTCGAACACGGCGATCGACTCGACGTGGCCCGTGTGCGGAAACATGTTGATGACCCCTGCACTCTTGAGCACGTAACCGCCCTCATGCACCAGGATGGCGGCATCGCGCGCCAGCGTGGCAGGGTTACAGGACACATAGACGATGCGGACGGGGCGCTCCTGGGCTTCGAGCAGCGACAATGCCTGCGCCACCGCGTGCGCGCCTTCGCGCGGCGGATCGATCAGCATGCGGTCGAAGTAGCCCAGCCCGCGCAGCCATTCCACGTCCACCTCGAACAGATTCAAGGTGGCGAAGCTGGTGCGATCGCCCAGGCCGTGGCGCGATGCCGCATCGAACGCGCGGTCGGTCAGCGCCTTGCTGCCTTCCACGCCGACCGCTTCCTTGCCCTGCGTCGCCAGCGGCAGCGTGAAGTTGCCCAGGCCGCAGAACAGATCGGCCACGCGGTCGGTCGGTCGCACTTCCAGCAGCTTCAGGGCGCGCGACACCATGGCGCGGTTGATGGCGTGGTTGACCTGCGTGAAATCGGTGGGCCGGTACGGCATGCGCAGGCCGAATTCCGGCATGGTGTAGGCCAGGGTTTCGCCGTGCTCGCGCTCCAGCGGATGCACGGTTTCCGGCCCCTTGGATTGCAGCCACCACTGCACGTCGTGCTTATCGGCGAAAGCGCGCAGGATGGCGATGTCGCCGTCGGTCAGCGGCAGCAGATGGCGCAGGACCAGCGCGGTCACTCCCTCGCCCAGCGACACTTCGATCTGCGGCATGCGGTCCGGCGCCGACATGGAGCCGATCATTTCGCGCAGAGGGACCAGCAGGTCGCTGACGTGGCGCGGCAGCACATGGCATTCGCGCATGTCGGCCACATAGCTGCTCTTGCGCTCGTGGAAACCGACCAGCACCCCGCCCTTCTTCGGCACCACGCGCACCGACAGGCGGGCGCGGTAGCGGTAGCCCCAGGTCGGGCCTTGCAGCGGCGCCAGGATGCGCGCCGGGCGCAGTTTGCCCACGTGCCAGAAGGTGTCTTCCAGCGAACGCTGCTTGATGGCCACCTGCGTGCTGGGTTCCAGGTGCTGCATGGCACAGCCGCCACAGACGCCGAAATGCGGACAGCGCGGCGCCACCCGCTGCGACGAAGGCCGCAGCACCTCGTCCACGCGCGCAATCTCGTAGGACGGCTTGCGGCGCAAGGTGACCGTGGTTACCCGTTCGCCCGGCAAGGCGCCTTCGACGAAGACGACTTTCCCGTCGCGGCGGGCGATACCCCTGGCTTCCAGGTCCAGGGATTCAATACTCAAAACGTCAGACATCTCACGCAGTCCAGAAGAATTACACGCAACCCGCTATTGTAGAAGGACTGAGGCCAATCCTGGAAATGGCGGTAGCGGGGCCGGAACGCGCCGCTGACGGCCCTAGCCCCTTGGCTGTCGGGCGATATCCCGAGCCTGCGTGCGCGGCCGCTGCAAGCGCAGCGCGGCCATGGCCGCCACGGCGGCAACCGCTCCCACGAGCGGCAGCCACGCCAGGCCGGCATGGACGATGGTCAGGCTGCCCAGCCCACCGCCCACCGCGGTTCCAAGATTGAAGGAAGCAATGTTCAGGCCGGCCGCTACCGCCGTGGATTCGGGCACGTGGCGCTGCGCCAGTTTCAGCAACCTGAGCGTCAGCATGGTGACGATGCAGAAGAACACCATGCCCAGCACGCCGGCCAGCGCCACCACCGCCAGCCCGGAATCCCGCAACAGGTACAGTCCCGACAGATTGGCGGCCAGCGCCGCCAGCGCGAGCAGCGCCGCCTGGTCTGCGTCCATCGCGTCAGCCAGATAGCCGCCGAACAGATTGCCGGCTATCGAGCACAGGCCGAACAGCAGCATGGCGGCGCTGAGCCACCGCACATCCGCCTGCGTGACCTGCAGCAGATAGGGAGAGATGAAGGTGAAGAAACTGAACGTCGCCACACTGACCAGGGCGCCTACCCCGGCCGTCGCCAGCATGCGGGGATGCGCCAGCGCCCGCAAGCCGGCGCGCACGGCCGCCTGCGGCTTGCCCTGCCCGCGTACAGGCATGTAGCGTAGCAGGCCGATGGCGCCTGCCAGCGCCAACACGCCCACGCCGGCAAAAATGGCGCGCCACGACCAGATGCTGCCCAGGAACGTGCCCAGCGGGACCCCTAGCGCCAGGGCCAGCGTCAGGCCGATCCACACCACCGACAACGCCCGCCCGGCCCGCGGAGCCGCCACCAATCTGGTGGCCGCATCCGAAGCCACCGCCATGAATACCCCGTGCGCCAGTCCCACCACGAAGCGCACGCCCAGCAAGACCGGCAAAGTGGGCGACAGGCTCATCAGCACGCTGCCCAAGGCCAGCACGGCCATGGCCAGCGTCAGGATGCGGCGATCCGTCCAGGGCGCGAGCAGCGCCGTCACCAGGGGTGCGCCGATGGCAGCCCCCAAGGCGTAGGCCGCGATCGCGGCGCCCGCCGCCTCGATGCTGGCACCCAGGCTTGCGGCCATGGCCGATATCAGGCCAGCGGCGACAAATTCGGAAAGGCCGAATGCAAAAGTGCATACGGAAAAGACGTAGACGGCGACAGGCATGACGATCCCAGGCTCAAATGGAAAGATCCAGCGCAAACCGCGAGGCAGCTGCCAGGCAGCGGGCCGAATCCTGGGATTGAGCTTAGGGGCGTACGTATCGTTCGTAAAATATCTTATTTATTCAAGAATAAGATTTTCAACGTCTGAAAATGCCTGCCGCATGGTCGAGACCAAGCGGTCGCGGGCGGGTGAAGTCCGGGAAGGATTCCAGGCCATCAACAGGTCCAGATGCGTCAGCGCCATGGGCGCGTCGCTCTCGATCGCGCGAAAGACGACGTCGTCGCGCCGTTGCGCGGCTAGCGATCCTGGCAACAGAGCGATACCAAAGCCCGCCGCCACCAAAGCAATCAGAGTCTGCAGCTGACGAGCCTCCTGCGCTACCACGGGCCGGAATCCGGCAGTCTGGCAGAGCTGGATCAACTGGTCGTGCAGGCCCTGGCCCAAGGATCTGGGCGATGCGACAAACGCTTCGTTCTTGAGTCTGGCGAGTTCGATCGAAGGCTGGTAGGCCAGCGGATGGCCTGTCGGGAGGGCTACGCAGATGGGTTCGCGCAGCAGGACCTGAAAGCGCAGATCCGGCGTGCTGCCGCCAGGCGTGCGCAGGAAGCCGATATCCGCCGTCCCGTTCTCCAGGGCTTCGACCTGCTCTCGCGTCGTGCCTTCGCGCAAGGTGAACGCCACCGCCGGACACGTCAGCCGGAAATCGCGCAAGGCCCGCAGCAGCGAGGCATAGGGCGCGATATTGATGAAGGTCATCGTCAAGTGCCCGTCCATGCCCTGCGCCACGCGCCGAGTGCGGGCCACGCCTTCGTCCAGGCCGTCCAGGATGCGCCGCGCGGTATCGAGGAACGCCGCACCCGCGGGCGTCAGGGCGACGCTGCGGTTGGTGCGCTCGAACAACGTCACGCCTATCTCTGCCTCCAGCCGCCGGATGGCCTGGCTCAGCGGCGGTTGCGCCATGTGCAGACGCTGCGCGGCGCGGTTGAAGTGCAGCGTTTCGGCCACCGCGATGAACTGCCGCAATAGGCGGGTTTCTATCATTGGAACGCCTGAGGTTCTGATTCGATACCCGCAGTATATTTTTTATCTTGCCAGCAAAAAAAAGGCTTGCCATGGACCGCGCGCTACAGGCTGTCCACGGCGAGCCCAAGGCCGGCGCTGTCAGGCGCCGCCACGGATAGCGGTCAGAAGGAACGCGCCACCGAGAACACCGCGCCCAGGCGCCCCGAGGGATGGCCGTACTTCGTGGGCAGCCAGTTGTCCTTGGTCGCGCCCACGGCGGCCAGTCCCAGGATCCAGCCCTTCAGGTCCTTGGTCACACCGACCTTGTAATCGACGTAATGGCCGATGGAGTCGCCGTCCATATTGGTCTGGTTCTTGAGCTTCTGGTAGCCCAGGTGGCCAACCAGGCCCCAGCCGTCGCCCAGATCGAAGTTGGCCGTGCCGTCCAGGTACCAGGTGCCCTTGCTGTCGGGCGTACTGAAGAAGTCGCTCGGCGTGTAGGAGTACTTGAGGCTGTAGTTGCCGTAGGACGCGCCCAGGTAGAGGTCGGTGTTGTTGTAGTTGCCACCCTTCGGCGAACTGGAGCCCGGGTAGTAGTAGTGCAGCACGCCCGCGTCCAGGGTAAAGCCGCCGCCCACCTCGCCCTTCCAGCCACCGTAGAAATCCATCTCCAGGTTGCCGTCGGTAAAGACGAAGTCGGAGACGTTGGAGTTCCAGTTGCCCAGATAGAAACCGGAACTGTGCGTCAGGTCGAAGCCCAGCTGCACGGCGGGCCGGAAGTCGGTCTGCGAATAGCCGCGGAAGCGATAGTCGCTGACGATGGCGGCGTTGCCGCTGAGCGAGAATCCGCCGCCCAGATCGGTGGGTTCGGCCTGCGCCGCCGCGGCGAAACAAGCGGCGAGCGCCAAGGGCACGGCTAGCAACGTCTTCTTCATGATTGCGGAGTCCTGTTCGGATTTATCGAGTGAGGGATGGCTACAGCGCATCCACAGGACCGGCTATGCAGCATTTCGTGCCGGTTCCCCCTTCACAAAGCAATGTCCGTGCCAGGTCTGGCGCAGGCCGATGCTACCGAGCATGGACCGTGGCGCCGTCTGCCGCGCACCAGGACAGTGCACGCGACGGACCGCGCGCGCGCATTCATGCATCAAGACAGGGAGTCCGCGCCAGCGTGACTCCCCGCTGCCGCCGGCACGCCACAAGTTGGGCCCGCAAATGAAAAGCCCCGGCACGCGGTGGCGTGTCCGGGGCTTTTCGCCTGGGCCGGCGCAGGAAGGCCGGCCGCGGGGCTTGCTTAGTTGGCGGCGGGCTTGGCCGGCACGGCGGCCGCGGGCGCTTCAGCCCTGCCCTTGCCATGGCGTCCTTCCATCCGGGCGTGACGTTCCTGCATCCGGTCCTGGCGCTCCTTGACGAACTTGGTCACCTGGCCGCGCTGGGTGTCGTTCAGGCTGTCCCAGACCGCGAGCCATTGGTCGCGCACCTGCTTGGCCTGGGGACCAAAGGCATCGCGCGATTTCTCGGACTGCTCGACCAGCGCGTGGGGATCCAGCTTGCCGCTGTCCAATTGCGCCTTCAGCAAGTCGTGGCGCTTGCCACCGGAAGCGCGCATGGCTTCGTGCAGGCTGCGCTGCCCGTCTTGCGCGGTCTTGAACAGGGCTTGCTGCTTGTCGTCCAGCTTCAGCTCGGCGACCTGCGCCTTGGTCACGGGACCCAGGCCGGGAATGAGAAGGCCGTCGCGCATGCCTTTGTGGAAGCCGCCGCGCTGGCCATCATGCATCGCGGCCGGACCGCCGTCAGCGGGAGGAGGAGGCGCAGCCATGACGGAACCGGCCAGCAAGCCGCCCGTCGCGGCGACAAATGCAAGAGCGGCCAAATTGGAGCGGATAGCGAATCGGGACATGTAGGTCTCCTGAAAGTGAAGAAAGCGAGGCCATTGTGCGATTGCCCCGGTTTCATCCAGGTTTCGTCGGCGCAAGCAATGTTTCAGTCGATTGCGCAAGCTCCAGACGCAGGAACGGGGCCGCGCGGGCCCCGTTTCCATCCTGCTTGCCGGAAGACGGATCTTCCGGCGGCCATGGCGTTCAGCTGGCGTCCCAGGCCGCCATGTATTCCTTCCAGTGCGGTGCGTCGCTGGCGCTGAGGGTGTCGCGCACCAGCGCAATTTCGGCCTCGTAGGACGTGCGGTCGAGTTCACCGCGCAGGAAGCGGAACCGGCAATACACCAGCCAGGTGTTGACCACGTCGGTTTCGCAATAGGCCCGCACCTCGTCGGCGCGGCCCTGGCTCCAGGCCTCCCACACCTTGCTGCCATCCATGCCCAGCTTGCCGGGAAAGCCGCAAAGCTTGGCCAGATCGTCCAGCGGCGCGTTGGCGCGGCCGTTGTACTTGGCCAGCAGGTCCATCAGGTCCAGGTGGCGGGAGTGGTAGCGCGAGATGTAGTTGTTGAACTTGAAATCGCGGTCTTCCTCTCCCATGTCCCAGTAGCGCGGCGCGGGCACGCCCTGGATCAGGCTGCGGTAATGCAGCACCGGCAGGTCGAAGCCCGAACCGTTCCAGCTCACCAGCTTGGGCGTGTAGCGCTCGATGGTCTTGAAGAAGCCCGCCAGCAAGGCGGCTTCGGGATCGTCGGGCTGGCCCAGGGTCTTGACGCGAAAGCCCTGGTCATCGCGGAACACGCAGCCCACCACCGCCACCTTGTGCAGATGCAGCGGCAGGAAATCATGACCCACGGCCTCGCGGCGCGCGGTCAGCGCGCGCTCTACCACTTCCTGGTCGGAGACCTCGGACCCCCAGCCGTTGAGCTTGCGCAGCCCATCGGCATCGGGGATGGTTTCCAGGTCGAATACCAGGGTCGGCGTCATTTGGCAGGCAGGTACTGCATGGGGTCCACCGGCTGGCCTTGGCGGCGGATCTCGAAATGCAGCCGCGGCGAGGTGGTGTCGCTTTGACCGAGTTCGGCGATCTTGGCGCCGCGCTTGACCGTCTGGCCGGTCTTCACCAGTACCGCGCGGTTATGCGCGTAAGCCGTGATGAAGCCGTTCTGGTGTTCGACGATGATCAGGTTGCCCAGGCCGCGCACGCCGTTGCCGCTGTACTTGACCAGGCCGTCGGCCGCGGCGGTGATGGGATCGCCCAGCGCGCCGGCGATGTCGATGCCCTTGCTGCTGTTGTTGAAGCCCTGCACGATCTGGCCGTTGGCGGGCCAGGCCCAATTGATGACGGCCGCATCGGCCGCGCGCGTGGCGGGCTTGGTTTCGACCGGCGCCGTGGGCGGCGGAGTGGTGGTCTCGGTAGTCGGCGGCGGCAGGGTTTCCGGCTGGTCCAGCGGACGCGGCTGCGGCTTGACGCCTGCAACCGGCGCGGTCTGCGCCCCGCCGCTGGCGCTGCCAGACATTTTCAGGACCTGGCCGACCGAAATCTGGTTGGGATCGCTGAGGTTGTTCCAGCGCTTGACGTTCTCGATGTCCACATTGTTGGCGCGGGCGATCTTGTAGAGCGTGTCGCCCGGCTTCACCACATAGCTGCCACCGGGTTGGGTCGCCGGCGCGGGTTGCCCGCCGGTCATGTCGACCACCGGGGCGCGAGTACCTTTCGAAGCGCAGCCAGCCAGAATGGACAGGCTGAGAGCCCCCGCGATGAAGAGCGGGCGGCGCAGGCGCGTCATGGACGCGCCCAGGGTGATATCGGTCAGTTGCAACTGCCCGTTGAGCATACGTTTCTCCTGTTTGCTCAAGATTGTATTCCGGCCCGTAGCGGCACAAAGCGCACGGCCTCTAATTCAGTGCGTTTCCAGCTGGCCGCGCCTGTGCGTTCGATAAGAACCAGGCGCTGGTTGGCGCCCCCTTCAGGAGCGATCAGGCGGCCACCCGGTGCGAGCTGCGACAGCAGCGCCTGCGGGATGGCAAGGCCAGCGGCAGCCACAACGATAGCATCGAACGGCGCCACGCCTGGCAGGCCCAGCATACCGTCGCCGTAGATCAAGCGGATCCTGGTGGTGAGCCGCAAGGCGCGCAGATGCTCGCGCGCCAGCTCATACAGTCCGCGGATGCGTTCGATGGAGTGGACCTCGCGCACGAATTGCGCGAGCACCGCCGCCTGGTATCCGCAACCCGCGCCGACTTCCAGCACGCGGGTGGGCGTGCGGTCGTCGCAAACGGCGGCAATCATGCGCGCCACCACCCAGGGTTGCGAGATGGTTTGCGAATGGCCGATGGGCAGCGCCGCGTCTTCGTAGGCGCGGCTGGCCAGCGCCTCGTCGACGAACAGATGGCGCGGCACGGCGCCCATGGCATTGAGTACGCGTTCGTCGGTAATGCCCTGCGCCCGCAGGCGTTCCACCATGGCTTGGCGCAGGCGATCGGAGTTCAGGCCCAGATTGCTGCCGGATGCCGGCGCGGGCGCCTGCGTCTGGCGTTGCAGCGTGGCTGCGGAAATGCGCGTATTGCTGTTGGCGGGCGTGACACCAGGACTGAGCCGGCCCGAGTCATAGCGCACCGGGCCGGTACGCCCGGGCACGGGCTGGCTCACGTCCGGTTGGCTTACGCGTTTGCGCATAGCGGCTCCGCCCAGGTCCGGATCTCGTCGAGCTGGCTGTGCTGGGTCAGGTCCAGGCGCAACGGCGTGACCGACACCGTGCCTTGCTCGACGGCATGGAAGTCCGTGCCCGGCGTGGCGTCGGCCGCCAAGCCCACGGGGCCGATCCAATAGACGGTATCGCCATACGGCGTGGTCGTGCGCACCACAGGCTGCGAAGGATGGCGCTTGCCCAGGCGCGTGACCGCGAAGCCGTGCATGTCTTCGAAGCGGCGGCTGGGAATGTTGACGTTCAGCAGCACCGGCGCGGCCAGCGGCTGGGCCAGATGGCGCTCGACCACCAGGCGCGCGGCGCGCGCGGCGGAATCGATGTGCGCCCAGCCCTTCTCGGCCAGCGAGAAAGCGATGGCGGGGATGCCGAACAGATAACCTTCGCTGGCGGCGGCCACGGTGCCCGAATACAGCGTGTCGTCGCCCATGTTGGCGCCGTTGTTGATGCCGGACACGACCAGGTCGGGCCGGGTATCCATGAGGCCGGTGAGGGCCACGTGCACGCAGTCGGACGGCGTGCCGTTGACGGCGATGTAGCCGTTGGAGGCGGTGCGCACCGACAGAGGCCGATTCAACGTCAGCGAGTTGGACGCGCCGCTATGGTTGGTCTCGGGCGCGACGACGGTGAGATCGCCCAGGCCCTGCAGCGCGTCAACCAGCGCCTCGAGCCCGGGGGCGGAATAACCATCATCGTTCGAAACCAGAATTCGCATTGTGCATCCGAAAGAAAATAAAACGCGGGTGAACGCGTCGGATTGTACCGTCCGCGGCCGTCATCCGTGCGATCGGCTGGCAGACGGGCGCCGGCGTGCCGCTCGATAACCCGTAGCCGTCCCCGGCCCCGGGCGCGGTAGAATCCGCAGCCATTACGGTAACAACACAACAACAACGGACCCCTTTCATGGCGATAAACGACCCCTCCCTGGTCTTCAGCGCTGCGCTCATCCTGCTGGCCTACCTGATCGGCTCCGTGCCGTTTGCCGTGGTCGTCAGCAAGCTCATGGGCCTGCAGGACCCCCGCAGCTACGGCTCGAAGAACCCGGGCGCCACCAACGTGCTGCGCACCGGGAACAAGACGGCCGCCGCGCTGACGCTGCTGGGCGATGCCGCCAAGGGATGGTTCGCGATCTGGCTGGCCGAAAAACTGGCCCCCGGGATCGCCCCGGTCGCGCTCGCGCTGGTGGCGCTCGCCGCCTTCCTGGGCCATCTGTACCCGATATTCCTGCGTTTCAAGGGCGGCAAGGGCGTGGCCACCGCCCTGGGCGTGCTGGTGGCGATCCAGCCCTGGCTGGCGGTCGCCACGGCGGCCACCTGGCTTATCGTCGCGGTGTTCTTCCGTTATTCATCGCTCGCATCCCTGGTGGCGGCCTTTTTTGCTCCCGTGTACTACGTGTTCGGCTCCGGCCTGGCCTGGTATGCCCAGCCGCCCATGGGCGTCGCGCTGGCGGTCATCGGCGTGCTGTTGTTCTACCGCCACCGCGCCAACATCACGCGCCTGGTACAAGGCACGGAAAGCCGCATCGGCGGCAAGAAGAAGTAGGCGCAATACGCCTATGTGACAGGGCGGCCCCAGGGCCGCCCTCTTCATTTCAGGCGATGTCGGCCAGGTCCCAGCGCGGCTTGACGGTAAAGCTGTGCGCATCCGGGTCCAGCGTCACCAGGCCGGCCTTGACCCGCTCGGCGGCCGCGAAGGCGATCATGGCGCCGTTGTCGGTGCACAGTTCCAGCGGCGGGAAATAGGCGCGCGCCTTGAGCGGCTTGAGCGCGGCGTCCAGCTTGGAGCGCAGCAATTGGTTGGCGCCCACGCCGCCGGCCACCACCAAACGCTTCAGTCCGGTCTGTTTCAGGGCTTTGATGGCCTTGGCCGCCAGCACTTCCACGATGGCGGCCTGCGTGGCCGCGGCCAGGTCGGCGCGGGCCTG
>NZ_DATCUY010000420.1:0-14452 GCF_036567245.1 Achromobacter sp. | reverse complement strand
CGATGTGGTGCCTTCGCGCCGCGCCGCGATGCTGGGCGCATTGGGCTTTTCGTTGCTGAACCCCCACTTCTGGCTGGACATGGTGGTGGTCGGCTCGCTGGCGCACGGGTTCGACGACGCCCGCATGGCGTTTGCCGCCGGCGCCTTCACCGCCAGCCTGTTGTGGCTGGCCGTGCTGGGCATCGGCTCGCGCCTGTTCGCCCGCTTTTTCGCCAGCGCGTCGGCCTGGCGTGTCCTGGACGGCATCATCGCCGTGGTCATGGCGGCACTGGCGGTCAGCCTGGCGATCAAGGGCGTCTAAGCCCGCCCGGCCTTTTCCCGGGCAAGGCGGCGCAACCGGAGCGCGCGCCGCCATCACTTTTATAATGCCCCGTTGCCACTTTTTCGTCGGGCGCACGGCCGGCCCGCCAGACGATCATGCGCGGACCCTCCCCCTCTAAAGATGTGCGCCTGCCCCCGCTGGCCGCCATCCAGGCGTTCGAAGCCGCGGCCCGGCTGGGCTCGTTCGAGCGCGCCAGCGAAGAACTCTTCGTCACCGCCAGCGCCATCGGCAAGCGGATCGCCGCGCTGGAAGCGTTGCTGGACGTCTCGCTCTTCATCCGCAGCAGCCGCGGCACCACCCTCAGCGCAGCCGGACGCGACTACCTCAACCAGGTGCGCACCGCGCTGGACCTGCTGTCCGACGCCTCGCTGCACAAGCGCGGCGAACCCAAGCCCGAACCGTTGCGCGTCGTCTCCACGCCCACGTTCGCCCGCCAGGTGTTGATTCCCTATCTGCCCGGGTTCACGGCGGCGCATCCCGACGTGGAACTGGAAATCATGCTGTCGATTCCCTACCTGGACATCATGCCGCCCAACGCGGACGTCTGGATACGGTTCGGCAGCGGCAAGTATCCCGGCCTGCAGGCGCGGCAACTCACGGCCGACCCGGTGTTTGCCGTGTGCTCGCCGTCGTACCTGGCCAAGCATGGTCCGTTCCATCATCCCGCCGACCTGGGCCCCGCCGGCCTGCTGCGGTGCCCGATGGAGCCCTGGCGTCCGTGGCTGGACGCCGCCGGACTGGACTGGCCCGAGCCCTCGCGCGGTGTCTGGCTGGTGGATCTGGGCATGATGCTGGCCGCCGCGCGCGCCGGCCAGGGCCTGGCGCTGACCCGCCGCACCCTAGCCGCCGAATGGCTGGACGAAGGCAAACTGGTGCGCGTGCTGGACATCGAGATCCCTGGCGAATCCCAGTACTACCTGTGCACCGAAAGCGCGCGCCCCCCGGGCCGTGCGGTCCAAGCGTTTTCCCTATGGCTGGAAGACGTGTGCAAACAGGCATCCCAATGGCCACGCGGCCTGCCGGCCGGTCAGGAATAAATTTCCAGTGATGGGCGGAACGAATTTCCGCACGCTTGGGCGCCACGCTGGCTAGCATGCGGCGAACGTGGCCGGCCCGGCGCGGCATCGCAACGCCTGGCCGCGCCCCGTGCGCCTGTACTAGGTATTTACGCGCAAAGCGCCCACCGGGTCAGATTCGCGTAAGCGATTAAGCAGACAGTCACAACACGCAAGACAGGAGAGCGCCGCAGCAATCGATTCCCGCCGCCTGGCGCCGGCACACGGTTTTCCACGCAGTTCATCTAATTACAACGGAGACATCCATGGATTTTCGTTTGAAGCTGCTCGCAGGAACCCTTGCATTTGCCGCATCGGCCGCCTCTTACGCCGCCGACCCGATCAAGATCGGCGTGGCCGGCCCCTACACCGGCGGTTCCTCATCCATGGGCGTGAGCATGCGTGATGGCGTGCGGCTTGCCATTGAAGAAATCAACAAGAATGGCGGCGTGCTCGGACGCCAGCTGGTGGCCGTCGAACGCGACGACGAAGCCAAGAACGAACGCGGCGTGCAGATCGCCCAGGAATTGATCAACAAAGAACAGGTAGCGGCCACGGTCGGCTACATCAATACGGGCGTGGCGCTGGCCTCGCAGCGCTTCTACCAGGAAGCCAAAATCCCGGTCTTCAACAACGTGGCCACCGGCAGCGTGATCACGCACCAGTTCAAGGCCCCGGAATTCCCCGACAACTACGTGTTCCGCAACGCGGCGCACGACAGCATCCAGGCCCCGATGATCGTGGAAGAAGCGATCACCCGCCGCGGCTACAAGAAAGTGGCGATTCTGGCCGACTCCACCAACTACGGCCAGTTGGGCCGCGAAGACCTGGAAAAGGCCCTGAGCGCCAAGGGCATCAAGGCCGTCGCCGTCGAGAAATTCAACATCAAGGACGTCGACATGACGGCCCAGCTGTTGAAGGCCAAGGCCGCTGGCGCCGAGGCCGTGCTGACCTACGGCATCGGCCCGGAACTGGCCCAGGTCGCCAACGGCATGACCAAGCTGGGCTGGAAGGTGCCGATCATTGGCAGCTGGACCCTGTCGATGGCCAACTACATCGACAACTCGGGCACGAACGGCGAAGGCGCGCGCATGCCGCAGACCTTCATCCAGGACCCGGACACCCCCAAGCGCAAGGCCTTCATCGACGCCTACCTGGCCAAGTTCAAGCCCAAGAACAACCGCATCGATTCACCGGTGTCGGCGGCCCAGGGCTACGACTCGATCTTCCTGTTGGCCGCGGCCATCAAGCAGGCCAACTCCACCGACGGCCCGAAGGTCCGCGAGGCGCTTGAAAACCTGCAGACGCCAGTGGAAGGCGTGGTGATGACCTACAACAAGCCGTTCACCCACGACAACCACGACGCCATCACCGCGAAGGAAGTGGTCATCGGCGAGGTCAAGGCCGGGCGCGTCGTCAAGGCCAACTGATCGGCCCGCTCCCGAATCGGCCGCGGCGCTTCCCCACCGGGGGCGCCGCGGCGGACCGGCAATGCCGCTTTCGCGGCCGCTTCGATCATGCCCTTTCCCGCTTCATGTGATGCAGGTGGCGCGCAGCGCCTTGGACAACTGAACACCGCGTTCCGCGGGCGTTGCCTGGAATGGAACGCCGGCGTTATGAAAACACACCCATGATTCTTCTACAGCTTATCTATAGCGGTATCGCGCTAGGCATGATCTATGCCGTCATTGCGTTCGGATACCAGCTCACATTCGCCACCTCGGGCACACTGAACTTCGGTCAGGGCGAAGCCCTGATGCTGGGCGCGCTCGTCGGCCTTACGCTGGTCGGCCTGGGCGTGAACTACTGGGTCATGATCCCCATCGTCTGCGTCTTCGGCTTCGCACAGGGCGCCCTGGTCGAACGCGTGGGCGTCAGGCCCGCCATCAAGGCGCGGTCGGAATTCGGCTGGATCATGGCCACCATCGCGCTGGGCATCATCTTCAAGAACGTGGCCGAGAACATCTGGGGCCGCGACGACCTGCGCTTCCCCTCGCCGCTGCCGGAAGCGCCCATTCAGGTGCTGGGCGCCAACGTCCTGCCCATGGAGCTGCTGGTGGTGTTCGGCGCCCTGGCGATGATGCTGCTGGTGGAAATCTTCAACCGCAAGTCCATCTACGGCAAGGCCTTCGTCGCCACCTCCAACGACCGCGACGCCGCCGGCCTGATGGGCATCAATACAAGCATGGTCATCACGTTTTCCTACGCGCTGTCTTCGTTGACGGCCGCGTTTGCCGGCGTGCTGGTCGCGCCCCTGACGCTTACCGGCGCCACCATGGGCGCGGTGCTGGGCCTCAAAGCCTTCGCCGTCGCGATCATCGGCGGCTTGTCCAGCGGGATGGGCGTGGTAGTGGGCGGGCTGATCCTGGGGATCGCCGAGACGACCACTGGTTTCTATCTTTCGACGGGGTACAAAGACGTGCCGGGATTGGTGTTGCTGCTGCTCGTACTGACCTTCAAGCCCGCCGGCCTGTTCGGCAAGACCGCGATCAAGAAGGTGTAAGCGATGAAACCCTTGCACCTCCTGCTATCCGTCGTGGCGGTGGCCTGCCTGGCCGCCGTGCCGCTGGGCGTGACCAACACGTACTATCTGCACCTCATCGAAACCATCATGATCTACTCGATCCTGCTGTTCGGGCTCGATATCGTGGTGGGCTATACCGGCCAGGTCTCCCTGGGCCACGCCGGCCTGTTCGGCATCGGCTCGTATGTGGCCGGCGTGCTGTTCTTCCACCTGCAGATGCCCATCTGGGTGATCCTGCCCGCCGCCATCCTGATCGCGGCGGCCTTCGGTGCGGTGCTGGCGCTGCCGGCGCTGCGGGTCACGGGGCCGTATCTGGCCATGGTGACGCTGGCCTTCGGCACCATCATCCAGATCCTGATCAACGAGATGACCTTCCTCACCGAAGGGCCCCTGGGCATCAAGATCTCCAAGCCGGCCATCGCCGGACACGTGCTGACCAAGGCCGAATACTTCTGGCTGGTCGCCGCGTTGCTGGTGCTGTCGCTGATCGTGGTGCACCGCATCCTCAAGTCGCACCTGGGCCGCTCGTTCGAGGCCCTGCGCGACAGCCCGATCGCGTCGGACTGCATGGGCGTGTCGGTCTACCGGCACAAGGTGTTCGCCTTCGTGATCAGCGCTGGTTTCGCGGGACTGGCCGGCGCGCTGTACTCGTACTCGGAACAGTACATTTCGCCCAATACCTACAACTTCGAACTGACCATTCTGTTCCTGCTGGCCATCATCATGGGCGGCCGCAAAAGCCGCACGGGCGCGCTGCTGGGCGCCTCCATCATCGTACTGCTGCCCAAGATGCTGGACGACATCTCGACCTTCAGGCTGATCGCGCTGGCCGTGGCGGTCCTGGTGACCGTGGGCAGTGCGATAGCGATCTCCAAGGGCCGCACCGAACCGCGCCGTGTGGCCGTGCCGGTCGTAGGCACCATCCTGCTGGCAGTGTTCTCGTACTGGCTGGAAGCGGTGACCGACTGGCGCCTGACGATCTTCGGCGCCATGATCCTGTTCGTCGTCTACTACCTGCCCGACGGCATCGTCGGCTTCGTGCGCAACCTGTTCTTCTCCAACCGCCGCGCCGCGCTCTCGGTCAAATCGGACCTGGTCAAGGAACAGGAAGCCGTGCCCGATGCGGCCAAGGGCAAGGGCGACACGCTGCTGGCGGCCAAGGGCGTGCTGATGCAGTTCGGCGGCCTGAAGGCGCTGAACCAGGTCGATCTGACCGTCAAGCGCGGCACCATCCATGGCCTGATCGGCCCCAACGGTTCCGGCAAGAGCACCATGATGAACGTGCTGACGGGCATTTACGTGCCTACCGCCGGCGCGGTGGAATTCTCGGGCAAGTCGCTGGTCGGCATGACTCCGGCGGACATCGCCGAAACCGGCATCGCGCGCACCTTCCAGAACGTGCAGCTGTTCGGCGAAATGACGGCGCTGGAGAACGTCCTGGTCGGCCTGCACCACACCTTCACCACGGGCCTGGCCGGCATCGCGCTGCGCACCTCCAAATGGAAGGGCGAGGAACAGGGCGCCCGCGCCCGCGCCATGGCGCTGCTGGAATTCGTGGGCCTGGAATCCCTGGCCAGCGAAGAAGCGCGCAACCTGCCCTACGGCAAGCAGCGCCTGCTCGAAATCGCCCGCGCCCTGGCCCTGGACCCGCAACTGCTGCTGCTGGACGAACCCGCGGCCGGCCTGACCGCGCCCGACATCGTCGAGCTGCTGGCCATCATCCGCAAGGTGCGCGACCACGGCATTACGCTGATCCTCATCGAACACCACATGGACGTGGTGATGGGGGTGTGCGACACCGTGTCGGTGCTGGACTTCGGCCAGAAGATCGCCGAGGGCCTGCCCAACGAAGTGCAAAGCAACGCCAAGGTCATCGAGGCGTATCTGGGCGGCGCGCCTGCCTGACGCCAAGGGGACAACAAGATGCTATCGATCAAGAATCTGGAAGCGGGCTACGGCAAGGTGAAGGTGCTGCACGGCATCAGCATGGAGGTGCCGAAGGCCAAGGTGGTGACGCTGATCGGCTCCAATGGCGCCGGCAAGACCACCACGATGCGGGCGCTCTCGGGCATGATCCGTCCGACCGCGGGCGAGGTCACGCTGAGCGGCAAGCGCATCGACGGCCTGGAGTCCCACCGCATCGCGCGGCTGGGGCTGGCGCACTCGCCCGAAGGCCGGCGGGTGTTCCCGACGCTGTCGGTCACCGACAACCTGCTGCTGGGCGCTTTCCCGCGCCTGACGGGCAGCCGTCCCAAGGGCGACGTGCAATCCGACCTGGGCCGCGCCATGGATCTGTTTCCGCGCTTGAAGGAACGGCGCGATCAGTTGGCGGGGACGTTGTCGGGCGGCGAGCAGCAGATGCTGGCCATGGCGCGGGCCGTCATGCTGAATCCCGAACTGGTACTGCTGGATGAGCCTTCGATGGGTTTGGCGCCGATCCTGGTGGAAGAGGTTTTCCGGATCATTGCGCGGCTCAAGGATGAAGGGGTAACGATGCTGCTGGTGGAGCAGTTTGCTGCGGCGGCGTTGAATGTGGCGGATTATGGGTATGTGTTGGAGAACGGGCGGATCTCTGTGCATGGGAGTGCGGATAAGTTGAAGCATGATCCGGCGGTTGTGGCGGCTTATCTTGGCGGGTCGCATTAAGGGCTGGCGGCGTTGAGTTCTTAAGACGCCTGCCGCGTCGGGGACTCGCGCTGCGCGGGGCAACGATTGCGGCCCGGAGCCTTCGCTCCGGGCTTCCCCTTCGTCATCCTCGTCACCGCCTGCGGCGGTTCCTACGGATTCCCTCGGGCTTATCGACGCCCCGCGCAGCGCGAGTCCCCGACGCGGCAGGCTGCGTTATCTGAATTTTCACGGGCGCTGGGGCGAGCGGTGTGCTTGGCGTTTTTTTCCGCATCGGGGTGTGGTGGCGGGTCTTGCGGGGCCCGCCCCAGGCCGGCCGCGCGGGCGGCCTTTTGGGGCTTACGCGGTGTCTTGCGTCGGGTGATGGCGCTGCGCGCAGTGGCTGCGGCATCACGTCGATTCAGCTCAGCTCTGCCTAACATCTGCAATTCAACTCCGGTGCCGGATGGGCGGCGCGCGAGACGCTCTGCGTGCGCAAGCCATTGCCCAACGCGCGCCGCCCATCACCGCCCCCCCCCCTGGACGGCGATGCCATCAGAAAACAACTGTCCACATGCGCGACAGCGAGCACGATCGAGATTTCAAAAACCACGTATGTTATTTCCGGCCGCCCGCGCGGCCGGAAATAACGGGCAGCACAAGACTCGCCACTGACCACAGCTCTAGCGGCGCAGCGAGCCAAGACGCACGTAGCCCGGCGTCGCGTGCGGCGTGGCGGCTCGCAACCTCGATGCGCCCGACGGAATCCGAAGGCAGCCGCCGCAGGCGGCAACGAGGATGAGGACGGGGAAGTCCGGAGCGAACGCTCCGGACCGCAATCGTGGGCGCGAGCCGCCACGCCGCACGCGACGACGGGCGGCCTACGAACAAGGCCGCCCGCCACTAGAACATCAACCAACCATCAACGATCAGACAATCGTCAA
Organism: Achromobacter sp.; assembly: GCF_036567245.1. Lineage (GTDB taxonomy): Bacteria > Pseudomonadota > Gammaproteobacteria > Burkholderiales > Burkholderiaceae_B > Achromobacter. The sequence continues at coordinate 7,003 of NZ_DATCUY010000420.1, read as the reverse complement.
CGTCACGTCAATATTCCCACGCGTAGCATTCGAATAAGGGCAAACGATATGCGCCGCAGCCACCAGCTTCTCCGCCTCGGCCCGCTCCATCCCCGGCAACGAAATCTTCAATTCGACTTCGATCCCGAACCCCGTAGGAATAGGACCGATGCCAACAGCGCCGTCGATCGTCGCGTTGGACGGCATGGCGATCTTGTCGCGGCCGGCGACGAATTTCATGGCGCCCATGAAGCATGCCGAATAGCCCACTGCGAACAGCTGTTCCGGATTGGTGCCCGCCGCGCCCGCGCCGCCCAGTTCCTTCGGCGTGGTCAGTTTGACGTTCAGGTTGCCGTCGTCCGTGGCGCCCGTGCCTTCACGGCCGCCGGTAACGTGCGCATGAGCGCGGTAGAGCACTTTTTCGATAGACATGATGCGTTTCCTTTTATGGAAATGGAGGTTGGACTGCCAGGCACCGGCGGGTACACCCCACCATGGCCCTTACTAATTAAATAGTGCAATATTAAATAGTGCACTATTTATTTAACCTAACGATAGCGGGCATTGCCCGCCACTTCAAAGACTTGCGGTCAGCTTCCGCCGCAGCGCATGCAGCGTTTTCATCATACCTTGCGCCTCTTCCAGCGAACACTGCGCGGCGTCCGCGATCGAATGCGGCACCGCTTCCGCCTGCGCGCGCAGCTCGCGGCCCTGGCGGGTCAGCCCGACGATCACCTGGCGCTCGTCTTCCACCGCGCGCTGGCGCGTCACCAGGCCCGCCGCTTCCAGCCGCTTGAGCAACGGCGTCAACGTCGCGGAATCCAGGAACAGGCGCTCGCCGATATCCGTCACCGTAATTTCATCGCCCTCCCAAAGCACCAGCATCACCAGGTACTGCGGATAGGTCAGGTCCAACCCGCGCAGCAACTTCCGATACGCCTTGTTCATCGCCAGCGAGGTCGCGTACAGGGCGAAACACAACTGGTTGTCCAGCAGCAACGGGTTGAATGCCGCTTTGGGTTTGGATCGGGATTTCATTGTGCAATATTAAATAGCGCGCTATTTATCGTCAAGCTTTTTTTTCGTCCAACGGCCGACACCCTAGGCCGGCTCGCCTTCGACCACGTCGCGGTCCGATCCGTATTGCTTCAGGCCGTCCAGATCCAGCACCCGAACCGCGCCGTACTCCACATTGAGCAAGCCCGCCTCTTCCAGCTTGCGCAGCGCCTGGTTGGCGCGCTGGCGCGACACCCGGGCCAGATAGCCTACCTCTTCCTGCGTAATCGTCAGGCGCATCCCCATGCCGGGGTACAGCAAAGGGTTGAAGAGCTCGGCCAGGCATCGGGCCACGCGCGCGTCGGGATCCAGCAGGCGGTCGTACTCCGCCTTGCCGATGAACTGCGCCACGCGCTCGTTCAATTGGTGGAGCAGATAGCGATTGAACGGGATGCTGCTGTCCAGCAGCCAGTCGAAGGTGGGGGCAGGCAGACGCGCCACCACCGAATCCCGCAGCGCAACGATGTCGTACTTGCGGATCTCGCGCTTGAGCAGCGAGCCTTCGCCTATCCAGCCGCCGGCAGGCACGCCGGTCAGCGATGCCACCTTGCCTTCGGCGTTGCCCACCGAAACCTTGACCAGTCCCGCCAGCACGCCTATCCAAGCCTGGGCGAGTTCACCTTTGCGCTCTATGATCGACCCGGCAACCACCTGCTGCACGGTCAGGTCCCGCTCGACGCGCTCTTGTTGGTCGCGGCTGAGCACGCGAAACCAGGCGGCGGCGAGTTGCAGGGAGTCGGCTAGCTGCATCGGGAATACCCTAAAAGTTCCTTGAATGTCGCGATGGTGACAGTTGGTAGCAACCCAACCTTATACCTTAACTCCTGCCGTAAATCTAAAACCAACTGGTCAAGCGCTTCATTGCCACTGCCGCTCACGCGGACTCCTGGCCCGATGCGCCCAAACCGGAGGAGACATCGTGGCACATACACCGCCCGCATCTGCACAGATGCCGGCTGCGCTGGATACCTTTCCGGCGCTGCTGTTCACGCATGCCAGCGTTCGCGGGTCGCGGCCCGCCATACGCGAAAAAGATCTGGGGATCTGGCAAACCCTTACGTGGTCCGAAGTGGCGGAGCATGTCCGGCACGTCGCGCATGGCTTGGCCGCGCTGGGCATCAGGCCCGGCATGCACGTGGCCGTCATCGGCGAGAACCGTCCGCGCCTGTACATGGCCATGATGGCCGCGCAGTCGCTGGGCGCGATCCCCGTGCCGCTCTATCAGGACGCCGTCGCGCAGGAAATGGTCTACGTGCTGCAGGACGCCGAGATCAGCGTGGCCATCGTCGAAGACCAGGAACAGGTCGACAAGATGCTCGAAGTCCGCGAGCAATGCCCTGCCTTGCAACACGTGGTCTACGACGATCCGCGTGGTCTGCGACACTACGCCGACCCGATGCTGCGCTCGTATGAACAACTGGAGGAGCTGGGCCGCGAGTACGCCGCGCAGCATCCTGGCTTCTTCGACCAGGCCGTCGCCGCCGTGCAGCCGCATGATCCGGCCGCCATGTTCTATACCTCGGGCACCACCGGCAAGCCCAAGGGCGTGGTGCTCACGCACCATGCGCTGATCGACCGCGCGCGCGCCGTGTCCGAGATGGAAAAGCTGACCGACCAGGAAGACGTGCTGGCCTACCTGCCGCCCGCCTGGATCGGCCAGAACATGTTCTCGTACACGCAGCTGCTGGTCACCGGTTTCACCGTGAACCATCCCGAATCGCCCGACACCGTCTCGATCGACATGCGCGACATCGGGCCGACCTATTACTTCGCGCCGCCGCGCGTGCTGGAAGGCCTGCTGACGCATGTGATGATCCGCATGGAAGACGCGGGCCTGATCAAGCGCAAGCTGTTCGCGGCCTGCATGAAGCTTGCGCGGCGCGTGGGCACCCGGATCCTGGATGGCGAACAGGTCAACGCCTGGGACCGCATGCGCTACGCGCTGGGCAATATGATGATCTACGGCCCCCTGCGCAACGCGCTGGGCATGAGCCGGGTGCGCGTGGCCTACACCGCAGGCGAGGCCATCGGCCCCGACTTGTTCGTGTTCTACCGCTCCATCGGCATCAACCTCAAGCAGCTCTATGGTTCCACCGAAACCTCGGTCTTCGTCTGCGTCCAGCCCGACGGCAAGGTGCGCGACGACACCGTGGGCCCGCCGGTCGAAGGCGTGGAGATCCGCGTGGCCGACAACGGGGAGATCCTGGTCAAGAGCCCTGGGCTCTTCAAGGAGTACTACCGCAACCCCGAGGCGACCGCCGAAGCGCGCAGCGCCGATGGCTGGTTCCACACGGGCGATGCGGGCTATCTCGATACCGATGGCCAGCTGAAGATCATCGATCGCGCCAAGGACGTGGGCAAGCTCGCCAACGGCAGCCTGTTCGCGCCCAAGTACATCGAGAACAAGCTCAAGTTCTTCCAGCACATCAAGGAAGCGGTGGCCTTCGGCGCCAACCGCGAAGACGTGTGCGCCTTCATCAACATCGACCTGGAAGCCGTGGGCAACTGGGCCGAGCGTCGCGGCATGCCCTATGCCGGCTACACCGACCTGGCGTCCAAGGACGAGGTCTACCAGTTGATCGCCGAGTGCGTGGAGCAGGTCAACGCCGACCTGGCCACCGATCCCAAGCTGTCGGCCTCGCAGATCAGCCGCTTCCTCATCCTGCACAAGGAACTGGATCCGGACGACGACGAGCTGACCCGCACGCGCAAGGTGCGCCGCGCCTTTATCGCGCAGAAGTATGGCGTGCTGATCGACGCGCTGTTCGGCGGCAAGCAGTCGCAGTTCATCGAAACCGAAGTGAAATTCGAAGACGGACGCACCGGCAAGATCTCGGCGGACCTGAAGATCCGCCCCGTCAAGACGTTTCCCGCCATCACTGCCAAGGCCGCGTAGAGATCATGAGCAACAACGACCGCGACCAGCGCATTGGCGACGTCATGCTGGACATGCAGAACATCTCGCTGTCCTTTGGCGGCGTGAAGGCGCTGACGGACATTTCCTTCAATGTGCGCGAACACGAGATCCGCGCCATCATCGGCCCCAACGGCGCCGGCAAGAGCTCGATGCTCAACGTCATCAACGGCGTCTACACGCCGCAGCAAGGCGGCATCGAGTTCCGCGGCGAACGCTTCTCGCGCATGAATCCGCGCCGCGCCGCCGAAATGGGCATCGCCCGCACCTTCCAGAACCTGGCGCTGTTCAAGGGCATGAGCGTGCTGGACAACATCATGACGGGCCGCAACCTGCGCATGAAGTGCGGATTGCTGGCGCAGGCGTTTCGCCTGGGACCGGCCGAGCGCGAAGAGATCAAGCACCGCGAGTTCGTCGAGAACATCGTCGACTTCCTGGAAATCCAGGCCTACCGCAAGACGCCCGTGGGCCGCCTGCCCTACGGCCTGCAAAAGCGTGTGGACCTGGGCCGCGCGCTGGCGATGGAGCCGCGCCTGCTGTTGCTCGACGAGCCCATGGCCGGCATGAACATCGAAGAGAAGCAGGACATGAGCCGCTTCATCCTGGACGTGAACGACGAGTTCGGCACCACCATCGTGCTGATCGAGCACGACATGGGCGTGGTGATGGACATCTCGGATCGCGTCGTGGTGCTGGACTACGGCAAGAAGATCGGCGACGGCAAGCCGGACGAGGTCCGCGCAAACGAAGACGTCATCCGCGCCTACCTCGGCGTGTCGCACTAAGGCGGACAGACATGGGATTTTTTCTAGAGACCTTATTCGGCGGCCTGATGAGCGGCATGCTGTATGCGCTGATCGGCCTGGGCTTCGTGCTGATCTTCAAGGCGTCGGGCGTCTTCAACTTCGCGCAGGGCGCGATGGTGCTGGTGGCGGCGCTGTCCATGGCGCGCTTCTCGGAATGGCTGCCGCGCTGGTTCGGCTTCGACAACATGATCCTGGCCAACGTGCTGGCCTTCATCGTCAGCGCCATCGTCATGTTCCTGCTGGCGGTCGCCATCGAACGCTTCGTGCTGCGCCACCTGGTCAACCAGGAAGCCACCACCCTGCTGATGGCAACGCTGGGCATCAGCTACTTCCTCGACGGCCTGGGCCAGATCACGTTCGGCAGTTCGGTGTATTCCATCAACGTCGGCATGCCCAAGGATCCGCTGATGATCCTGGATTCGGTCTTCGAGGGCGGCTTGCTGATCAACCTGGAAGACCTGACAGCGGCGGTGATCGCCGCCCTGCTGGTGGCCGCGCTGGCGCTGTTCTTCCAGTACACCTCGACCGGCCGCGCCCTGCGCGCGGTGGCCGACGACCACCAGGCCGCGCAGTCCATCGGCATTCCGCTGAACCGCATCTGGGTGATCGTCTGGAGCGTGGCAGGGCTGGTGGCCCTGGTGGCGGGGATCATCTGGGGCTCGAAGTTCGGCGTGCAGTTCACGCTGTCCACCGCGGCGCTGCGGGCGCTGCCGGTGGTGATCCTGGGCGGCCTGACCTCGGTGCCGGGCGCCATCCTGGGCGGCCTGATCATCGGCGTGGGCGAAAAGCTGTCCGAGGTCTATCTGGGGTCGCTGGTAGGCGGCGGTATCGAAATCTGGTTCGCCTATGTGCTGGCGCTGGTGTTCCTGCTGTTCCGTCCGCAAGGGCTGTTCGGCGAGAAGATCATCGACCGCGTCTGAGCCCACAGGCCCTCTAGGATAAAAAAATGTTCTATCGCGAAAACGGCCAATTCAAGACCAGCTATCGCGCTGACCAGCAGATCTTTCCGATCCGCCAGGACCGCATCTTCATCTGGCTGCTGCTGGCGGTGGCCTTCGTCGCCATCCCGGCCATGGCCAGCGACTACCTGCTGCGCGCCATCCTGATCCCGTTCCTGATCCTGGCGCTGGCCGCCGTGGGCCTGAACATCCTGGTGGGCTATTGCGGCCAGATCTCGCTGGGCACCGGCGCCTTCATGGCGGTGGGCGCCTACGCGGCCTGGAACTTCGGCGTGCGCTTTCCCGGCATGCCGCTGATCATCCAGATCCTGCTGGGCGGCTTCTTCGCCACCATCGTGGGCGTGATCTTCGGCATACCCAGCCTGCGCATCCGCGGCCTGTACCTGGCAGTGGCGACGCTGGCCGCGCAGTTCTTCGTCGATTGGGCATTCCTGCGCATCCCCTTCTTCACCAACTACTCGTCGTCCGGCAACGTCTCGGTGCCGCCGCTGACGGCCTTCGGCCTGCCGGTGCAGAGCGCGCTGGAAAAGTACCTGTTCGTGCTGATCCTGGTGGTGGTGTTCAGCCTGCTGGCCAAGAATCTGGTGCGCGGCGCCATCGGCCGCCAGTGGATGGCGATCCGGGACATGGACGTGGCGGCCTCGGTCATCGGCATCCGCCCCATGTACGCCAAGCTCACGGCCTTCGCGGTCAGCTCGTTCATCGTCGGTGTGGCCGGGGCCTTGTGGGGCTACATCCACCTGGGTTCCTGGGAGCCGTTGGCGTTCGACCTGACGCGTTCGTTCCAGCTGCTGTTCATGGTGATCATCGGCGGGCTGGGTTCGATCATCGGCAGCTTCTTCGGCGCGGCCTTCATCGTGCTGGTGCCGGTGGCGCTGTCCAATATTCCGCACATGCTGGGCATTCCGCTGTCGGTGGACACGGCGGCGCACATCGAACACATGGTGTTCGGCGCGCTGATCGTGTTCTTCCTGATCGCCGAACCCCATGGGCTGGCCAGGCTATGGAGCATCGGCAAGGAGAAGCTGCGCATCTGGCCCTTCCCCCACTGATTTCGCATTGATTTCCGCGGTCCGCAGCGGCACAAGCGCTCCGGACCCGCCCTGAATACCCGGCTCAAGACCGGGCCAATCCCGGTGTCCCAGGGTTTACTGACCCAAGCACCACGCAGGAGGTAAATGGAGATGAAGCGTCTTAACCTGAAGTTGGCGGCAGCTTTGATGGCCGCAGCCGGCGCCGCAGGCGCCGTGGCCACGCCGGCAATGGCGGCGGAAGAGCAGTTCGTTCCG
>NZ_DATCUY010000419.1:0-10873 GCF_036567245.1 Achromobacter sp. | reverse complement strand
TTCGCCTTTCTTGACGCGTCCGCGCGGAGCCGCATCTTTGACGCTCACCTTGATGATGTCGCCGATACCGGCATAACGGCGCTTGGAGCCACCGAGCACCTTAATGCACATGACATGACGCGCACCAGTGTTATCGGCCACATCCAGCGTGGTCTGCATTTGGATCATGATTTTTCCTGTTCCAACTTAACTGGAAATACGGTTTTCCCAACAAGGGAACACTGCAATTCCTGCCAGTTTTGGTCCCGTCAGGTCTGCCGCCCTGCTTTTGTGTTGGCATGTCTCGAGCTTTCGCTCTGCTCACGCAACTGGTTGGCAACGCAACGACCCTGGGTTGAAATCCTGCGGGTATTCCCCCAACACGTCGGGCTAACCTGCATAGGCGCGGGCCAACTCGATCGACAATCTGGGAAAGCTGATAATTCTAACGTGGTTAGTTTTTGAGCGCAAGCACTTTGTGCGGATAACCCACAAAAGCTGCGCGCCCGCCCTTCAAGGGAGTGAATCGGTCCTATCCGCCCCCTATTTCTGGCGGTAGTAGCCCTTCTCCCAGGCGTCGTGATTGGCCTTGCCGCGGCGGATCTCGTCCGTGAACGGCGCGGCCATCAGCACCAGGCGGTTCAGCCATTTTACCGGAGCGCGGCAGGGCCGCTCGAAGTCCACGAAGAGCACGGCGCGCAGGCCGGCAGTGTCGTTGTGGACCTGGTGCGGGTAAAGGTCGTCGAACACCACCGCCCGGCCTTCACGCCAGCTATAGCGCTCGCCCCCGACCTCGATCCAGCACCGCTCGGCCGGTTCCGGCACCACCAGCCCCAGATGCAGGCGCAGCACGCCGTTGTACGGGCCCGTGTGCAGGGGAATGCGCTTGCCGGCCTCCAGGATGGAGAAGAATGCCGTGCGGATGCCCGGGATCCCCTGCAGCGCCCGGGCGGTGGCGGGGCACCGGGCCAGGTTGCGGTCGGAGCGCAGGCCGTAACCCATGAAGACGAAGGTCTTCCATTGATCGTCCGAGGTGATCTGCCCCACGTCGGGCGAGATTTCATGGAAAGCGGGCAGGTGCTGGCGTTCGGAGAGCAGGCCCGCCAATTCGGCGCGGATGGCGGGCGCCTGGGTCTCGAGCGCGGCTACCCAGGGAAACTGGCCATTGTCGAAAATGGGATGGTCGCCTACCAGCGAGGCCTGGGCGATGCGGTTGCGCAACCAGTCTATGAAGCGGAAAAAAACGCGCGAGTAGAAACTGGGCTTGCCGGGCGGACGCGCATCGACGGGTTGCACAATAAGTAGCCGGATGGACAGCCAAAGATGCACCATTTTGTCCATGCCCGGGCGGACGCGCAAGAGTTGCCGGTCACATATTGGCTCCAATGCGCGGCCAGGCATTGGCCCTCCCCGCCGCGCACAAGCTGGTTTAGACTGGCGTGGGCGACAGTGATCGCTATCCACTCCTATTTCGCAAGGGAAGACAGGCATGTATGAACAGTTGGCGCTGTATATCGACGGCGAATTCGTCGCCGGAGAGGGCAGGCGCACCCAGGACGTCATCAACCCGGCCACGCTGGAAGTTCTCGGCCAGCTGCCCCACGCCACCGAAGCGGATCTGGATCGTGCGCTAGCCGCCGCCCAGCGCGCGTTCGAGTCGTGGAAGAAATCCTCGCCCATGGACCGCTCGGCCATCCTGCGCAAGGTCGCGACGCTGTCGCGCGAACGCGCCAAGGAAATTGGCCGCAACATGACGCTGGACCAGGGCAAGCCGCTGGCCGAAGCCGTGGGCGAAGTCACCTCCTGCGCCGAGCACGCCGACTGGCATGCCGAGGAATGCCGCCGCATCTACGGCCGCGTGGTCCCGCCGCGCAATCCCGACGTACGCCAGTTCGTGGTGCGCGAACCCATCGGCGTCTGCGCCGCGTTCACGCCCTGGAACTTCCCGTACAACCAGGCCATCCGCAAGATCGCCGCGGCGCTCGGCGCCGGCTGCACGGTGGTGCTCAAGGGTCCTGAGGATTCGCCCAGCGCCGTCATGGCGATCGCCCGCATGTTCCACGACGCCGGCCTGCCCAAGGGCTGCCTGAACATCGTCTGGGGCGAGCCCGCCAAGATTTCGGACTACCTGATCCGTTCGCCCATCGTGCGCAAGGTGTCGTTCACCGGCTCCGTGCCGGTGGGCAAGCAGCTGGCCGCATTGGCCGGCGCCCATATGAAGCGCGTCACCATGGAACTGGGCGGCCACTCGCCCGTGCTGGTGTTCGACGACGCCGATATCGACCGCGCCGCCACCATGCTGGCCAAGTTCAAGGTCCGCAACGCTGGCCAGGTGTGCGTGTCGCCGACCCGCTTCTATGTCCAGAACGGCGCCTACGAACAGTTCCTTGCGCGCTTCTCCGAAGTGCTGAAGAACATCAAGGTCGGCGACGGCCTGGAAGAAGGCACCGACATGGGCCCGCTGGCGCACGAGCGCCGCGTCCCCGCCATGAGCGCCTTCATCGACGACGCCAAGAAGCATGGCGGCAAGGTGGTGGTCGGCGGCGGCCCGCTGGACCGCAAGGGCTTCTTCTTCGCCCCCACGGTCGTGACCGACCTGCCCGACAACTCCATGCTGATGACCGAAGAGCCCTTCGGCCCGGTCGCGCCGGTGGTCCGCTTCACGGATACCGATGAAGTGCTGCGCCGCGCCAACAGCCTGCCCTTCGGCCTGTCGTCCTACGTGTTCACGAACTCGCTGCAGACGGCCACCAAGGTCTCCAACGGCCTGGAAGCCGGCATGGTCAACATCAACCATTTCGGCAGCGCGCTGGCCGAGACGCCCTTCGGCGGCATCAAGGACAGCGGCATCGGCAGCGAAGGCGGCCTGGAAACGTTCGACGGCTACCTGGTCACGAAGTTCATCACGCACATCTGACCCTGGCAGCAACACAAAGCCCCGCAGCAACCCTGCGGGGCTTTTTCTTGTCTCGCGCCTGAACGCCTGGCGGCGGCGCCCCCGGCAGAGGGAGCCGGTCAGGAACTCGCCCGCAGATCGCGCGGCGTCACGCCGAAGCGGCGCTTGAACAAGCGGCTGAAATGCGACGGGTGCGAGAAGCCTACCTGGTAGGCCAGCTCGGCGATGCTGCGGTGGCTGTGCAGCGGATTCAGCAGCAGTTCGCGGCACTTGTCGAGCCGCTGCTCGAAAATGAAGGATTCCACCGACAGGCCGCCTGCGCGCAGGATGCGATGCAGGTAAGCCACGGACAAGCCACAGCCCTGCGCCACCTGCTGCGGCGACAGCGCCGGATCCGCCAGATGCTGGCGGATATAGGCCAGCGCGCGCTGGCGGTGCGCCAGCGTGACGCTGCTGTCCGACTCCGATGCATGCCCCTGACCTGACTGCACCAGGAACAGCACGATCAGGTCGATCAGGCGCTCGCCGAGTTCCGCGGCTTCAACGTCCGACCAGCCCTCCACGCCCTTGAACAGGTGGTCCATGTAGCTGGCCAGCAAGGCGCCGCGCGGCGAGCCGTCATCGACGCGCAGCTTGTAGAAGGCGCCGATGCGGGAATCGCGCTGCAGCAATGCGCTGCGTGGAAACGATACGCTCAGGCTGCGGTAACCCGACGCGCCCTGCGCCGTGGCCTGGTAAGGCAGGCTCTGGTTCATCAGGTAGACGCAGCCGGGTTCAACCTGGAATTCCCGCCCCTGCTGCTGCACGGCCAGGGGTCCTGCCAGCGGCAGGCCGAAGGTATAGAACTCCTGGTCCAGGCGCGACACGTTGCCAGTGGTGCGTTCCAGCTTCTGCCCCTGGTAATGCAGGTCGTTGAACTGCAGGCTGCCCCGGCGCGCGTAGCGCACATGTCCGGCGAAACTGTCGGGTTTGCCGCGATGCACCTCGAACGGACCGAACGCGTGCGACAACGCCGCGCGCCATTCGTCGCGCCGGTCAGCGCTGGCGCTGGCCGAAATGGCGAATTCCGTATCGGACATGGCTCGGTCTCCTTGGACGCCGGCGCCGCGGCCGGGCGCTCGTGATCCTGCGTCTACATATTCTTGACTCACCCTGCTGCGGGGCGTCCGGCGCCTTGAAGGCGCGCTTGGCGCAAGTCTATATTCAGCCCGATAAGCACACAACCTGGACAACCCGGGAGGAGACCCATGGCACCAGCGCCCACAGCGGCCGGCCGCCACGCGCCGGCTTCGCGCTATCTGCGCTGCGCAGGCCGCGAGCTGCACTGCACCGAATGGGGCGCCGCCGACGCGCCCCCCGTCATCATGTGGCATGGTCTGGCCCGCACCGGCCGCGACTTCGACGACCTGGCCCAGGCACTGGCGGACGACTACCGCATCATCTGCCCGGATGCGATCGGCCGCGGCCTGTCGCAATGGAGCCCCGACCCGGTTGCCGAGTACCAACTGGATTTCTATGCCAAGCTGGCCCGCGCCCTGGTGGACGAACTGTCGCTGGCGCGCGTGCGCTGGGTGGGAACGTCCATGGGCGGCGCGACCGGCATGCACGCCGCCGCCACCACCTTGCGCGACCGGATCTCGCACCTGGTCGTCAACGACATCGGCCCCGAGCTGCCGCAAACCGCCATCGACCGCATCGTGGCCTACGTCGGCACGCCGCCGGCCTTCGACACGGTCACGGAACTGGAGGCCTGGCTGCGCGTCGCCTACAAGCCCTACGGCTGGCAAAGCGACGAGCAATGGCGCCGGATGGCCGAAACCTCGGTGCGCCGCCTGCCGGACGGCCGCATCACTCTGCATTACGACCCCGCCATCGTCGGCCAGTTCAGCAACCACCCGGCCGACTACGACCGCTGGAGCGGCTACGACTCGCTGCGCATGCCGCTGCTGCTGCTGCGCGGCGCCGATTCGGACCTGCTGCTGCCCGAGGTCGCCGACGCCATGACCCGCCGCGGGCCGCGCGCGCAGCGCATCGACTTCCCCGATTGCGGCCATGCCCCTGCCCTGAACGTCGCCCCCCAGATAGACGCCATCCGACTATTCCTTGCCACGCCGGACCACACGGCGGATCACCGCCCCCAATAACAGGAGATTCCCATGAAACGCGTCCTGCTCGCCGCGCTCGCCGGCCTCTGCATGAATTCCGCGATAGCGGCAAAAGACTTCGTTGTCGCCCACGTCTACGACAAGACCGGTCCCCTGGAAGCCTATGCCAAGCAGACACAGAACGGCCTGATGCTGGGGCTGGAATATGCGACGCAAGGCACCATGACGGTCGCCGGCCGCAAGATCCGCGTCATTGAAAAGGACAACCAGGGCAAGCCCGACGTGGCGCGCGCCCAACTGGCGTCGGCCTATGCCGATGACAACGCCGACATCGCCGTGGGCCCCACCTCGTCCGGCGTCGCGCTGGCCATGCTGCCGATCGCCGAGGAATACGAGAAGATCCTGCTGGTCGAACCCGCCGTGGCGGATTCGATCACCGGCGACAAGTGGAACAAGTACATCTTCCGCACCGGCCGCAACTCGTCGCAGGACGCCATCGCCAACGCGGTCGCCTTCGACCAGGCCGGCACCTCGATCGCCATGCTGGCGCAGGACTATGCCTTCGGCCGCGACGGCGTGAAGGCGTTCAAGGGCGCATTGAAGAATGCCAAGATCGTGCACGAGGAATACCTGCCCGCAAACGCCACCGACTTCACCGCCGGCGCGCAGCGCCTGTTCGATGCCCTGAAAGACAAGTCGGGCCGCAAGATCATCTTCATCCTGTGGGCCGGCGCGGGCAATCCGTTCAAGATCGCCGACCTGGATCCCAAACGCTTCGGCATCGAGATCGCCACGGGCGGCAACACGCTGGCCGCCATGACGCCGCTGAAATCGCTGGCCGGCATGGAAGGCGCCACCTATTACTACTACGGCATCCCCAAGAATCCGATCAACGACTGGCTGGTCGCGGAACACCAGAAGCGCTACGGCCAGCCGCCGGACTTCTTCACCGCGGGCGGCATGGCGTCGGGCATCGCAATCGCCACCGCGCTGGCCAAGACCAAGGGCGACTCCGATACCGACACGCTGATCAAGGCCATGGAAGGCATGAGCTTCGATACGCCCAAGGGCAAGATGACCTTCCGTCCCGAGGACCATCAGGCCATGCAGTCCATGTACCACTTCCGCATCAAGAACGATCCGTCGGTGCCGTGGGCCGTGCAGGACCTGGTCAAGGAAATCACGCCGGACCAGATGTCGGTGCCGATCCAGAACAAACGCTGAGCCCGCTGCCCACCCATGCTGGAAACCCAATCGCTCACGATCCGTTTCGGTGGACACGTGGCCGTCAACGAGGTCAGCTGCAACTATGCGCCTGGCACTCTGACCGCCATAGTCGGCCCGAACGGCGCGGGCAAGACCACCTACTTCAACCTGATCTCCGGCCAGTTGCGCGCCAGCGCCGGGACGGTGCGCCTGAACGGGCGCGACCTGACCCCGCTGGCCGCGCCCGCGCGCATGCATGCGGGGCTGGGCCGCGCCTTTCAGCTGACCCAACTGTTCCCGCGCCTGAGCGTGCATGAGAACGTGCGTCTGGCCCTGCAGTCGCGCCAGCAAGGCATGGGCTGGCGGCAGATCCGTTTCTGGCGCACCTGGAGCGACGACCGCGGTCTGATCGAACGCGCCGACGCCCTGCTCGAACGCACCCGCCTGTCCGCGCGCCGCGATCAGTCGGCCGCCGACCTGCCGCATGGCGACCAGCGCAAGCTGGAAATCGCCATGCTGATCGCCCTGGAACCGCAGGTTTTCATGTTCGACGAACCGACGGCCGGCATGAGCGTGGACGACGTGCCCGTGGTGCTGGAGTTGATCCGCGAAATCAAGAGCGATCCGACCAAAACGATACTGCTGGTGGAGCACAAAATGGACGTGGTGCGCGAATTGGCGGACCGCATCGTGGTGCTGCACAACGGCCAGCTGATGGCCGATGGCGACCCTGCTACCGTGATCGCCTCGCCCATCGTGCAGCAGGCCTACCTGGGTGTCAGCCCGGCGGAGAAGGCAGCATGACGCAAGCGCTGCTGGAATTGAAGGACGTGCACACGCACATCGGCGCGTACCACATCCTGCATGGCGTGGATCTGGCGGTTCCGCCCGCGGCCGTGACCATGCTGCTGGGCCGCAACGGCGCCGGCAAGACCACCACGCTGCGCACCATCATGGGATTGTGGCGCGCGTCGCAAGGCCAGGTGAGCTTCGACGGCGCGCCCGTCGGCGGCCCTGGCACGCGCACCACGCCGCCCGACATGGCGCGCATGGGCATGGCTTACGTGCCGGAGAACATGGGCATCTTCGCTGACCTGTCGGTGAAGGAGAACATCCTGTTGGCGGCACGTCAGGCACGCAACGCCAGCCAACTGGACACCGCGAGGCTGGAGTGGATCTTCGGATTCTTTCCTGCGCTGAAAAAGTTCTGGCTGCATCCCGCCGGCAAGCTGTCGGGCGGACAGAAGCAGATGCTGGCGGTCGCGCGCGCGATCATCGAGCCGCGCCGGCTGCTGCTGGTGGATGAGCCCAGCAAAGGCCTGGCGCCAGCCATCATCCAGAACATGATCGACGCCTTCATCGAATTGAAGCAGGCGTCCACCACCATCCTGCTGGTCGAGCAGAACTTCAACTTCGCACGCCTGGTTGGCGATCATGTCGCCGTGATGGACAACGGCCGCGTGGTCCACGCCGGCGGCATGGCCGAGCTGGCCGCGGACGACGAACTACAGACGCGCCTGCTGGGCCTGTCACTGGGAAGCCACCAATGAGCACGCTCGAAATCGATACCCCGCTGCCGCGCGTGCGCGCGGACCTGCGCCCTGTCCTGCTGGTGTTGGCCCTGGCCGCGCTGGCCCTGCCCCTGGTGGGTTCGTTTTCCACCTGGGTCACGCTGACGCTGGCGGGGCTGGCCATGGGCATGATCATCTTCATCGTGGCCTCGGGCATGACGCTGGTGTTCGGCCTGATGGACGTGCTGAACTTCGGTCATGGCCTGTTCATCGCCATCGGCGCCTATATGGCGGCCACCGTGCTGGGTTCGATGGCCGACTGGACGCAGTCCGGCAGCCTGTGGATCAATCTGGGCGCCGTACTGCCGGCCATGATCGTCAGCATGCTGGTCGCGGGCGCCGTGGGCCTGGCGTTCGAACGCGTCATCGTGCGTCCCGTCTATGGCCAGCATCTGAAGCAGATCCTGATCACCATGGGCGGCATGATCATCGGCGAAGAGATCATCAAGATGCTGTGGGGGCCGCAGACGATTTCCCTGCCGCTGCCTGAGGCGCTGCGCGGGGCGTTCCTGCTGGGCGACGCCGCCATCGAGAAGTTCCGCATCGTCGCCCTGCTGACGGGATTGCTGGTGCTGGGCGGCATGCTGTGGCTGCTCAACCGCACCAAGCTGGGCCTCTTGATCCGCGCCGGCGTCGAGGACCGCGAAATGGTGGAAAGCCTGGGCTACCGCATCCGCCATCTGTTCGTGGGTGTGTTCGTCGCCGGGTCCATGCTGGCGGGACTGGGCGGCGTGCTGTGGGGCATGTACCAGCAATCGATCGTGCCGCAGCTGGGCGCGCAGGTGAACGTGCTGATCTTCATCGTCATCATGATAGGCGGCCTGGGCTCCACCGTGGGCTGCCTGATCGGCGCGCTGCTGGTCGGGCTGATGGCCAACTACACCGGCTTCCTGCTGCCCAAGGCTGCCCTGTTCTCGAACATCGCGCTGATGGTCGCCATCTTGCTATGGCGTCCGCAGGGCGTGTATCCGGTCACGAATCGCTAGGAACTGCCGACATGTCCGTACGCCTGCTTTCCGGCGATCCCCCGCGCAGCACGCTGCTGGCCTTGGCGTTGATCGCCATCGTGGCCCTGCTTGCCGCCGCGCCCTTTCTCTTTCCCGGTCCGAAGTCGCTGGCGGTCGCCGCCAAGATCCTGGTGTTCGTGATCTTGGTCGCCAGCTATGACCTGCTGCTGGGATACACCGGTATCGTCAGCTTCGCGCACACTATGTTCTTCGGTATCGGCGCTTATGGCGTGGCGATCGCGAGCATACGCATGGAGCCGGGCTGGACCGCGGTGTTCGCGGGCCTGGGCGGCGGACTGGTGGTATCGCTCGCGTTCGCCCTGCTGATCGGCCTGGCCAGCCTGCGCGTACGCGCCATCTTCTACGCCATGATCACGCTGGCGGTAGCCGCCGCGTTCCAAACGTTGGTGTCGCAGTTGTCCGACCTGACGGGCGGCGAGGACGGCCTGAATTTCAAAGTGCCGCAGATGCTGCGGCCGGCCTTCCGGCCCTTCACCGAACAGATCTTCGGCGTGACAGTGGACGGCCGCATCATCACCTACTACCTCATCGCCGCAGTCAGCGTGGTGCTGTTCCTGCTGTTGCTGCGCATCGTGAATTCGCCGTTCGGCCGCGTGCTGCAAGCCATCCGCGAAAACCCGTTCCGTGCGGAGGCCATCGGCTACCGCACCGTGCTCTACCGCAGCCTGTCCAACCTGTTGGCCGCGGCCTTCGCCACGCTGGCGGGCGCCATGTACGCGCTCTGGCTGCGCTACAACGGCCCGGATACCTCGTTATCGTTCGAGATCATGCTCAACATCCTGCTGATGCTGGTGATAGGCGGCATGGGCACCATGTACGGCGCGGTGGTAGGCGCCAGCCTGTTCGTGTTCGCGCAAAGCTATCTGCAGGACGGCCTGCACGTGATCCACGGCGCGGTGTCGGGCGTGGCCCCCTTGGCGCTGTTGTTCGAACCAGACCGGTGGCTGCTGTGGCTGGGGATCCTGTTCGTAGTGTCGGTGTACTACTTCCCCACGGGAATAGCGGGGCGGCTGCGGGAACTGGCCAGGCGCCGCTGAAGCCCGCCGTCGTCAACGCCCGCGTTGACTCAGCGCATCCGCGTCGCGCCGCAAACCGTCAACTCGCCGCTGCATTTCGTCCAGGCTGCGGCGCGTGTCCAGGGAACCCCGGTTCAGCTGCGAGCCGGATGGGGTCGGCGCCAGGCTCGGCATCGTCATGTTTGCGCCAGGATTCAGAGGGATCATCGCGGGTGGATGCGGGTCTGCCGCAGGTTTGTCGCTGAGCAGCTTTTCCAGCACTCGCATCTGCTCCCTGCGTTCCCCTATGGCACGTTCCTGGTCCATCAACGCTTGCTCGTTCGCATCCTCTGTACCGAAGATCGCCGCATGATCACGCGACAAGCCGTCCAGGCGCACCCGCACCTCAGGACCGGCATCGAGCAAGGCCCGGCCCAACGCCGCGGGATCCTGCGCCGGCGGTGACTCTTGCCGCGTTTGCGCGGCGACCGGAGGCGCCGCCATCCAGGCGCACGCCAGCAACAATCCAAGCCGGGCAGCGTTCATGAAACCGCGCATTGTCCTGATCCTTGGGTGCGAAACAAAAAAACCGGGCAAAAAAAACGGCAAGGGTTTTATCCCTTGCCGTCTTATATCAGAACGGCGGACCGTTCCGATGTACTGCTTTACTTAGATGATACGTGCGGCTTCAACCAGACGCACCACACGCCACGACTTCGAGCGCGAGATGGGACGGCCTTCAGCGATTTCAACCGTATCGCCTTCGTTGTACTGGTTCGATTCATCGTGCGCCTTGTACTTCGCGGAACGCATGATGATCTTGCCGAAGATGGGGTGCTTGACGCGGCGCTCAACGAGCACGACGACAGTCTTGTCCATCTTGTTGCTGACGACCTTGCCAACCAGCGTGCGCTGGCGCTTGGCCACTTGGGTGTTTTGAGTTTCGCTCATCTTTATTTCCCTGCCTTCTCGGTCAGCAAGGTACGAACGCGCGCAATGTCGCGACGCACGTTGCGCAGCTGGCTGGTGTTGGCCAGTTGCTGCGTGGCCTTCTGCATACGCAGACCGAATTGTGCCTTCAGCAGGCTTTCGA
>NZ_DATCUY010000418.1:0-5333 GCF_036567245.1 Achromobacter sp. | reverse complement strand
GGCCGTTGTGGTCCAGCAGCGGCGCCGACACGGCGCTGATGCCCTTCAGATTGGTATCGCGCACCGTGGCGCAGCCTGCGGCCAGCACCTCGCGGCGCAAGTGGTCGATCGGGTCGGCGGCATCCAACTGCGCGCGCATGTCAGCCGGCGCGCGCGCCAGTTCAGCCTCGGCCAGGGCGCGCACCCGCGCATCGTCCTGCAAGGCCAGGAACACGCGTCCGGTCGCGGACCAGAGCATGGACAGCACCGAGCCCATGCGCACATTCACCGTCACAGGCAGGCCCGGCTCCTCGAAGCGCACAATGGTGGGTCCCTTGTTGCCCATGACCGCGATGAAGCAGGTCACTTCCAGTTCTTCGCGCAGGCGCACCAGGCTGGGTTCGGCCAGGCGGATCGGATCGGCCTGGCGCAGCGCGGCCAGGCCCAGCAGCATCGCTTCCAGGCCCAGGTAGTACTGTTGAGTGGCGGCATCCTGCGCCACCAGGCCCTCTTCCATCAGGCTGACCAGGTAGCGATGCACCTTGGCGGGGCTTTCATCCACCTGCGCCGCCAGCAGCGTAAGGCTGGCGCGCCCGCCCAGCCGGCCCAGCCCCTTGAGCACGACCATGCCGGTTTCGGCGGCCTGCACGCGCTGACGCCGTTCTCGCGGACGCGGCGCGGCGGCGGTCGTGGCGGGAACGGAGGAAGGATCGGGAGTCTGTTTCATGGGCGCGATGAAGGAGCTGCCAGGCGGCTGCGGACGCAGCCCGGAGATTACCCCAATTGAATAATTACGCAATGCGTATATGATTTACGCAATTGTAATCCGGAGCGACACCATGGGCCACCCTGCCACCCCCGCACCCACCACGCCCGCCAATGCCGGCGGCTGTCCCATCGACCACGCCGCGTTGGCCCGGGCCCAGGGCTGTCCAGTCAGCCCGCGCGCCGCGGAATTCGATCCTTTCGGCGACGGCTACCAGCAGGATCCGCCCGAATACGTGCGCTGGGCGCGAGAGCAGGAGCCCGTGTTCTACAGCCCCAAGCTGGGCTACTGGGTGGTGACCCGCTACGACGACATCAAGGCGGTGTTCCGCGACAACCACACCTACAGCCCCTCGATCGCGCTGGAGAAGATCACGCCGACCGGCCCCGAGGCCAACGCCGTGCTGGCGACCTACGGCTATGCAATGAACCGCACCCTCGTCAACGAGGACGAGCCGGCCCACATGCCGCGCCGCCGCGTGCTGATGGATCCCTTCACGCCGGACGAACTCAAGCACCACGAACCCATGGTGCGGCGCCTGACGCGCGACTACGTGGACCGCTTCATCGACGACGGCCGCGCCGACCTGGTCGACCAGATGCTGTGGGAAGTGCCGCTGACGGTGGCCCTGCACTTCCTGGGCGTGCCCGAGGAAGACATGGACCTGCTGCGCAAATATTCCATCGCGCACACCGTCAACACCTGGGGCCGGCCCAAGCCGGAAGAACAGGTGGAAGTGGCGCATGCGGTGGGGAATTTCTGGCAACTGGCGGGCAAGATCCTGGACAAAATGCGCCTGGATCCCGACGCGCCGGGCTGGATGCAGTACGGCATTCGCAAACAGAAGGACCATCCCGAGGTCGTCACCGACTCCTACCTGCATTCCATGATGATGGCCGGCATCGTCGCGGCCCACGAAACCACCGCCAACGCCTCGGCCAACGCCATCAAGCTGCTGCTGCAGCATCCCGACGCCTGGCGCGAACTGTGCGAAGACCCCGGGCTGCTGCCCAATGCGGTCGAGGAATGCCTGCGCCACAACGGTTCGGTCGCGGCCTGGCGCCGCCTGGCCACGCGCGACACCGAGATCGCCGGCGTGGCGATCCCGGCGGGCGCCAAGCTCCTGATCGTGTCCTCGTCGGCCAACCATGACGAGCGCCATTTCGCCGATGCCGACTTCTTCGACATCCGCCGCGACAACGCCAGCGACCAGTTGACCTTCGGCTATGGCGCGCACCAGTGCATGGGCAAAAACCTGGCGCGCATGGAGATGCAGATTTTCCTGGAAGAACTGACCCGCCGGCTGCCGCACATGCGCCTGGCGCAGCAGCAGTTCACCTACGTGCCCAATACCTCGTTCCGCGGTCCCGAGCATCTGTGGGTGGAATGGAATCCGGCGGACAACCCCGAGCGCCGCGATCCCGCCGTGCTTGGGCAGATGCAGCCGGTGCGCATCGGCGAACCCTCCACCCACGCCATCAGCCGCAAGCTGGTGGTGACCCAGGTCACGGCCGCAGCCGAAGGCATCGCGCGCATCCGGCTGGAATCGCCCGACGGCAAGCCGCTGCCGCGCTGGACGCCGGGCTCGCACATCGATGTCGAATGCGGCGACACCGGCCTGTCGCGCCAGTATTCGCTTTGCGGCGATCCGGCGGCCGCACATGCGCTGGAGATCGCCGTGCTCCAGGAAACGGCGGGCCGCGGCGGCTCGGCCTGGATCCACCAGCACCTGCGAGCGGGCAGCATCGTGCGCGCGCGCGGTCCGCGCAATCACTTCCGCATGGACGAAGGCGCCACGCGCCTGATCCTCGTCGCCGGCGGCATAGGCATCACGCCCATCAGCGCCATGGCGCGCCGCGCGCGCGAACTGGGCATGGACTACCAACTGCATTACAGCGGCCGCTCGCGCGCCTGCATGGCCCTGCTGGAAGAGCTGCAGCCGCTGCACGGCGAGCGCCTACATCTGCACATCAGCGACGAAGGCAGCCGCAACGACTTCGCCGCCCTGCTCTCCCGCCCCGAGGCCGGCACGCAGATCTACGCCTGCGGTCCCGAGCGCATGCTGGACGCCCTGCAGGCCGCCTGCGCCGCCTGGCCCGAGGACAGCCTGCGCGTGGAGCACTTCCATTCCACGCTCGCCACGCTGGACCCGTCCAAGGAACACGCTTTCGAGGCCGAATTGAAGGACTCGGGCATCGTCGTACAGGTCCCGGCCGGCCAGACCCTGTTGACCGCGCTGCGCGGCGCCAACATCGACGTGCAGAGCGATTGCGAGGAGGGACTCTGCGGTTCCTGCGAGGTGCGCGTCCTGGGCGGCGCGGTCGACCATCGCGACGTGGTGCTGACCCGCGCCGAGCGCGAGGCCGGCACCCGCATGATGGCCTGCTGCTCGCGCGCCCAGGGCGAACGCATCGTGCTGGAGCTGTAACGGCCGGCAGGCATGCAATGGCGAGCCGTTGCGCCCGGCATTGCATGCGCGCATCGACACGCCTTAAGTCGGCCTGAAAGCGGTAGAATTCACCCTCTGCTCATCACCACGTCGTCCCGCTGCAACGCGGGACGACGTTTTTTGACGCGGCCAGTCCCGGGCCTGCAGGCGGGCCCCCAGCGGGCCTGCCCATGCCGCGGCCAGCCGCGGGGTCATTTCTCAGCGCTCCTAGATGTCGATCAAAGACCAACTTTTCCTCGCCAGCCAGTATCTCGCCCCCCACCACCTGGTGTCGCGGCTCTTCGGGTACGCCTCCGACTGCCGGGAACCCGCGGTCAAGAACTGGATGATCTCGCGCTTCGTCCGCCGCTATGGCGTGGACATGCGCGAAGCGCTGCAGGAAGAGCCCTTGGCCTACGATTGCTTCAACGACTTCTTCACGCGCGCGCTGAAGGAAGACGCGCGGCCGCTGGACGACGAACCCGGCTCGGTGGTGTGTCCGGCCGACGGCGCCATCAGCCAGATGGGCGCGATCGAGCACGGCCGCATCTTCCAGGCCAAGGGCCACAACTACGGCGTGGCCGACCTGTTGGGCGGCGACGCCGAACGCGCAGCGCCGTTCCAGGGCGGCGAATTCGCCACCATCTATCTGTCGCCCAAGGACTACCACCGCGTGCACATGCCGGTAGCCGGCACCCTGCGCGAAATGATCCACGTGCCGGGCCGCCTGTTTTCGGTCAACCCGCTGACCGCCCGCAACGTGCCGCGCCTGTTCGCGCGCAACGAGCGCGTGGTCTGCATCTTCGACACCGAGCATGGCCCGATGGCCCTGGTGCTGGTGGGCGCGATGATCGTGGCCTCCATCGAAACCGTATGGGCCGGCCTGGTCACGCCGCACAAGCGCCGTGTGAAATCCACCCGCTACGACGACGCGGCGCGCGCCCCGATCCACCTTGCCAAGGGCGCGGAAATGGGCCGCTTCAAGCTGGGTTCCACCGCCATCGTGCTGTTCGGCCCCAACCAGATCCGCTGGGCCGACACGCCCTCCGTGTTGGGTCCGGTGCGCATGGGCGAGCTGATGGCGCTGCCCGCGTAGTTTTCCTACGCAACTTATTCTATTAAATCGAAATTGGATGTCTGGTTTTATTCGCTTTATGCGATGAATCGGCATTGCTAGATTACGGGCTTTTACCGGCCCGCCATGACATCCATCATCTCGTCCTCTGCCAGTCCCCGCGCCGCCTCGGCCGACTGCCCCTTGCCGCGCGCGCTGGCGCGCATGCTGTCGCTGGACGATTTCGAAGCCGCCGCAAAACGGCGCCTGCCCCAGCCGATATTCGGCTACGTTGCGGGCGCGGCCGAAGACAACCAGTCCCTGCGCGGTAACCGCAGCGCCTTCGCGCAGTATGCGTTTTCGCCGCGCGTGCTGGTCGACGTATCGCGCCGCACCCAGCAGACCGAAATTTTCGGCCGCCGCTACGCCTCGCCCTTCGGCATCGCCCCCATGGGCATCAGCGCGCTGTCGGCCTACCGCGGCGATATCGTGCTGGCGCGCGCCGCCCGTGAACAGGGCATACCCGCCATCCTCAGCGGCACCTCGCTGATTCCACTGGAAGACGTCATCCGCGAAGCGCCGGGCACCTGGTTCCAGGCCTACCTGCCCGGCGATCCGCAGCGTATCGACGCCCTGGTGGAACGCGCCCGCCGCGCCGGCTACGAAACGCTGGTGCTGACAGTGGACATCCCCGTGTCGGCCAACCGCGAGAACAATGTGCGCACCGGCTTCGCCACCCCGCTCAAGCCCAGCCTGCGCCTGGCCTGGGACGGTTTGACGCGGCCACGCTGGCTGGCCGGCACGTTCATGCGCACGCTGCTGTCTCATGGCATGCCGCATTTCGAGAATTCCTTCGCCACGCGCGGCGCGCCGATAGTGTCCGCGTCGGTGCTGCGCGACTTCAGCGCGCGCGACCACCTCAGCTGGGAGCACGTGGCGCGCATCCGCCGCCAGTGGCCGGGCACGCTCATCATCAAGGGCATTCTGCATCCGCGGGACGCGGCGCTGGCGCGGCAGCACGGGGCCGACGGCATCATCGTGTCCAACCATGGCGGCCGCCAGCTGGACGGCGCGGTCTCGCCGCTGCGCGCGCTGCCCGGCGTGGT
>NZ_DATCUY010000417.1:0-7876 GCF_036567245.1 Achromobacter sp. | reverse complement strand
AGGGCGTCGTGCAGTTCGATGTCCACGCCCAGATCGTACGAATTGAGCTTGAGCTTGTAGCCGGGGCGCAGGCCGCCGTCTTCGGCCACGTCCATGGCCAGCGTTGCAACGGGGCCGTCAAACGTCAGGCGCCAGTGGCGGTACAGGTCGGGCCGGGTGCGGAAATCAACGCGGGCCTCGGGCCGGGTTTCATGCCCGTTTGCGGTGCTGCTCATGGTGTGTCTCCTCGTACGCCCTGCCTGAACAGGAAAAATACTGCATCACATGAATTATTGTGCAGATTAGTTCAGGCAAAAGCGCACGTCAAGCGAGACATGCATAAAAGTGCAGATTTATAGCGGCAGGCCGCAGGCCTTTCGAACCTGGGTGCGCAGGCCGGCAAAGCTTTCCTGGACTTCCAGGTTGCTGGTGACCCACGTCAGGTCGGCCTTGGCGTAGAAGGCTTCCCGCCCGGCAAGGATGCGCTTGAGATCGGCCATGGCTTCGTTGTTGCCCGACATGGGGCGGAAGTCGCCTTGCGCCATGACGCGGCCCATGTGTTCTTCGGGCGTGGCGCGCAGCCAAACCGTGTAGCAATGGGCCAGCAGCAGGTTCAACGTGGCCGGTTCGGATACCAGCCCCCCGGGGGTGGCCAGCACCATTTCGGGATAGATCTGCACGGCCTCTTCCAGCGCGCGCCGTTCGTAGCGGCGATAGGCGTTGGGGCCGTACAGATTGTGGATTTCCAGGATGCTGCATCCCGCCACGCGCTCGATCTCGCGGTTCAGCTCCACGAAGGGATAGCCCAGATCATCGGCCAGCATCTGGCCCAAGGTGGACTTGCCCGCGCCGCGCAGGCCGATCAACGCCACGCGCTGGGTGCGGTTGGGGCGCTGCGCGCCCGCCCCCACCCCGAACAGCTGGGTCAGGGCCTCGCGCGCGCGCTGCAGGTCGGATTCCGTGCGGCCGCTGAGCAACTCGCGGATCAGCAGCCAGTCGGGCGATTCGGTGGTCACGTCGCCCACCAGTTCGGCCAGCGCGCAGTTGAAGGCCCGGGCGATCTGCAGCAGCACCAGGATGGAAGCATTGCCCACCCCGTGTTCCAGGTTGGCCAGATGGCGCTCCGATACGCCGGTTACCTGCGACAGGCTCTTGCGGGTCATACCGCGTATGGCCCGCAGGCGGCGCACCCGCTCACCCAATGCCACCAGGAACGCTTCCCGCCTGGGTTCGGATGGCGCCGCGTCTAGCGCTTGATTCATGTTTACGTGACTCCGCAAAAACCCTGATTACCACGTTTTATGCACTATAGTGCTTGACCATAATCAATGGAAGCACTATTTTTCCTCCCATGAACCCGAAGCGGCTCATGTGCAAAAAAAGCAGCAGTCGATTTCATGTCGATTCTGAAGCGCCGACAGTGTAAAGGAGGAGCCCGGTGAGTACGCCTGACCAATTCCATGCCCTGATGCGCGAGGTCACTCGCCTGACAGAAGGCCGGCCGCTGGACGCGGCCCTGCAGGAAAGCCTGAACCGCGAGGCCGGCCCGCAAAGCCCCCTGTTCCAGGAGATATACGCCACCTGTAGGCAAGGCGTGGCCGAGGGATGGATGTGCAGCCGCGAAGGCGGCGGCATCCGCTACGGCCGCGTCATCAAACCGGCGCCGGACCTGGCGGACTGCTCGGTGGACGTGGTCGACATGAACGACCTGGCCGGCCCCCACCACGCGCATCCCAATGGCGAGATCGACATGATCATGCCGCTGACCGAGGACGCCCGCTTCGACGGCCATGGCGCCGGCTGGCTGGTCTATGGCCCCGGCAGCGCGCACAGCCCGACCGTGAGCGGCGGCCGCGCCCTGGTGCTGTACCTGCTGCCCGGCGGCGCCATCGATTTCACGCGGCCCTAGCGCCCGCCCTGCCGCCAGAAAAAAACACACCGCGCGGCTTCCACCCCACAGGACATTCAGGAGACAACCGTGAACACCTGTCCCGCCGAACTCAACTTCGCCAGCCACCTGGCGGCGCTCAATGCGCCGCGCGCCGCCAAGCCGGCCTACATCGACGATACGCGCCAGATCTCCTACGGCGAACTGGCGGAGCGGGTGGCGCGCATGGCCGGCGCACTGCGCCAGCTGGGCCTGCGGCGCGAGGAGCGCATCCTGGTGCTGATGCAGGACACGGTCGACTGGCCGGTGGCGTTCCTGGGCGCGCTGCATGCGGGCGTGGTGCCGGTGGCTGTGAACACCCTGCTGACCGCCGACGACTACGCCTACATCATCGGTCACAGCCGCGTGCGGGCCGTGTTCGTGTCGGGCGCCTTGCTGCCTGTCGTGCAGGCGGCGCTGGCGCAGGCCCCGGCCGA
Organism: Achromobacter sp.; assembly: GCF_036567245.1. GTDB lineage: Bacteria > Pseudomonadota > Gammaproteobacteria > Burkholderiales > Burkholderiaceae_B > Achromobacter. The sequence continues at coordinate 5,533 of NZ_DATCUY010000417.1, read as the reverse complement.
TATCGAACACCTGGTGATATCGCAACCCGCCGGCCCCCTGCCGGAGGCCGCGCGTGAATTCGAATCCCTGCTGGCGGCGGCGCCCCTTGCGCCCGCGGCGCGCACCCTGTCTGATGAAATCGCCTTCTGGCTGTATTCCTCCGGCTCCACCGGCAAGCCCAAGGGCGTGGTCCACACCCACGGCAACCTGTGGCACACGGCCGAACTCTATGCCAAGCCCGTGCTCGGCATCCGCGAAGACGACGTGGTGTTCTCGGCCGCCAAGCTGTTCTTCGCCTATGGCCTGGGCAACGGCCTGACCTTCCCGCTATCAGTCGGCGCGACCGTCATCCTGATGGGCGAACGCCCCACGCCGCAGGCAGTCTTCAAGCGCCTTACCCAGCACCGGCCCACGGTGTTCTACGGCGTGCCCACGCTGTACGCCAGCATGCTGGCCTCGCCAGACCTCCCGCCGCGCGAACAGGTGGCCATGCGCATCTGCACCTCTGCCGGCGAAGCTCTGCCGCGCGACATCGGCGAACGCTACACGCGCCACTTCGGCTGCGAGATCCTGGACGGCATCGGCTCCACCGAAATGCTGCACATCTTCATCTCCAACCAGACCGGGCAGCTGCGTTATGGCACCACGGGCAAGCCCGTGCCCGGCTATGAAGTGCAACTGCGCGACGAGAACGGCGCCCCGGTGCCTTCGGGCGCCATCGGCGACCTCTATATCAAAGGCCCGAGCGCGGCGCTGATGTACTGGAACAACCGCGACAAGACCCGCCAGTGCTTCCTGGGCGACTGGCTCAAGAGCGGCGACAAGTACACCTGCGACGCGGACGGCTACTACACCTATGCCGGCCGCAGCGACGACATGATCAAGGTCAGCGGCCAGTACGTGTCGCCGGTCGAGGTCGAGAACATCCTGGTGCAGCATGAGGCCGTGCTGGAAGCGGCCGTGATCGGCGTGCCGGACCATGACGGCCTGGTCAAGACCAAGGCCTACGTGGTGCTGCGCCCCGGCTTCGAGCCCGACGCGCAGACCGGGGCCGCGTTGCAGAACTACGTGAAGCAGCACCTGGCGCCATTCAAGTATCCGCGCCAGATCAATTTCACCGAAGAACTACCCAAGACCGCCACCGGGAAGATACAGCGCTTCCGCCTGCGCCAGCTGGAAGAGGCCACGCTATGAGCGCCAGCGCGGTGGCCGAGGCCGTCTTCGCCGAGTTCCATGCCGGCGGAAAAGACCTGCGCCTGGAATGCCAGTGGATCGAGTCCGATCGCTCCGGCGCCCCGCTGCTGGTGTTCCTGCACGAAGGGCTGGGCTCGGTGGCCATGTGGAAGGATTGGCCCCAACGCGTCTGCGAGGCGGCCGGCTGTCGCGGGCTGGTGTATTCGCGCTACGGCTATGGGCAATCGACGCCACGGCCGCCCGAAGAAAAACGGCCGGTGGATTTCATGCATTGCGAGGCGCGCGAGGTGCTGCCCGCATTGCTACGCGCCCTGGACGTGGATGCCTCGCGCGACAAGCCGGTGCTGTTCGGCCATAGCGACGGCGGCTCCATCGCCCTGCTGTATGCCGCGATGCATCCGGATGCCGTCGCCGGCGTGGTGGCCGCGGCCCCGCACATCCTGGTCGAAGACGTGTCGGTCGCCAGCATCGCGCAGGCGCGCCAGGCCTATCTGGAAACGGACCTGCGCGCCCGGCTGGGCCGCTATCACGCGGACCCGGATTCGGCATTCTGGGGCTGGAACGACATCTGGCTGGACCCTGCGTTCCGCCGCTGGAACCTGGACGAATACCTGTCCCGCATCGCCTGTCCAGTGCTTGCCATCCAGGGCGTGGACGACGAATACGGCACCCTGGCGCAGATCCGCGGCATACGCCGGCTCGCGCCCCAGACCGAACTGCTGGAGATTCCCGACTGCGGCCACTCTGCGCACAAGGACCAGCCGGCCCGCGTTATCCAGGCCATCGCCGGCTTCGTCGGCGGCCTGGAACAACCCCGCTGACCCCGCGTCGGCCCATAACAAGCACGGAGACTAACCATGAACCACGCCCTGACCCGGGCTGCGCTCGCCGCGGCTCTGACGCTCGCCGCCACCGGCGCCCAGGCCGCCGACAAGATCAAGGTCGGCTTCATGCTGCCCTACAGCGGTACCTACGCCGCGCTGGGCAATGCCATCGAGAACGGCTTCAAGCTCTACGTCGCCGAACAAGGCGGCAAGCTGGGCGGACGCGAGATCGAATACTTCAAGGTGGACGACGAGTCCAATCCCGCCAAAGCCGCCGAGAACGCCAACCGCCTGATCAAGCGCGACCAGGTCGATGTGCTGATCGGCACCGTGCACTCGGGCGTGGCAATGGCGCTGGCCAAGGCCGCCAAGGATGCCGACACCACGCTGATAGTGACCAACGCGGGCGCCAATGCCATCACCGGCCCGCTGTGCAGCCCGGGCATCTTCCGCACCTCGTTCACCAACTGGCAACCCGCCTACGCCATGGGCCCGGTGGCTTTCGCCAAGGGCCACAAGACAGCCGTCACCATTACCTGGAAGTACGCGGCCGGCGACGAGGCCATCGGCGGCTTCAAGGAAGGCTTCGAGAAGGCCGGCGGCAAAGTCGTGAAGGAACTGAGCCTGCCGTTTCCCAACGTGGAATTCCAGCCGCTGCTGACCGAGATCGCGGCGCTCAAGCCCGACATGGTGTTCACGTTCTTCGCGGGCGGCGGGGCGGTGAAGTTCGTTCAGGACTACCATGCGGCTGGCTTGAGCAAGACCATTCCCCTGTACGGCTCGGGCTTCCTCACCGACGGCACGCTGGAGGCCCAGGGCGCTTCCGCACAAGGCCTGCTGACCACCCTGCACTATGCCGACGGCCTGAACACGCCGCGCGACAACGCCTTCCGCGCCGACTACAGCAAGGCCTACAAGGCGCAGCCCGACGTGTACGCGGTGCAGGGCTATGACGCGGCGCAGCTGATGCAGTCGGGCCTGGCCGCGGTCAAGGGCGATTTCGCCAAGAAGGAAGACTTCCGCAAGGCCATGCGCGGCGCCACGGTGGACAGTCCGCGCGGCCCCTTCACGCTGTCCAGCGCCGGCAACCCGGTGCAGGACATCTATCTGCGCCGCGTCGACGGACTGGAGAACAAGGTCGTCGATGTCGCAGTGAAGAAGCTGGCCGATCCGGCCCGCGGCTGCAAGCTCTGACGCTGACCGCAATCCGCCACAGGGAGGCCCCATGGACATCAGCATCCTGCTCATCCAAAGCCTGAACGCATTCCAGTACGGCTTGCTGCTGTTCCTGGTGGCCAGCGGACTCACGCTGATCTTCGGCATCATGGGCATCATCAATCTGGCCCACGGCAGTTTCTACATGATAGGCGCGTACATGGCGTTCGCGCTGGGCCCGGTCGTCGACCGCTGGCTGGGCGGCGGCTTCCTGGCCACGCTGGCGGTCTGCGTGCTGGCCGCCGGCGCGCTGGGCTATCTGCTGGAAGCCGCCTTCTTCAGCTACCTGTACAAGCGCAACCACCTGCAGCAGGTGCTGATGACCTACGGCCTGATCCTGGTCTTCGAAGAGCTGCGCAGCATCCTGGTGGGCAACGACGTGCACGGCGTGCCCCTGCCCGCCTGGCTGCAAGGCAGCATCGCGCTGGGCGACGTCATGACCTACCCGGTCTACCGGCTGTTCATCTCGGCAGTCGGCATCGCGGTGGCGCTGCTGCTGTACTGGGTCATCACGCGCACACGGCTGGGCATGATGCTGCGGGCCGGCGCCAGCAACCGCGAGATGATCGGATCGCTGGGCATAGACATCAACAAGCTCTACCGCCTGGTATTCGCGGCGGGCGTGGCGCTGGCGGCCCTGGCCGGCAGCATCGCCGCGCCGGTATCTTCCGTCTACCCCGGCATGGGCAACGGCGTGCTCATCATCTGCTTCGTGGTGGTCGTGATCGGCGGCATAGGCTCGATCCGCGGCGCGTTCCTGGCCGCGATGCTGGTGGGCGTGGTGGAAACCTTCGGGCAGGTGCTGTTCCCGTCCGCGGCAGGCGTGCTGGTGTACCTGCTGATGGCCTTCATACTTCTTTGCAAGCCCGAAGGGCTGTTCAAGCAGGGCTGACCATGTTGAACCGACTACTGCCCATTGCGGCGCTGCTGGCCCTGGCCGCCTTTGCCTGGAGCGGCAGCGACTACTACACCGGCCTGGCGATCAAGATCATGATCTACGCGATCTTCGCGCTCAGCCTGCAACTGCTGGTGGGCGGCGCCGGGCTGGTCAGCCTGGGCCACGCCGCCTTCTTCGGCATCGGCGCCTACGTTGCGGCGCTGCTGTCGCCGGAATCCGAGGCCGCCAGCCTGTGGTGGCTGCTGCCAGCTGCCCTGCTCGCCGCCGCGGCCTATGCGCTCGTGACCGGCGCGCTGGCGCTGCGCACGCGCGGCGTGTATTTCATCATGGTCACGCTGGCTTTCTCGCAGATGGCGTACTACGTGTTCCACGACACCAAGATCGGCGGCGGCAGCGACGGCATTTATCTGTACTTCCGGCCCGAGCTGTCCCTGGGCGGCTGGATGCCGTTCGACCTGAGCGACAGCCGGACCTTCTATTTCTTCGTGTTGGCCTGCCTGGCGCTGGCCTGGGGCTTCCTGGCGTTGCTGCGGCGCTCGCCCTTCGGCGCCGCGCTGGCCGGCATCCGCATCAACGAACAGCGCATGCGCGCGGCCGGCTACTCGACCTATCCCTACAAGCTGGCCGCCTACGTGGTGGGCGCCACGCTGGCCAGCCTGGCGGGTTTTCTGTTCGCGCTGAAGGACGGCTTCGTCACGCCGGAGCTGCTGGCCTGGGAACAATCCGGCCTGGTGCTGCTGATGGTGATCCTGGGCGGCATGGGCAGCCTGGGCGGCGCGGTGCTGGGCACAGTGGCGCTGGTGCTGCTGCAGGAACTGTTCCAGTCGCAGGAGCTGTTCGGCGAGTACGCGCGCCACTGGCACCTGCCCTTGGGCATCGCCATCATCGCGCTGGTGGCCTTGCTGCCCAACGGCCTGGCCGGACTGCCGGCACAACTGCGCCAGCGGCGCGCGGCCCGCAATGCCGCGCCCAACACGGACCACGACGCCGGCCGCAATGCCGCGCCCAAGCCGGACACCGCCTCATCCAGCCGTCCGGTTCCCGCCCGCCTGCCCATCCAGGGAGAGCCCCATGTCTGACGTCCTGCTTGCCGCCAGCGCGGTCACGCGCCGCTTCGGCGGCCTGACGGCGGTGAACGGCGTGTCGCTGGCATTGCAACGCGGCCAGGTCCATGCCGTCATCGGCACCAACGGCGCGGGCAAGTCCACGCTGATCAACATCCTGTCGGGCGAACTCGCGCCCAGCAGCGGCCAGGTCATGCTGGGCGGCCGCGACATCACGGCATGGCGCCAGCCCGACCGCGCCCGCGCCGGCCTGGGCCGCAGCTACCAGCGGTCCACCATCTTTCCCGAACTGAGCGTGTTCGAGAACTGCAGGCTGGCCGCCCAGGCGCGCCGCCAGCGCTTCTGGCACTGGTGGCGG
>NZ_DATCUY010000416.1:0-7795 GCF_036567245.1 Achromobacter sp. | reverse complement strand
GGCGTGGCCGCGCTGCCCGAGTGGCTGCTGGAAGAACCGCTGGCGCGGGGCGCGCTGCAACGCGTGCTGCCTTCGTACACCTTGCCGCGCCAGGAGGTCTACGCGGTCTATCCCGACACCCGCCACGTCAGCGCCAAGGTGCGGCGCTTCATCGATTTCCTGCGGGCGCGGCAGGCGCCGGGCAACCGACCTTAGTTCAGCGCGCCAGCGCTGGCGTGCCGCCCGCGCCCAGGTCCCAGTACAGCCCCGTCATCAGGCCCAGCGCCTGCCGCAACAAGGCCGGCGGCAGATGTTCGTTCGGCGCGTGCTGGGAGCAGCCGGGGTAGGAGTGCGGCACCCAGATCGTGCGCAGGCCCAGCACGTCGGTGAAGATGTCGTTGGGCAGGGAGCCGCCCAGATTGGGCAGCACGGCGGTCTTGGCGCCCGACGTGCGTTCCAGCGAATCCACCGCCCAGCGCACCCAGGCGTCGTCGGGGTCGATGCGGGTGGCGCGGAACATGTTCTCGCGGGTAAGCGTGATCTGGACCATGGGAAAGCCCTGGCGGTCCAGGTGGCGACGCAGGGCCGGCACCAGGTCGTCCGGGTCCACGCCGACCACGAAGCGCAGCTGGCAGCGCGCCCAGGCGCGCGGCGGAATGGCGTTGACGGGGGTGTCGGGGTTGCCGGTCTTATAGGCCAGGACCTCGAACGAGCACCAGCCGAACACGCGCTCGGCCGGCGACAGGCCCGGTTCGCCCCACCAGGGTTCGATTTCGGGGCCGTCGGCGCCGCCGTCCACCTGGCAGTCGGCCAGTGCGCGCCGCACCGCGTCGGGCAGTTCGCGCGGCACCCATTCGGGGATGCGGATCTGGCCGGTCGGCGAGACCAGCGTGGCGATCGCATGGGCCAGCTGGATGCCGGGGTTGGAGATCAGGCCGCCCCAGTTGCCCGAGTGGTGGCCGCCCGCGCGGGCCTCGATGCTCAGGTCGAAGTTCAGGCTGCCGCGCGCACCCAGGAAAATCGTGGGACGCTCCGCGCTCAGCCGCGGTCCGTCCGAGGCGATAAGCAGGTCCGCAGCCAGCAATGCGCGATGTTCCTCGCACAGATCGCGCAGGCCCATGGAGCCGGTTTCCTCGCCCATCTCGATCAGGTACTTGGCGTTGAAGCCCAGCTTGCCGCGCGTCTCCAGCACCAGCCGCAAGGCTTCCATATTGATGCTGTGCTGGCCCTTGTTGTCGGCGATGCCGCGGCCGTACCAGCGGCCCTCGGACTCGGTCAGCGCCCAGGGCGAGAGGCCTTCCTTCCATTCCTTTTCCAGGCCGCGGATGACGTCGCCGTGGCCATAGCCCAGCACGGTGGGCAAGGACGGGTCCTCGATGCGTTCGGCGTACAGGAACGGGGCCAGCGCCTTCGGGTGGGTCAGCGTGCGGCAGGTGAAGCCCAGCGCCTCGAAGGCGGGCCGGATCTCGGCTTCCAGATAGGCGGCGAGTTCGGGCGCGCGCGCCGGATTCTGGCTTTCCGTGGGCTGCGCCAGGCGGCGCGCCAGCAGGGTGCGGAAGGCGCCGGAATCAAAACACTGTTCCGCCTGGGCGATGGCTTGTGCGCGGGTCATGATGGCTGGACTCCGTTGGGGGTAGGGGGATAGAGGTGGCAGGCCACCACGGATTGCTCGCGCCGGGTCAAGGCCGGGCGTTCGGTCTTGCATTGCGCCATGGCCTGCTGACAGCGCGGATGGAAGGGGCAGCCGGAAGGCGGGCGCAACGGGTCCGGGAACGACAGGCCCAGTCCCATGTCGGGGATGCCGAGGCCGGGTTCGGGCGTCAGCACCGAGGCCAGCAGCGCCTGCGTGTAGGGATGGCGCGGGTCGTGGAACAGCTGCGCGGTGGCGGCGGATTCGACTACCCGGCCCAGGTACATCACCGCCACATGGGTGGCGATGTGCTCGACGACCGCCAAGTTGTGGCTGATGAAGACATAGGTCAGGTTGAATTCGCGCCGCAGGTCCATCAGCAGATTCATGATCTGGGCCTGCACCGAGACGTCCAGCGCCGAGGTCGGCTCGTCGCAGATGACGATCTCGGGATGCATCACCAGCGCGCGCGCGATGGCCACGCGTTGGCGCTGCCCGCCGGACAATTGGCCCGGCGTGTTGTGGGCCAGCCGGGGCGGCAGGCCGACGCGTTCCAGCATTTCGATGGCTTTCTGCTGCTTGGGATTGGCGATGCCATGCACTTCCAGCGGCAGCGACACGATGGAGGCAATGGAGCGGCGCGGATTCAGCGAAGAATACGGATCCTGGAAGATCGGCTGGACGCGGCGCGCCAGGGCGCGTCGGCCGAGGCTGCGTATGTCCTGCCCGTCCAGGCGGATCGCGCCTTCGGTCGGCGGCGTCAGGCCCAGCAGCATGCGGGCCAGCGTCGATTTGCCGCAACCGGATTCGCCCACGATGCCCAGCACGGCGCCGCGCTCCACCGCCAGGTCCACGCCATTGACCGCATGCAGGGTGCTGCGCGGCCGGAACATGCCCGAGCGGATCGAGAACTGCCTGCTGACGGCTTCGGCTTGCAGCAAGGGGCTCATGCCAGGACTCCTTCGGGGTGGAGAATGCAGCGCCATTGCTGGCCGGAGTCGGCGGCATGCACGGGGACTTCGTTGCGGCATTGCGCTTGCGCATGCGGGCAGCGGTCATAGAAGGCGCAGCCACGCAGCTCGCCCACCAGCGCCGGCACCACGCCCGGGATGGTACCCAGCGCTTCGCCGGGCGGCGTGCGCCCGGGCACGGGAATACAGCCCAGCAGCCCCTGGGTGTAGGGATGGCGCGGCGAGGCGAAGAGCTCCGCCACCGGTCCTTCCTCGACGATCTGTCCGGCATACATCACCGCGACCTGGCGGGCGATGCGCGCGACCACGCCCAGGTCGTGGGTGATCAGCACCATGGCAATGCCGAGTTCGGCCTGCAGGTCGGCCAGCAGCCGCAGGATCTGCGCCTGGATGGTGACGTCCAGCGCGGTGCTGGGCTCGTCGGCGATCAGCAGCTCCGGGCCGCACATCAGCGCCATGGCGATCATGACGCGCTGGCGCAGGCCGCCCGAGAGCTGGTGCGGGTACTGGTATAGCCGTTGCCCGGCCGAGGCGATGCCGACCTTCTCCAGCAGTTCCACCGCGCGGTCGCGCGCCTGCTGCGCGCTGGCTTTGCAATGGTGGATGTAGTGCTCGGTCAACTGCTCGCCGATGGCGTAGGCGGGGTTGAGCGCCGTCATCGGCTCCTGGAAGATCATGGCCATCTTGCTGCCGCGCAGCGCGTTGATGCGCCGCCCGCGCGCGGTGGACAGGTCCTCGCCCAGCACCGACAGCCGGCGCGTGCTGCGTTGCGCGGCCTTGGGCAAGAGGCCCATGATGGCCAGCGAAGTCATGGACTTGCCGCAGCCGGATTCCCCCACCAGGCACAGGGTTTCGCCGCGCCGGACCTGGAACGACACGTCGCGCACCGCATGCAGGGCGCCGCGCGGCGTGGCGATGTCTACGGTCAGGCCCTGCACGTCCAGCACGATGTCCGTGTCGCTCATGCTCAGCCCCTCTCTTCAGGCGTCAGGAGTTGATGCAGCCCGTCGCCGGCCAGGTTGATCGCGAAGATCAGCAAGGCCAGCGCCGATCCGGGTATGGCGATCAGCCAGAACGAGAAGAACATATAGGCCTTGGCCTCCGAGATCATCAGGCCCCACGAGGGCAGCGGCGGCTGCACGCCCAGTCCCAGAAAGGACAGCGACGCCTCCAGCAGGATGGCGCTGGCGGCTTCCAGCGTGGCGATCACGATCAGCTGCGGCACCACGTTGGGCAGCACTTCGCCCCAGACGATGCGCCAGGTGGACGCGCCCGCCGCCTGCGCCGCGGCCACGTATTCCAGCGAACGCACCTGCTGGGTGGCGCTGCGCATCACCACCGCGTAGCGGTCCCACTTGAGCAGCCCCAGCACCAGGATTACCACCCAGAGCGAGCCGCCGACGATCGCGACGGTGGCCAGCGCCACCAGAATGACGGGCATGGACAAACGGGTGGTGATGAGGAAGGACACCGCCATGTCGACCTTGCCGCCGAAGTAGCCGGCCGCCATGCCCATGGCCGTGCCGATCAGGCCTGAAATCAGCGCTACGCTGACGCCGATCAAGAGCGAGATGCGGGCGCCGTAGAACAGGCGCGACATATAGTCGCGGCCGAGCTGGTCGGTGCCCAGTGGATGCAGCCAAGTGCCTTTTGCATACCAGACCGGCGGGGCGGTGCGGTAGGCCAGGTCCTGGAAATAGGGATCATGCGGCGAGATCCAGGGCGCGAACAGCGCGATCAGCACGATGACGAGCAGGATGCCGCCGCCGGCCAGCAGCGCCTTGTTGCGGCGCAGCCGCCGCCAGCGCAGAGCGGACGCGGACAGTTCCAGCGGCGCCTGGACGCCGGTAGCGGACGGGGTCAGGGTAGGCGTGCTCATGTCAGGAAACCCGGATGCGCGGGTCGAGCCACGCGTTGGCGATGTCGGCCGCCAGGGTCAGCAGCACGTAGAGCACTGACAGCAGCAGGACGATCAGCTGCATCACGGGATAGTCCTTGTAGGTGATGCTCTGGTAGGCCAGGTAGCCCAGGCCGTCCAGCGCGAAGATGGTTTCGATGACGACCGAGCCGCCCAGCAGGTAGCCCAGCTGCACCGCGGCCAGCGCCACCACCGGCACGATGGCGTTGCGCAGCGCGTGCTTGAAGACGATCTTGCGCGCCGGCAGGCCCTTGGCGCGGGCGGTGCGGATGTAGTCGGCGGCCAGGACCTCGATCATCCCGGCGCGTATCAGGCGCATGAAGGCGGGCGCGACGTAATAGCCCAACGCAATCGCCGGCATGACGAAGTGCTGCCAACTGCCGCTGCCCGACACCGGCAGGATACGCAGCGAGATCGAGAACAGCATGATCAGGATCAGCGCGAAGAAAAAGTTGGGCAGCGCCTGGCCCAGCACGGCGACGGCCAGGCAGATGCGGTCGATCAGGCTGCCCTTGTAAAGCGCGGCCAGCACGCCCAGCGGAATCGAGATCAAGAGCGCGAAAGCCAGCGCGCCCATGCCCAGCAGCAGGGTGGTCTTGAGCTTGGAGAGGATCAGCGGCCCGGCCTCGGTCTTGAAATACACCGAGGTGCCGAAGTCGCCCTGCAGGATGTGCCAGAGCCAGTCCGCGTACTGCACCGCCAGCGGCCGGTCCAGGCCGTAGGTCTTGCGGATCATGTCGATGTCGGCCTGGCGCGCGCCTTCGCCGGCCAGGGCCAGCGCCGGGTCGCCGGACAGGTGCAGCAGCAGGAACGCCAGGATCGAGACGGTCAGCGCCACCAGCACCGCCAGGCCCAGGCGCCTGATCGTGAAATACAGCATAGGGCTTCCTCTTCGTTGGACTCACGCCGGCCCGGCGCGATGCAGGGCCGGCGCGGGGCCGCGCCTTACTTCCAGCTCATGTCCCAGAAGCGCACCAGTTCGTCCGAATAGGGCTTGAAGTTCAGATCCTTGGTGGTCACGTAGTAGGCAGGCAAGGTCCACAGCGGCACCGCGTAGGCCTTCTGCGCGATGAGGTCCAGCGCCTGCTTATAGGCGGCCTTGCGCGGGCCGCTCTCGATGGTGTGGTCGCCCTTGTTGAGCAGATCGCGCACCTGCGGGTCGCGGGTGATGTCGTCGTTGCCGAAGGCGAAATACACCGGCGTGGACGCCGACACGTCGTTGACCAGATTGGAGGCCCAGGTCTGGTGCGTGAGCGAAGCCTTGTTGGCGCGGATCATGTCACGCATGGCGGCGTACTGCAGGAAGTTGAGTTTGGCGCGGATGCCGACCGCCTGCAGGTAGTTGATGATGGCCTCGGTCTGGTTGCGCTCGCGGTAGGCCACCAGGTCGATGTCGAAGCCGTTGGGGTAGCCGGCTTCCGCCAGCAGCTTCTTGGCCTGGGCCGGATCGTACTTGTAGACCGGCGCGCCTTCCTGGGTGCAGCCCGTCTGCGAAGGCGTGCAGATGGTGTTGATGAGGCCGCCGCCTTCGCCCACGATGTTCTTCAGCATGGACTCGCGGTCGATCGCGTGGATGATGGCGCGGCGCACGCGCTCGTCCTTGAGCTGCGGCGCCGGCGTGCCTTCCTGGATGTTCATCTGCATGAAGACGATGCGCATGGTGTCGCCGGTGACCATCTGCAGCGAGGGCATGCCGCCCAACTGTTCGGCCTGGTCCTTGGGCACGCTCATGATCAGGTCTTCGCCGCCCGAGATGACTTCGGCCATCTGCGTCTGGCGGTCGGGAATGAAGCGGATCACCACCTTGCCGATCTTGGGCTGGGCCTTGGGCGAATCCTTGAAGTAGTCGGCATTGCGTTCCAGCGTGATGGACTTGCCCGGCTGGTAGTCCACCACCTTGTAGGGACCCGAGCCCACCGGCTTGGCGTTCATGCCCTTGGGGCCGACTTCCTGGTAGTACTTGGCCGGATGGATGGCAGCGGTGGTGGACAGATACTCCTTGGCGCCGGGGAAAGGTTCCTTGGTGATCAGGCGCACCTTGTACTTGTCGATCTTCTCGACCTTGTCGATCCAGGCCACGTTCTGCTGCGTCACGGCCTTGTTCTTCGGGTCCGCCACGTAGTTCAGCGTGTACACCACAGAGTCTGCGTCGAACTCCTCGCCGTTATGGAATTTGATGCCCTGGCGCAGCTCGAATTCCATGGTCTTGTCGTCGACCTGCTTCCAGCTCTTGGCGAGCTGGCCCTTGTATTCGTTGGTGACGGGGTCGCGGTAGAGCAGGGTGTCCCAGACGTTGGCGGCGATGATGACGCCGATCCGCACGTTGTTGTAGTAGGGGTCCACGCTTTCCGGCGCCTGGTCGTAGGCCATGCGGACGGTGTCGTCCTTCTTGCCGGCCAGCGCCGGCTGGGCCGCCAGCGTGGCGCAGGCCAGCAGGGCGGCGGCCAGGGCCTTGAGAGGGATGGGGCTGCGCCGGGTCGGCGCGGATGCTGCGAGGGTGACGCGGAAATCAGTCATGGTGAGGCTCCTGTGGAAGTCACTGCACGTACTGCGTATCTGCCATCTTCTATTCATGCGGGCGGCGCGGCCCGCTGTCCTGCTTGCGCAAGAGGGACGTCAGCCTGAATCGGCCACTGCGGCGGGCGCCTGGCCCAGGGTCTTCAGCGCCGCTTCGCACTTGCGCTGCAAATGCTGGCGCATGATGCCGGCCAGCCGGTCGGCGTCGCGCGCGTCCAGGGCCTCGGCCATCTCGATGTGCTCGCGCATCGCCAGATCCCATTTCTGGCGATTCTCGTTCGACACGAAGCGCAGATTCTGGATGCGGGCGTTCTGGGCGTCGTACAGCTGCTTGAGCAGGCTGTTGTGCGCGGCCAGGCTGATGCGTTCGTGGATCGCGCGATTGGTCTGGAAATAGGTGGGCAGGTCGTGGCGCGCGTGGCTGGCCATCATCTCGTAGGTCAGCGCGCGGATCTCGGCGATCTCGGTGTCCGTGGCCCGTTCGCAGGCCAGCCGGCAGGACATGGCTTCCAGCCCGCCTATGACTTCGAAGGCCTCGCGGATGTTGGCCTCCGACAGCGCCACCACCTGCGCGCCGCGGTTCGGCTCGATCTGCACCAGCCCTTCGGCGGCCAGCACGCGGAAGGCTTCGCGCAAAGGCGTGCGGGACACGCCCAGCAGGTCGCACAGCGTGCGCTCGTTCAGCCGCGTGCCGGGCGGGAACTCACCCTGGATGATGCGTTCGCGCAATTGCCCGGCCACCGTGGCCGGCAGCGTGCGGCCGTTGCCCGCGCCGCGGGC
>NZ_DATCUY010000415.1:0-3782 GCF_036567245.1 Achromobacter sp. | reverse complement strand
GTTTCACGCATGGCGGCGGCCAGCGCCACCGCATCGGTGCGGGCGTTGCCGGCGAGCAGCGCATTGGCGCGCAGATCGGCCAGCGACTGCATCGCCACGCGCAGGCCGCCCACCGCGCGCACGGTCTTGGCGGTGAAGTCCTCGGGGTCTCGATTCAGCGCCTCATCAGCCGCGACGATGGCCTCGCCATACTTCTGTTCGTCGAAACGGATCTTCGCGATGTACGACCACGGCTCTCCCCGTGCGGGATTGAGCAGGGCGATCTCCTGGAACTCGGCAACCGCCTGATCGTTGCCCTTGCCCGCCAGAGTCTGCGTGGCGTGCGTCATCGACTGCTTGTACTCGGCGTCGGTCTGCGGCTTGGGAGATGTGGCGCAGCCCGCGAGGAAGGCCAGCATTCCGCTGATGAGGAGAACCCGGGATATGTGCATTTTTTGGTATGTAGGAGGGTGTAACCAAGGCCGCGTATTTCAACAACCTTTTGTTAGCGCCGCACTACAGTGCATTACTTCATGTAACTCACCACGAAACTTCGCTCATCGTGCCGTGATCTGTATGTTGTCGCAGCCTTCCGGTATAAAGAGCCATGTCAAAACATCTCTATTTTTCTCGGTGCGTGGCTGCTGCAGCCGTCATCGCGGCAAGCCCCGTAATCAGCGGTTGCGCAGCGGTTTCAGCGATCGGAGCAGTGGCAGGAATGACCGGCGGCATGATGGATATGGCGGGTCTGAAAAAAGACCCGAATGCGCCCGTCGATGTGAAATTGGCGATACACGCCGGAGAAAATTTGAATGCGAGTAGCGGCCAGCCCATGGCTGTGGTTACGAAAATATACTATTTGAAGAATGCCGAGGCATTTCAACGCGCACCGCTCACGCAATTGGTTGATACTGACGCCGAAAAGGCGGCGTTGGGTGACAGCATCATCGCATCGCGCGAAGTCACACTGACGCCGGGACAGCGCTACGAGCACCTGGAAAAAGTGCCGAAAAACGCTGCCTACATCGCTGTCGCGGGCTTGTTCTACGCGCCCGCGCCGCAGCGCTGGAAATACGTATTCGAAGTTAAGACCGCCGAGGACAGCGGCATCGTCATGGGCGCCCATGCCTGCGCGATGACCGTGGTCACTGGACAGATAGTGTTGCCGCCGGGCATGCCCGGCTTCGACCCGGCCCGCCTCGGCTCGGTGCAATGCCCGAGCTGAACGAGCCGACCGCGTCTAGCCGACCGCGTCTCGCCGACCGTCATGGACGCCCTCTCTATATAAGAAGCAAGAGCCAGAAAACGTGAGCCATTCAGCGAAGATATTGTGGGGAGAGGGGCTGTTCCTGCGGCCCCAGCATTTTCAACGCCAAGACGCGTACCACGAGGCCCGCCTCGCGGAGATGAGCCGCGCGCTGCATCCCTATGCCTGGGGCTTGCGCGCGGCGCGCTTCGACGCGGCGGCGCTTGCCAACGGCATGCTGCGCGCCACCGAGCTCTCCGCAATTTTTCCCGACGGCGAGATCTACAGCGCGCCGCACAACGACGACCTGCCGCCCGCGGTTGCGCTGGACGGCCTGGACGGCGCCAGCACGGCGGTGTTCTATCTGGCGCTGCATCCGATGAAGGACGTGGGCGGCAACTACCGCGACACACGCCAGGAGCAAGGCTTCGATGCGCGCTATGCGCATCAGGACAGCCCGGCGCCGGATCTCTACACCAACGCCAGCACGGCCGAACTCGCCTTCCTGCGCAAGAACGTGCGCCTGCTGTCGGAACACGAGCCGCGCGACGCGCTGCTGACCATACCGGTTGCGCGCGTGCGCCGCACCGCCAGCGCCGGCTATGAACTGGACACCACCTTCATCGCCCCCAGTGTCACGGTGCAGGCATGCAGCGCGCTGTTCGAGCAACTGCGCCGTTTGCTCGACGCGCTGCAGGCCAAGGTCAACGCGCTGTATGGCTTTCACCGCGAGCCGAACAAGAACATCATCGAATTCCGCTCGGGCGACGTGGCCTCGTTCTGGCTGCTGCACACCTGCAACGAAGCCTATTCAGCGCTGTCGCACCTGTTCCACAATCCGCAGCTGCATCCCGAACGCCTGTTCCAGGAAATGCTGCGGCTGGCGGGCGCGCTCATGACCTTCTCCAAGGTGCACACGCTGGCGGATCTGCCGGCCTACCAGCACGATGCGCCGGGCGCGGCCTTCGCGCAGCTGGACGAGATCCTGCGCGACCTGCTCGACACCGTCATCTCCACCCGCTACTTCTCCATCGTGCTGGAAGAGCTGCGCCCCTCGTTCCACGTGGGCCGGCTGGACTCCGGCAAGCTCGACGAGACCACCGCGCTCTACCTGTCGGTGTCCGCCGCCACGCCGGCCAGCGAACTGGCCGAGACCGTGCCGCTGCGCTTCAAGGTGGGCGCGCCCGACGACGTCGAAAAACTCGTGCTTTCCGCCATGCCCGGCGTGCAGCTGGTCTACACGCCACAGGTTCCGCCCGCCGTGCCCGTCAAGCCGGGCGCGTGCTACTTCACCCTGCAGACGCGCGGCTCGCTATACGACCGCATGCTGCAGGCGCGCAGCATCGCCATCTATGCCCCCTCGGGCATACCCGACCTGAAACTGGACCTCATCGCCGTCACCCGCTAGAGCCTGCCCATGACCGCCGACGCGCCTTCCCTGATGCCCGGAGCCTCGCTCCCTCCCCGAGCCGCCGATTTTTACGGTTCACGCCCCGCGAAGTCCTTGCTGGATCTGCTGTACGACGGCTTCCTGATGCTGTTCCTGCTGAAAAGCGGCCAGGAGCCCGTCGACGCCGCCTCGTTCTCGGCGCGCGTGCAGCAATTCCTGGCGGACTTCGAGCGCAGCGCCAAGAAGATGGACATCCCGGCCGAGGACGTCTACGCCACCAAGTATGCGTTCTGCGCCGCAGTGGACGAGACCGTGCTGAACTCCGGCTTTTCCATCCGCGACGCATGGATGCTGCAGCCGCTGCAGCTGACCCTGTTCGGCGAGCAGCTTGCGGGCGAGAACTTCTTTGCGCGCCTGGAAGACCTGCGCGCTCAGGGCGCGCCGCGCCTGCAATCGCTGGAAGTGTTCTACATGTGCCTGCTGCTGGGCTTCCAGGGCAAGTACATGATCGAAGGCCAGGAGAAGCTGGGCTATCTCACAGCGCGGCTGGGCGACGAGATCACGCTGCTGCGCGGCAAGCGCTCGGGCTTTGCGCCGCACTGGCCGCTGCCCGACAAGATCGCGCACACGCTCAAGCGCGACGTGCCGCTGTGGAGCATCGGCGCGCTGTTTGCGCTGCTGGGCCTGCTGGCCTATCTGGGCATGAGCCACTTCCTGAACCGCGACATGCAGACCGCCATGGCTCCGTACCATGACATCGTCAAGATCGGGCCGCGCGCCGCGCACCTGACCATCTCGCTCCCCTGACTCGCTACCCTGACAGCCGCGGGCCGACCGCTCCACACCATGACCGACCGTTCCCAAGCGCCCGCCGGATTCAGCAGCCTGGATGTTGCCGCCCTCTCCCAGAACGCCCGCATGCTGCAGGTGCGCACGCCGCTGGATGCGGCGCTCGCGGTGGAGCGCATGAGCCTGCGCGAAGGCGTCTCCGAACTGTTTGCCCTGACGCTGGACTGCCTGGCGTCCTCGGCCGAACTGGATATGCAGGCCCTGCTGGGCCGCGAGATCAGCGTCAGCCTGCTGCTGGCAGATGGCGGCAGGCGCCAATGGCATGCTGTGGTCGAAGGCGTGGACGCGCTGGGCGCCGACGGCGGCCTGGCGCGCTAC
>NZ_DATCUY010000414.1:0-16838 GCF_036567245.1 Achromobacter sp. | reverse complement strand
GTACCACTCCTTCCCATCCCGAACAGGACAGTGAAACGACTTTGCGCCGATGATAGTGGACGGACGTCTGTGAAAGTAGGTCATCGTCAAGCTTTTATTCCGCAGAACCCCACAGGTAACCCCTGTGGGGTTTTGTCTTTGGGGCGCCCGATTGCTCACGCGATATCAGTGGACCGCACCCAATGAAAAATCCCTCGCAGGATCTTCCTGCGAGGGATTTTTTTATGCATGTCACCCGTGCGGCGCTTGCAGCCTATTGCTGCGTATATTGCTGCCGGTCTATGCCATGGCGCTGCAGTTTGTCGTAGAAGGTTTTGCGCGGAATGCCCAGGGATTCCAGGGTGGCCTTGATATCGCCTTGATGGGTCTGGAGCGCGTCGCGGATAAGTTGGGCTTCGAAGCGTTCCATCCGTTCCGGCAGGCTTTCCGCAACGCCCGAGGTGGCGGCGGTTTGCGGGGCAGGTGTATTGAGCACGCCTAGCACGACGCGTTCGGCGAAGTGCGCGAGTTCACGCACATTGCCGGGCCAATCGTGTGTCATCACGTGCTGCTTGATGGATGCCGGCATTTCGGGAATGTCGCGTTGGAAGCGGCGCGAGGCGTGGCCAAGGTAATGGGCGAACAACAGAGGGATGTCCTCGCGGCGTTCGCGCAAGGGCGGAATCCGGATGGTGACGACATTGAGCCGGTAGAACAGGTCTTCGCGGAATTTGGCGCGTATGGTCGGACTGCCCAGATCTTCCTTGGTGGCGGCGACCACCCGCAGGTCCAGGTTGCGCACTTCGTTGCTGCCCAAAGGCGTGATCTGGCGCGACTCGAGTACGCGCAGCAGCTTGACCTGGATGGCCAGCGGCATGCTTTCGATTTCATCCAGAAACAGGGTGCCGCCGCTGGCATGCTCGATGCGGCCGATGCGTTTCTTCTGGGCACCGGTGAATGCGCCGGCCTCGTGGCCGAAGAGTTCACTTTCGATCACGTTTTCAGGCAGGGCGCCGCAATTGATCGCCACCAGCGCGCGGTGCCTGCGGCGGCTCAAGCGGTGCAGCGCGGTGGCCACGACTTCCTTGCCGGTGCCGGTTTCTCCTTCGACCAGGACATCCACGTCCGCATCCGCGATATGGCGCAGCGTTTGCTTGATCCGCTGCATGGCGGGAGTGGCGCCGATGAAAGCAACCTCTTCCGCTTCGACGGCGAAGGCGGCTTCGCGCAGGCGGCGGTTTTCCAGCACCAGGTGGCGCTTTTCCGCCGCGTGCATGATGGCGGTGATCAGCCTGTCGGAGGCATAGGGTTTGGCCAGGAAATCGTAGGCGCCATCGCGCATGCACTGTACCGCGGTCGCGATGTCGCCGTGCCCGGTGATGAGGATGACAGGGATGTCGGGATCGATGTCGCGCAGGCGCTGGAATAGCTGCAAGCCGTCCATATCGGGCATGCGGATATCGCTCACGACCACGCCGTCGAAGTCGCGGTTCAGGGCCGGCAAGGCCGCGCGTGCGCTGGCATGGGCTGCCACGGTGATGCCATGGAGCTTGAGCGTCTGGGCATTGGCGCGTAGCAGTTCCTCGTCGTCGTCGATGAACACGGCGTGCGGCGCAAATGGCTGGCGCAGGCTGTCGTCGAGGGAGTTCGTCGCGTTGGATGGGGGTTCAGGCGCGCGGGTCATGATGGAGGCTCATAGCGTTGTTCTGGCCAGCCGCCTTGCGCAATGTCAGGATGAACATCGCTCCACTGCCGGGGGCATGCGGGGCGGGAAAGGCGGGATCCGAGGGGCCGGCGGCGATCAAGTCGCCGCCGAATTCGGCGACGATGTCGCGGCAGATGACCAGGCCCAGTCCCAATCCCTCGGGCTTGGTCGTGTGGAAGGGTGTGAAGAGGCGGGCACGGGCTTCCGGAGACAGGCCTGGGCCGTTGTCGCTGACGTAGATCTGCAGCGTGGCGCCCAGATCCTGCTGCGCGACGATGATGCGGCCGTCCGGTAGACCTTCCAGGGCTTCCATGGCGTTCTGCAGCAGGTTCACCAGCACCTGTTCCAGCCGCACGCGATTGGCCTGCACGTAATAGTCCTGGCCCTCGGGCGGGCGTTGCAGCACGATGCCCTGGCGCCGCGCGCGCGGCGCGACCAGCAGCAGCGCGCCTTCCAGGCAGTCTTTCAGGCTGGTCGGTCCTACCGAGGTGCCGGCCTTGCGAGAAAAGGCGCGCAATTCGCCAGTGATATGGCCTATTTTGTCAGTCAATGC
Organism: Achromobacter sp.; assembly: GCF_036567245.1. Classification (GTDB taxonomy): domain Bacteria; phylum Pseudomonadota; class Gammaproteobacteria; order Burkholderiales; family Burkholderiaceae_B; genus Achromobacter. The sequence goes on along the minus strand of NZ_DATCUY010000414.1, from coordinate 14,601 downwards.
GGCGATGGTGCCCAGGTTTTCCTGAGCGGAGCCATCATCCCGCCGACGCAGGAATTCGGCGGCATTGTCGGCGTAGGTGCGTATCGCGGCCACGGGCTGATTGATCTCGTGGGCGACGCCGGCGGCGACCTGACCCAGGAGGGCAAGCTTGCTGGCCTGGACCAGTTCTTCCTGCATGGTATGCAGGCGGGCGGCGGTGCGCTGGCGCTCGTCCATTTCATCGACCAGTTGTTCGTTCACCCTCAAGAGCTGAGACGTGCGTTCGTCCACCAGCGAGGCCAGCTGTTCATGGACGGCGGCCTGCTGCTCGGCGCGTTCGCGGTTGCGATGGCGGCGAAAGAGCACGAGGCCGGCAATGGCGGCCAGCGCGCTCTGTGCCAGCAATGCGCCCAGTTGTGCGTTGGCGGTGGCCTGACTGATAGCCGCTTGTACTGGCGACAGCAGGTGCAGGGTCCAGCCGGGCGATTCGACGATGGGCAGCGTGGTGTGCAGCAATGGGGCGCCGGCCGCGATCTGCGGCAGGGTTGCGTCCGCGCGGACCAGTTGGCCGTTGCTGACCGGCTGCAGCGGCGGCTTGAGCGGCAAAGGCTGGAAGAGTGCGTCGCCGAACTGCAGGCTGGTGCGCAGCGTCCGGGCCAGGGTGGGCGAGAGCGGCGCCAGCACGTCGAAGCGCCAGTCGGAGATGCTGCCCAACAACACCACGCCGTGCTCGTCGGTAACGAAGATGGGCGCATTGGACTGGCGCCAGTCGGCCTCCAGATCGCGAAAATCCACTTTCAGGACTACCACCCCCAGCATGGCGCCGTTGGCGTCGTCCACGCGGCGCGACAGGTATAGCCCGGCCTCGTGGCTGATCGTACCCAGGGCGAAATGCTCTGCCGAGCCACGGGCGACTGCGCCCTGGAAGTAGGGGCGGAACTGGTAATCGACCCCGACGAAGGTTGCGGGTTCGCGCCAATTGCTGGCCGCGATCGCCAGGCCTTTCTTGTCCAGCACATAGATCGCGGACGCGCCCACGCCGCGGCTGAGCGTGTCGAGTTTCTCGTCCAGGGATTCGATCTGCCCACGCGAGCCGCCCTGCAAGGCGGCGCGCACGTCGACGTCGCGTGTCAGGACGAAGGGCAGCGCCCGGAATTTATCCAGGTTGTTGCGCAGCAGGGCGGCGTTGATCTGCGCTGCGCCGCGCGCCTGGGCCGCCGCGTTCTTCAGGGCGCCTTCGCGCGCCCACAGCGTGGCGGCATGCAGTACCCCGAAGACGATGGCGATGCCCAGCAGGATTGCCGCCGCCCGCCAGGGCCAGGGCCAAGCGGGTGAGAGCGGACGGCGGGCCGGTCGGTTGGCCTGGTCCGGCGCGGGGCCCGGGTTGCGGGAGGAAGATCGGGTTGCCATGAGTTGTGCGGTTTTTCGCACATTCTATATCGTTTTTGTGTGAAATTCCGCCATGACGCCCTGCGTCAGTTCCTGCTTTTGGGGAAAAATTCATTTCCAATCAATGGCTTGGGATGTCCGGACGAAGCTGGCGCCGTTGGCACGGGTCTTGCATAGATAAGTCCAAGCCCCGCGGCCTCCAGTGCGGGGTGAAATGGGCCCGCGATGACACGCGCAAGCCAGAAAACAGATAACGCCCCGTCGCCCGCGCTGAACCGCCCGGAGCAAGGGGCCTTGGTGGGGACAAATCCCAATGATCGACGTGGATCAAGTCGCGCCTGCGCGCAAGCTCAAGTTCTATCAAATCCTCTATGTACAGGTGATTTTCGCCATCGTGGTGGGCGTACTGCTGGGCGCGTTCAAGCCCGAACTCGGCCAGCAGATGCAGCCGCTGGGCGACGCCTTCATCAAACTGGTGAAGATGATCATCGCGCCAGTCATCTTCCTGACCGTGGCCACCGGCATCGCCGCAATGAGCGACCTGAAGAAGGTCGGCCGCGTGGCAGGCAAGGCCATGCTGTATTTCCTGGTGTTCTCCACGCTTGCGCTGATCGTGGGCATGATCGTCAGTCATATCGTCCAGCCGGGCGCCGGCATGCACATCGACCCCAGGACCCTGGACGAGAAGGCAGTGTCGGGCTACGTAGCCAAGGCGCATGACTCGACCATCACGGGCTTTCTGATGAACGTGATCCCGACCACGATCTTCAGTCCGTTCGTAGGCGGCGATATCCTCCAGGTGCTGTTCGTGGCGGTGTTGTTCGGCATCGCGCTGGCCATGGTGGGCGAACGCGGCCAGCCGATACTGAACTTCATGACCGCGCTGGCCCAGCCGGTTTTCAAGCTGGTGGCGATCCTGATGAAGGCCGCTCCCATCGGCGCTTTCGGCGCGATGGCCTTCACCATCGGCAAGTACGGCATCAAGTCCGTGATCAACCTGGCGATGCTGGTGGGTACCTTCTACGCCACCTCGGTGCTGTTCGTGGTCGTGGTGCTGGGCTTGGTCGCCCGCTACAACGGCTTCTCGATCCTGAAGCTGGTGCGCTACATCCGCGAAGAGCTGCTGCTGGTGCTGGGCACCAGCTCGTCCGAGGCTGCGCTGCCCACGCTGATGCAGAAGATGGAGCGGGCCGGGTGCTCGAAGTCGGTGGTGGGGTTGGTCGTGCCGACCGGCTATTCGTTCAACCTGGACGGGACCAATATCTACATGACGATGGCGGCCTTGTTCATTGCGCAGGCTTGCGACATTCCGCTGTCGCTGGGCGACCAGATCCTGCTGCTGCTGGTCGCGATGCTGAGCTCCAAGGGCGCGGCGGGCGTGACCGGCGCGGGCTTCATCACCCTGGCCGCCACCCTGTCGGTGGTGCCTTCCGTGCCGGTCGCCGGCATGGCGCTGATCCTGGGCGTGGACCGCTTCATGTCGGAATGCCGCGCGCTGACCAACCTGGTCGGCAACGCGACCGCCACCGTGGTCGTGGCGCGCTGGGAAGGGGAACTGGATCAGGAGCAACTGCATGCAGCTCTTGAGGGCGAGCTCCAGCCCGCGCCTGTTCCTGCCCCAGCTCCGGCTTACGAGGCGCCCGGCAAGGCTGGCGCTGTGGTCATGGGCCAGCCGATGCAGCAGGGCTGAAACGACGCAAAGCGGAAGTCGCCCGCACGCTGTCCGCATCTGCTGATGTGGGCGGCAGCCCGCAACAGAGGGGCTGCCTGGCGACGAAAAAATCCCCCGGACCGCGAGGTTCCGGGGGATTTTTTCAACTGGACGCCGCGACTCTCAGGGCACCTGAATACCCGCCGCACGCAACAGGTTCGCGGTTTCGAACAAGGGCAGGCCCATTACGCCGGTATAGCTGCCGGCGATATGCGATATGAACGTGCCTGCCAGGCCCTGGATGCCATAGGCGCCGGCCTTGCCGTAGGGTTCGCCGCTGTCGCAGTAGCGGCCGATTTCCTCGTCCGTCAGGTCGCGCATGCGGACCTCGGTGATGGATACGGCTTCCAGCAACCGGTTTCCGGTCCAGACGGCGACGGCGGTGTGCACTTCGTGCGCGGAGCCCAACAGGGCGCGCAGGATGCGCATGGCGTCGTCGCGGTCGGCGGGCTTGCCCAGGACCGCACCCGCCAGGATGACCGTGGTGTCGGCAGCCAGCAGGGGCAGTTGCCGCAGATCCTGGCCGAGCATCCAGTCGCGGCCGCGCAAGGCCTTGTCCCGCGCGGTGCGCAGGACGTAGTCGGCTGCGCTTTCGCCGGGATGTTGCGGTTCGTCCTCGCCCGGTGGGGCAGGCACGAGCAGGACTTCGTGGACCAGGCCGATCTGGGTCAGCAGCTCGCGCCGCCGGGGACTGGCGGAGGCAAGGTAAAGGCGCGCGGGCGTTGCGGTGTCGGTCATGCGTGAGCGAAAAAGGTGCGCGCCGGTCCAGCGGTCAGGCGCGGTGATAGGGGTGGTTGGTCATGATGGCCCAGGCGCGGTAGAGCTGTTCGGCCAGCACTACGCGCACCATGGGGTGCGGCAGCGTCAGCGAGGACAGGCGCAACTGCCCGGCACAGGAAGCCTTCAGGCCGGCATCCAGCCCGTCCGGGCCGCCGACGAGAAAGGCGACATCCTGGCCGCCGGCGCGCCATTGCTCCAGCTTTTGCGACAAGGCCATGGTGGTGAGGTCGCGTCCGCGCTCGTCCAGCGCCAGGCGCAGGGCGCTGGCGGGCAGGGCGGCTTCGATCCGCTTGGCTTCGGCCGCCATCATCTGGGCGGGCGTCTTGCCGGTGGTACGGGGCTCAGGCTTGATTTCGCGCAGTTCCAGCGCGCAGTCGGCCGGCAGGCGCTTGGCGTAGTCATCCCAGGCGGTTTGCACCCAGTCCGGCATCCGCGTGCCCACGGCCGCGACGATCAGCTTCACGGCGCGCTCAGTACTCGGCGTCGTGCGCACCGTCGTTGGCGACCGGCGCGGGGCGGGTGGATTCGGGCAGGAGTTTCACGCGCACCGGCTTGCCGCCCCAGATCTCTTCCAGGTTGTAGTACTGGCGGATGGCGGGCTGCATGATGTGCACGACCACGTCGCCCAGGTCCACCACAACCCATTCGCCGGTGTCTTCGCCTTCGATGGTGATGCCGGAGAGATCGAGCGCACGGCCGCGGTCCGCCACGCTGGAAGCGAGGGCGCGGGTCTGGCGGTTGGAGGTGGCACTTGCAATCACGACGCGATCGAACAGGCTGGTCAGATGCGTGGTGTTGTAGACCTTGATGTCTTGCGCCTTGACGTCTTCGAGGGCGTCGATGACGGCGCGTTGGAGTTTTTGTATATCCATAGCTGCAAATATAACCCGCGCGTGGACAGCGGATGCTGGCCCCGTGACGCTTTCAGCGCCCGGCGGGTGAGGGTTTATCGGTAAAGATGGTGCGTCGCAATATAAGCGGCGACCGGTGCGGCAAGCAGGCCTTCGGTGGATACGCCTTGCGCCAGGCGCTGGCGGATCTGCGAGGCCGAAACCGCCATGGGAGCGAAAGGCAGTTCCTGCAGTTCGCGCCCCAGGCTGTGCAGGTGCTCGGCCAGCGCTGGCGGGGCGCTGAGGGCGGTGCCGGGACGGGTGGCGACGGCCAGGTCAACCAGGCTGGAAATGTCCTGCCAGTCGCGCCAGGTGCAGAAATTCGCCAGTTGGTCGGTGCCCAGCAACCAGACATAGCGCGCGTCCTGGGGCAGGGCGCGCAGGGTGTCTATGGTGTAGGTCGCGCCGCCGCGTTCGATCTCGATGGGATTGACGCTCAGGCCCGCGTGGCCGGCGATGGCCAGCTGCAGCATGTCGCGGCGCTGTCCGGCCGTGGCGTGCAGCGCCGCGCGCTGCCAGGGATTGGCCGCCGGAATGAGCTGCACCTCGGCCAGGCCCAGGGTCTGCAAGGCATTCTGCGCCAAGGCGATGTGCGCGACGTGGACGGGGTCGAAACTGCCGCCCAGGAGGCCGATGCGCTTCAAACCCAGTCCCGCGGTTTCAGGTAAGCGGCCAATTCTGCTTCCGGCGTGCCTGCTTCTGGCTGCCAGTCATAGCGCCACTGCGCCAGCGGCGGCATGGACAGCAGGATCGATTCGGTGCGTCCGCCGGACTGCAGGCCGAACAGCGTGCCGCGGTCGAAGACCAGGTTGAATTCGACGTAGCGACCGCGGCGGTAGGCCTGGAAATCGCGTTCGCGTTCGCCGTAGGCCTGGCCCCGGCGGCGCTCCACGATCGGCATGTAGGCTGGCAGGAAGGCGTCGCCCACCGAGCGGGTCAGGGCGAACGAGGCGTCAAATCCGGGCGCATTCAGGTCGTCGTAGAAAATGCCGCCGACGCCGCGCATTTCATTGCGGTGTTTGAGGAAGAAATAGTCGTCGCACCAGCGCTTGTAGCGCGGGTAGTAGTCGGCCCCGTGACCGGCCAGCGCATCGTGGCAGGTGGCGTGGAAATGGCGGGCGTCTTCCTCGTACGGGTAGTAGGGCGTCAGGTCGATGCCGCCGCCGAACCAGAAAACGTCGGCCTCGTCGTGCCCGGGCCGGGCGGCCGCCAGAAACATGCGCACGTTCATGTGCGTGGTGGGCACGTGGGGGTTGCGTGGGTGCAGCACCATGGACACGCCCATGGCTTCCCATGAGCGGCCGGCCAATTCGGGGCGGTGCGCGCTGGCCGACGGCGGCAGCTTGTTGCCCTGGACGTGGCTGAACAGCACGCCGGCGCGCTCGAACAGCGAGCCGCCTTCCAGCAGGCGCGACAGCCCGCCGCCGCCTTCGGGGCGAACCCACTCGTCGCTGCGGAAGGACGCGCCTTCAGCGGCTTCCAGGGCGCCGACGATGCGGGCCTGCAAGCCGGTGAGGTAGTCCCGGACGGAGGAGACGGGCAAGGCGTTCATTGCGGTTCCGGCTAGGCGTTGGGCTTGGTCTTCTGTTGCGACGGCTTGAGTGCGCGCCAGCCGATGTCGCTGCGGTACTGGCGGCCGTCGAAGTGGATGCCGTCGATTGCTTCGTAGACGCGGTCGCGGGCCATCTTGACGGAATCGCCCAGCGCCGTGACGCACAGCACGCGGCCGCCGGTGGTCTTCACTTCGTCGCCGTCGAGCTGGGTGGCAGCGTGGAACACCATGCAGTCCTCGGCGTCGGCGGGCAGGCCGCGGATGACGTCGCCGGTGCGCGGCGTGTTGGGGTAGTTGTGTGCGGCCAGCACGGCGCCCAAGGCGGTGCGGCGGTCCCAGATGATGTCGGCCTGGTCGAGCGTGCCGTCGACGGCGTGCTCCAGGGCGTCCAGCAGGTCGCTCTTGACGCGCATCATGATGGGCTGGGTTTCCGGGTCGCCCATGCGGCAGTTGAATTCCAGGGTCTTGATCCCGCGGTCGGGATCGTCGCCCGGGGCGATCATCAAGCCGGCATAGAGAAAGCCCGTGTACGGGATGCCGTCACGCGTCATGCCTTGCACGGTCGGCAGGATGATTTCGCGCATGATGCGGTGGTGCAGTTCCGGGGTGACGATGGGCGCGGGCGAATACGCGCCCATGCCGCCGGTATTGGGGCCCTGATCGCCGTCCTGCAGGCGCTTGTGGTCCTGGCTGGTGGCCAGGGCCAGCACGTTGCGGCCGTCGCACATGACGATGAAGCTGGCTTCCTCGCCCACCAGGCATTCCTCGATGACGACGCGCGCGCCGGCGGCGCCCATGGAGCCGTCGCCCAGCATGGCGTCCACGGCGGCATGCGCTTCTTCCAGCGTGGCGGCGACCACGACGCCCTTGCCCGCGGCCAGGCCATCGGCCTTGATCACGATGGGGGCGCCTTCCTGGTCGATGTAGGCGTGCGCCAGGGCCGGGTCGGTGAAGGTTTCGTAGCGGGCGGTCGGGATGTTGTGCCGGACCATGAAGGCCTTGGCGTAGTCCTTCGAGCTTTCCAGCTGGGCGGCGGCCTTGGTCGGGCCGAAGATCTTCAGGCCGCGGGCGCGGAACACGTCGACCACGCCGGCGGCCAGGGGGGCCTCGGGGCCGACGACGGTCAGGGCGACGCCTTCGCGTTGCACGAAATCAGCCAATTCCTCGGCATTGGTGAACGGGATGTTCTCGATCTGTTCGGCGCGTTGGGTGCCGCCGTTGCCCGGAGCGACGTATACCTTGTGGACCCGCGGGGAGCGGACCAGCCGCCAGGCGAGAGCATGTTCGCGGCCGCCAGAGCCAATTACCAGGAGTTTCATGTTGCGTGGTTCTTAAGGTTGCCAGTCGAGCGCCGCAAGGCGCCAGCCCGTGGAGTAGGCCAGGGAGCCGGGCGGGCCCGGATCTGGTGACAGCGTGGCGCCGGAAGGCAGGACCCATCCGACGCCAGGGGTAATGGGATTACTGCGCTTCGTCGAAAACGACGTTCGTATAGACTTCCTGCACGTCGTCCAGACCTTCCAGGGCGTCGAGCAGTTTCTGCATCTTGATGGCGTCTTCGCCAGCGAGTTCGGTCTCGTTCAAGGCCTTCATGACGATGCCGTCCACTTCGGCTTTCAGGCCGGCAGCGTCGAAAGCGCTGCGCACGGTGGCGTAGTCGGCCGGTGCGCAGACCACTTCGATCACGCCTTCTTCGTCGGTCGTCACGTCTTCGGCGCCAGCTTCGAGGGCGGCTTCCATGACCTTGTCTTCCGAGGTGCCGGGGGCGAACACGAACTGGCCGCAATGCTTGAACATGAAGGCGACCGAGCCTTCCTGGCCCAGGTTGCCGCCGTTCTTGGCGAAGGCGTGGCGCACTTCCGCCACGGTGCGGGTGCGGTTGTCGGTCATGCAGTCGACGATCACGGCCGCGCCGCCGATGCCGTAACCCTCGTAGCGGACTTCCTCGTAGGCCTCGCCGTCGGCGCCACCCGCGCCGCGCTGGATGGCGCGCTGGATGTTGTCCTTGGGCATGTTGGCGTCGGTGGCCTTGTCCCAGGCCATGCGCAGGCGCGGGTTGCTGTCCGGGTCCGGGCCGCCGGCACGCGCCGCCACGGTTATTTCACGAATGATCTTGGTCCAGAGCTTTCCACGCTTGGCGTCTTGGCGCCCTTTGCGGTGCTGAATATTGGCCCATTTGCTGTGTCCGGCCATGGCTTCCCAGGGTAAATTGTCTGCAAAGAGGGCATTTTACCGTGCCGGCGTCCGGCGCGCCCGGGGGCGGACCGCATGTGTCCATATTGCCACGCGCACAAGCGGCGCGGCAGGCTCTACACTTGGACATCCATCTGATTCCCTGGTCCGGAGAGCTGCACATGCCCAACCCCATCGTCATCGCCAAGAATGCACAGACCGAGTTGGCGCTGCTGCCTGCCCTGGCCAATCGCCACGGCTGCATTACCGGGGCCACGGGTACCGGCAAGACCGTCACCCTGCAGGTCCTGGCGGAATCCTTCTCCCGTATGGGCACGCCGGTGTTCATGGCTGACGTCAAGGGCGACCTGACTGGTATTTCCCAGGCTGGCGCGGGCACCCCCAAGCTGCTGGAGCGCCTGAAGAACCTGGGCCTGAGCGAACCGGCCTGGGCGGCCAGCCCGGTCACGCTGTGGGACGTGTTCGGCGAGCAGGGGCTGCCGGTGCGGGCCACCGTGTCGGACATGGGGCCACTGCTGCTGTCCCGCATCCTGGAATTGAACGACACGCAGGAGGGCGTGCTGACGCTGGTATTCAAGGTCGCCGACGACGAAGGCCAACTGCTGCTGGACCTGAAGGACCTGCGCGCCATGCTGCAGAACGTCGCCGATCGCGCCTCGGACCTGAAAACGCGATACGGCAATGTGTCCTCCGCCAGCATAGGCGCCATCCAGCGCGGTCTGCTGGCCCTGGAATCGCAGGGCGCGGAGAAATTCTTCGGCGAACCCATGCTGGACGTGGCCGACCTGATGCGCACGGACACGCAGGGGCGCGGCATGGTCAATGTGCTGGCCGCCGACAAGCTGATGCAGGCGCCGCGCCTGTACGCCATCTTCCTGCTGTGGCTGCTGGCGGACCTGTACGAGAAGCTGCCCGAAGTGGGCGACATGGACCAGCCCAAGCTGGTGTTTTTCTTCGACGAAGCCCACCTGCTGTTCAATGACGCCCCTGCCGCGCTGCTGAACAAGATCGAACAGGTGGTGCGCCTGGTCCGTTCCAAGGGCGTGGGCGTCTATTTCGTGACCCAGAATCCGCTGGACATCCCCGACACCGTGCTGGGGCAGTTGGGCAATCGCGTCCAGCACGCCTTGCGGGCGTTCACCCCACGCGACCAGAAGGCCGTGAAGACGGCCGCCCAGACGATGCGTCCCAATCCGGGGCTGGACATCGAGGCGGCCATCACCGAGTTGGGCGTGGGCGAGGCGCTAGTGTCGCTGCTGGACCCCAAGGGGCGGCCGATGCCGACCGAACGCGCCTATATCGTGCCGCCGGCAAGCCGGATCGGCCCCGCGACCGACGCCGAACGGCAATCGCTGCGCCAGGGCAGTCCGCTGGCGTCCAAGTATGAAAAGGCCATCGACCGGGAGTCTGCCTACGAAGTGCTGGCCGGGCGCGCGGCCAAACCGGCGGATCAGGCCGGCGCGGCGAAGAATGGTTCCGCGCAGCCCGAAGGCAAGGGCGCAGCGGAAGAGTCGGGCGGTGGCCTCATGGATAGCCTGAACGAAGTCCTGTTCGGGTCGACCGGCCCGCGCGGCGGCAAGCGCGATGGCGTCGTGCAGACCATGGCCAAGAGCACGGTCCGGTCGATCGCGCGCGAGCTGACCCGAGGCATATTGGGCTCCTTGCTGGGCTCGAAAGGCCGGCGTTGAATCCCTGGTCCGGCGCGCCCGCAGCATGCCGCTGGCGCGTCCGATCGGGGCCGTATCGGGAGTAACATTCTCGTGCAATGATAAGGAGGCTGCGCGTGGCCCGTGAGACCCGTGGTCGCGCGCAATGCATCCAAGGAAAACAAAGGAAGACGTGGTGGCAAAGAAACACAAGATTGCGGTGATTCCTGGAGACGGGATCGGCAAGGAAGTCGTGCCCGAGGGCTTGAAGGTACTGGACGCGGTCGCAACGCGATTCGGCATCGATTTCCAGTGGGACCATTTCGACTGGAGCTGCGACTACTACGCCCAGCACGGCAAGATGATGCCGGACGACTGGCAGGCGCAGATCGGCCAGCATGAAGCGATTTTCTTCGGTTCCATCGGCTGGCCCGCCACGGTGCCAGACCACGAAGCGCTGTGGGGGTCGCTGTTCAAGTTCCGCCGCGAGTTCGATCAGTACATCAACTTGCGCCCGGTGCGCCTGATGCCTGGCGTACCTTCCCCGCTGAAGGACCGCCAGCCGGGCGAGATCGACTTCTTCATCGTGCGCGAGAACACGGAAGGCGAATACTCCAACAGCGGCGGCCGCCTGTTCGCAGGCACCGAGCGCGAAGTGGTCATCCAGGAAAGCGTATTCACGCGCATCGGCGCCGACCGCGTCCTCAAGTTCGCCTTCGAACTGGCGCAGAAGCGTGGCAAGCATCTGACCGCGGCGACCAAGTCCAACGGCATTTCCATTTCGATGCCTTGGTGGGACGAGCGCGTGGCCGATATGGCCGGGAAGTACCCGGACGTGCGCTGGGACAAGTACCACATCGACATCCTGTGCGCGCATTTCGTGCAGCATCCGGACTGGTTCGACGTGGTGGTGGCTTCCAATCTGTTTGGCGACATCCTGTCCGACCTGGGCCCGGCCTGCACGGGCACCATCGGCATCGCGCCTTCGGCCAACCTGAACCCGGAACGCAAGTTCCCGTCCTTGTTCGAGCCGGTACACGGTTCGGCGCCGGACATCTACGGCAAGGGCATCGCCAATCCGATCGGACAGATCTGGAGCGGCGCGCTGATGCTGGATTTCCTGGGTTATCCGGACGCTTCGGCGGCAGTGGTCAAGGCTATCGAAACCGTCCTGGCGGAAGGTCCCCGCACCCGGGACATGAAGGGCACCGCCTCCACCGCCGACGTCGGCAGCGCGATTGCCGCGCTGATCGCGGCGGGCTGAGGCAGACGGCTCGCAAGGCCCCCAGGCTAGTTCATGGACGATTCTGTCTTTTCCTCCTCCGCCGCCCATGTGGGCAGCGGACGGGCCGACCGTTTTGTGCGCAAACTGTTCCGCATGCTGCGGTCGCGCACGCAAAGGCATAACCAGCACTTGTGGCCCTTCGTCCGGATCTGGCGGGATAGGTCGGGCGCGATCGGCGGCTTTCGCGCTTTTGGCCGGCCGCAGCCGGTCACGCCTCTTGCCCAGGGATACGATCCCGCCGACGAGGAAATACATCTGATCCTGAGCGGTCCATCGGTCAGCCAGATACCCTACGACCGGCTGGACATCCGTGCGGCGATGGGCGTGAACGGCGCCATTGTGCTGGCGCGCAAGTTCGACCTGCCGTTCAAGTATTACTGCATCATCGACCAGAACTTCGTCCGCGAGCGTATCGACCTGGTGCGCGAGATCGTGTCGCGAGACCTGACTCTGTACGTGCTGCCCGAGGTCCTGCGCTATATCATGCAGGGACTGCCGCAGGAGGCGATCCGCTGCCGCATCTGCGTCATCGAACTGATTGCCGAACGGGCCTACCAGCGCATTTCCGCGCCGGCCGTGCTCCAGCGCATGGCGGCGGCCTCGCCTGACGTGCAGTTGCTGGATGCGAAGCGGGGCATGGGATTCAGCTTCAATGTGGAGCTGGGCGTGTTCGATGCCGATACCGTGGCGTATGCCGCCCTGCAGGTGCTGGTGTCCAGCGGCGCCCGCAAGGTCTATGCGCACGGGCTGGATCTGACGCTGCAAAATGGTTTGCGCTTCTATGACGAAGGGCAGACGCCGCAGGCCAGCAGGCTGGCGCGCAAGTTCTCGCACCTGATCGAACCGTCGTTCCGCTTCGCCGCCGCGCAATGGCGCGCCCGCGGTATCTCGGTGCTCAACCTGTCGCCCGTCAGTGCCTTGCCGGCCGACATCATCGAGCGCGCTGACTGGCAGGTCTTGCTGAAGGAATAGGTTTTCTTGCGGCCCGATCCCGGACACAACGGTCCGGGACCAGGCCCGCCACGCCTCAGTGGGCGCCTGCCGCCGCTTCGGCCGCGCCGCCGCCGCCAGCCTTGGCCGAACGTGGACGGGCGAACCAGACCAGGCCGGTCAGGGCCAGGAAGATGATGGCGGAGGCGTAGAACACGTCCACCGCCGACATGGTGAAGGCCTGCGTATTGATCAGTCCGTCCACCATGGTCAGGGCTTGCTGATGCGTCATGCCCAACCCGTTCTGCAGCGCCGCCATGGTCTGGTCGAACGCCTGCTGGCCGGGCTTGGCGACTTCGGTCAGCTGCGAGTGGTGCATGGTCGCGCGGTTTTCCCACAGCGTGGTGGCGATGGACGTGCCGAACGCGCCCGCCGTCAAACGCAGGAAGTTCGACAGGCCTGAGGCCGCGGGAATGCGCCACGGTTCGATGCCGGACAGCGTGATCGAGGTCAGCGGCACGAAGAATGTCGCCATGGCTGCGCCCTGAATGATGGTCGGGACCATCAGCGTGCGGACGTCGGTCTGCGTGTTGAATCCCGAACGCATGAAGCACACCAGCGCAAAGATCAGGAACGCCACCGTCGCGATCTGCCGCGGGTCGCGCGTGGCCAGCATCTTGCCGACGATGGGCGTCAGCAGGATCGCCAACAGACCCACTGGCGCGGTCACCAGCCCCGCGTAGGTCGCGGTATAGCCCATATTGCTCTGCAGCCATAGCGGCAGCAGCACGACGTTGCCGAAGAAGACGCCGTAGGCCACCGCCAGCGTCAGCGCGCCAACCGTGAAGTTGCGGATCTTGAAGAGGCGCAGGTCTACCACCGGGTGCGCGTCGGTCAGTTCCCAGATCAGGAAAAAGACGAAAGCGACGAAGGCAGTCGCAGCCAGCGCAATGATGGTGCCGCTGGCGAACCAGTCCAGCTCCTTGCCCTTGTCCAGCATGATTTGCAGCGCGCCCACCCACAGCACCAGCAGCGCCAGGCCGACCTTGTCGATCGGCAGCTTGCGCGTGACCGATTCCCGGTCGCCATAGATGCGCCAACTGATCCAGGCGGCCAGCAGGCCCACTGGCACGTTGATGTAGAAGATCCAGGGCCAGGTGTAGTTGTCGGAGATCCAGCCGCCCAGCAAAGGCCCGGCGACCGGTGCGACCAGCGTGGTCATGGACCAGACCGCCAGCGCCATGCCCGCCTTGGACTTGGGAAAGCTCGCCAGCATCAGCGCTTGCGACAGCGGGATCATGGGGCCGGCGACCGCGCCTTGCAGCACGCGGAATGCGATCAGCGCCTCGAGCGAAGGCGCAAAGCCGCACAGCCATGACGCCAGCACGAACAGCAGCGTTGAAACCAGGAACAGGCGCACCTGCCCGAAGCGTTGCGTGAGCCAGCCCGTGAGCGGCACCGTGATCGCGTTGGCCACGGCGAAGGAAGTGATGACCCAGGTGCCCTGGCTGGTGCTGACGCCCAGGTCGCCCGAGATGGTGGGAATGGACACGTTCGCGATCGAAGTGTCGAGCACGTTCATGAACACCGCCGTGGACAGCGCGATGGACCCGATGATGCGGGTCGCGCCTTCCAGTGGCGGGTAACCGCCAGGCGGGGGCGCCGGCTGGGCGGCGGGCTGTTTGGTTGCGCTCATGATGCGAGGTTGGCCTCGATGATCTTGCTGATCATGGTGTCGACTTCATCGTGGGCCGGCTCGAAGGCGCGCGTCGACCAGACCGGCTCCTTGCGTTCGGCCTGCGTCAGCGGTTCGCCTTCCTGCTTGCCCACGTCCACTTCCACGTCCATGGACAGGCCCACGCGCAACGGGTGCTTCTTCAGGTCTTCGGGATCCAGCGCAATGCGCACCGGCACGCGCTGCACCACCTTGATCCAGTTGCCGGTGGCGTTCTGGGCGGGCAGCAGGGCGAAGGCGCTGCCCGTGCCGGCGTCCAGTCCGGCGATGGTGCCGTGGTAAGTGACCGAGCTGCCGTACAGGTCCGCAACCATCTTGGCCGGCTGGCCGATGCGCATCTTGCGCAGCTGGCCTTCCTTGAAGTTGGCTTCGATCCACACCTGATCCAGCGGCACGACCGTCATCAGGGCAGAACCGGGCGCCACGCGCTGGCCGACCTGCACGCTGCGCCGGGCCACCACGCCGCCCACCGGGGCGGGCAGCACGGTGCGCGATTGCGCCAGCCAGGCGTTGC
>NZ_DATCUY010000413.1:0-2475 GCF_036567245.1 Achromobacter sp. | reverse complement strand
CGGCTCGCGCCCAGGCGGCGCACCAGGAAGCCGACTACCTGGCCAAGAAGCTCACCGCGCGCCTGCGCCACGCAGCCGAGCCCACCGTACCCTACGTCTACGAGGACCACGGCTCGCTGGTATCGCTGGGCCAGGACGCCGGCGTCGGCAGCCTGATGGGCAAGCTGGCGGGGCGGGGACTGTTCGTAAGCGGTACACTGGCACGCCTGATGTACATGAGCCTGCACCTGATGCACCACAAAGCGGTGCTAGGCGTCTCGCGTACCGCCTCCCTTGCCCTGGCCCGCCTGCTCATGCGGCGCACGCGCCCGCGGGTCAAACTGCACTGAACTCCCATGAATTTCCTGCAAAAACTCGAACACGCCTGGACCACCAGCAACTCGCTCCTGCAAGTCGGGCTGGATCCCGATCCGCAGCGCTTCCCCCGCGAATTGCAGGACAAGCCGGACGCCATCTTCCAGTTCTGCCGCGACATCGTGGACGCCACCGCGCCCTACGCCTGCAGCTTCAAGCCGCAGATCGCCTACTTCGCCGCGCACCGCGCCGAAGACCAGCTGGAAGCGCTGTGCCAGCACATCCGCGAAAAGCATCCGGACCTGCCCATCGTGCTGGACGCCAAGCGCGGCGACATCGGCTCCACCGCCGAAAACTACGCCCGCGAAGCCTACGAACGCTACCAGGCGCACGCGCTAACCGTCAGCCCCTACATGGGCCTGGACTCGGTCGAGCCCTATCTGGCGTGGCGCGACCGCGGCGTGATCGTGCTGTGCCGCACCTCCAACCCCGGCGGTTCGGACCTGCAATTCCTGAAGATGGACAATGGCGAGCCGCTGTACCTGCACGTCGCGGGCCTGGTCGCCGACAAGTGGAACGCCAACGGCCAATGCGGCCTGGTAGTGGGCGCGACCTTCCCGAATGAGCTGGCCGCCGTGCGCCAGCGCATCGGCGACGCGCTGCCCCTGCTGGTGCCGGGCATCGGCGCCCAGGGCGGCGACATCACCGCCACCGTGAATGCCGGCGCCAACGCCGCCCGCAGCGGCATGATGATCAATTCTTCCCGCGCCATCATCTACGCCAGCGGCGGCGACGACTGGCGCGAAGCCGCCGGCACGGCGGCCAAGGGCTTGCGCGACGCGATCAACGCGGTGCGCTGATCCGGCGGGGGTCTTGCACCCCCGACCGTGGCAGTCCCTTGCTTCAACGCCGGTTGACCGGCGCTCCCAACAACTCAAGCAGGCCGCGCAGTGCGTAATCCACCGCTGCCTGGCGCACTTGTGCGCGGTCGCCCGGGAACACGTGCGTGACGGCGCGGCTGCTGATGCCGTCGCCCGCACGTAACGCGAAACCGAAGCACACCATGCCCACCGGCTTGCCGGGCGTAGCCCCACCAGGACCGGCAATGCCGGTCGTGGATACCGCTACATGCGCAGCGGGGGATGCCAACAGCACGCCATTGGCCATTTCCAGCGCCACCGGTTCGCTGACGGCCCCGAAGTGGTGCAAGGCATCGGGCGACACGTCCAGTTCGGAGACTTTGGCTTCGTTGCTGTAGGTGACGAAGCCGCGTTCGAACCAGTCGCTGGACCCCGCTACCGCCGTCATGGCGCCGGCCAGCAGGCCGCCGGTGCAGGATTCGGCCGTGCCCAGCATCCAGCCCTTGCGTCGCAGCGTTTCGCCCAGCCTTTCGACCAGCGCCAGCGACGTGGCCTGTGCCAGCTGTTCGGCCGACAGATTGGGCCGGGTGCCTTCTTGTTGTCCGCTCATCCCAAGACTCCTGTGCGCACGACCAGCGCCATGACCAGCAAGGCGTATGCGGCCGCCACGATATCGTCCCACATCACGCCAAAACCGCCCTTGATATGGGCGTCGAAGAACTTGATGGGAGGCGGCTTGACGATGTCGAACGTGCGGAACAGCACGAACGCCAGCGCCTGCGACAACCAGCCCGCAGGCGTCAGCCAGAGCACCAGCCAGAACGCCACCATCTCGTCCCAGACCATTCCGACATGATCCGACTGCTGGAGTTCACGGCCGACGCGATGGCAGGCCCAGCATCCGTACAAGAAAGCCAGCGCCAGGAATGCGCCTATCGCCAGATCCGACGCGGCAGGCGCGGCGGCGACCCAGATCGCCCAGGCCAGCAGCGTGCCCCAGGTACCCGAGGCCGGCCGGATCAGGCCGCTGCCGAAGCCAAAGGCAATGAGCCGCCCCGGATCGCGGCAGACCCAGGACAACGGCGGATATGCGGTCCGGGCGCGGTCGCGCATGGAGGTGGGACGATTGTCGGTCGCGGACATGGGGTTGAGGGTTGGAATGCGGCGGATCAAGCCGCGGGAAAATGATCGAAACCGGCAGGCAGCTCGGCCAGGGGCTGGCCCTGGCTGTCCAGCACGGACAGGCCGGGTTGCGCCAGGGTCTGCCCCACGCGGGTCACGCGGGCGCCGGCCGAAGTCGCCGCGGCCAGCACGGCCTCGC
>NZ_DATCUY010000412.1:0-12302 GCF_036567245.1 Achromobacter sp. | reverse complement strand
GCTGTGCGCGCGCCTCAGCAGCGCGCGGGCCCGCGCCGAGCGCGCATCGCCTTCAATCCCCATCCCTTTCCTTCCCTGCGCAGGAGTCACCCGCATGAAAGCCTTTTCCACCCCGTCCGTCGCTGGCATCGCCCGCCGCGGCCTGCTCAAGCTGGCTGCCGCCGCTGCCGGCGCGCTGCTGTTCTCGGGCGTAGCCCAGGCCCAGGCGCCCGCCAAGACCAAGGTCGCCGCCATCTACACGGTGCCGGTCGAACAGCAATGGGTGTCGCGCATCCACAAGGCATTGGTCGCGGCGCGCGATCGCGGCGAGATCGAATACACGTTCTCGGAAAACGTCACCAACGCCGACTACGAGCGCGTGATGCGCCAGTACGCCGAGCAGGGCAACAAGCTGGTGGTGGGCGAGGCCTTCGCGGTGGAAGCCGCCGCCCGCAAGGTGGCCAAGGACTATCCGCAGACCGCCTTCCTGATGGGTTCCTCGGGCAAGCCGCAACAGCCCAACTTCTCGGTGTTCGACAACTACATCCAGGAACCCGCCTACCTGACCGGCATGATCGCCGGCGGCATGAGCAAGACGGGCAAGATCGGCCTGGTGGGCGGCTACCCCATCCCCGAAGTGAACCGCCTGATGCACGCCTTCATTGAAGGCGCCAAGGAAGTGAACCCGCAGGCCGAATTCACCGTGACGTTCATCGGTTCCTGGTTCGATCCCCCGAAGGCCAAGGAAGCCGCCTTCGCCATGATCGACAAGGGCGCGGACGTGCTCTACGCCGAGCGCTTCGGCGTGTCGGATGCCGCCAAGGAACGCGGCAAACTGGCCATCGGCAACGTGATCGACACGCAGCAGCAGTATCCGGAGACCGTGGTCGCCTCGGCGCTGTGGAGCATGGAACCGACCATCGACGAAGCGCTCAAGCAGGTGCGCGCCGGCACGTTCAAGGCCGATGACTACGGCCAGTACTCGCTGATGAAGCACAAGGGCTCGTCGCTGGCCCCGCTGGGTACCTTCGAGAGCAAGATCCCGGCCGACCTGATGGCCAAGGTGCAGGCCAAGCAGAAGGCCATCCTGGACGGCGGTTTCACCGTCAAGGTCAACGACAAAGAACCCAAGTCCTCGGCACGATGAAACCAGCGCCTCTCGCCCTGCAGCTGACGGGGATCACCAAACGTTTTGGCAGCCTCACGGCCAACGACGACATATCGCTCACGCTGCGCCAGGGCGAAGTGTTGGCCTTGCTGGGCGAGAACGGCGCCGGCAAATCGACCCTGGTGTCGATCCTGTTCGGCCATTACGTGGCCGACGCCGGCAACATCGAAGTCTTTGGCCAACCCTTGCCCGCCGGCCGGCCCGACGCCGCGCTGGCGGCCGGGGTCGGCATGGTGCACCAGCACTTCACGCTGGCCGACAACCTGACCGTGCTGGACAACATCATGGTTGGTACGGAATCGCTGTGGAAGCTGGCATCCGGCCGCGGCAAGGCGCGCCAGCGCCTGGTTGAACTGGGCCAGCGCTTCGGCCTGGGCGTGGATCCGGACGCGCGCGTCGGCACGCTGTCGGTCGGCGAGAAGCAGCGGGTCGAAATCCTGAAGGCGCTGTACCGTGGCGCGCGCGTCCTGATCCTGGATGAGCCTACCGCGGTGCTCACGCCGCAGGAAGTGCAGGACCTGTTCGCCACCCTGCGCGGCTTCGTCGACGAAGGCCTGGCGGTGATCTTCATCTCGCACAAGCTGGACGAAGTGATGGCGGTGTCGGGCCGCGTGGCGGTGCTGCGCCAGGGCAAGCTGGTGGCCGAGCGCGAGACCGCCAGCACCAGCCCGGCCGAACTGGCCGAGCTGATGGTGGGCCGCAAGGTCGTCATGCCGCATGCCGAAGCCGTGGCCGCCGCCGAGCAGGCCGCGCCCGTGGTGACCTTGTCGCAAGTAACGGTGCGCGACGGCCGCGATGGCGCGCCGCGCCTGGACAGCCTGGACCTGGTGGTCCACAAGCACGAAATCGTGGCGATCGCGGGCGTGGCCGGCAACGGCCAGCAGGCGCTGGTATCGGTGCTGACCGGCCTGCGCCAGCCCTCCGACGGCACCATCCGTCTGGGCCCCGAGCACGCAGCCGCCCCCACGACGCCGGCCGGCTGGACCGCGGCCCACGTTGGCCGCATCCCGGAAGACCGCCATGGCGAAGGCGTGATCGGCGACAGCCCCTTGTGGGAAAACGCCATCGTCGAAGACTTGAAGGACCGGCGTTTCGCGCGCTGGGGCCTGATCCGGGCGCGCGCCGGCAAAGCGTACGCGCAGGCCCTGGCCAAGCAGTTCGACGTGCGCGCCGCGTCGCTCGACGTGCGCACGCGCAGCCTGTCCGGCGGCAATATGCAGAAGCTGATCCTGGGCCGCACGCTGGCGCGGGAACCGCGCTTCATCGTGGCCGACCAGCCTACCTGGGGCCTGGACATCGGCGCCGTCGCCTACGTGCGCGAGCAGCTGCTGGCGGCGCGCACGCGCGGCGCGGGCGTCTTGCTGGTGTCCGAAGACCTGGAAGAGATCTTCGCGCTGGCCGACCGCATCGCCGTGCTGTGCGGCGGCAAGCTGATCGCCGTGAAGCCGGTGTCCGAATGGACGCCCGCCACGGTGGGCCTGGCCATGACGGGCACGCAGGGATGAAAACCCGCTCCCTTCCGCGCGACTCCACCCCCTACCGAGCATTACTCGCATGAAACTGATCCTGGAACGCCGCCCGGAGCCCAGCCGCCTGGCGCTGGCCCTGGCGCCCTTCGCAGCCATTGCCTTCACGCTGGCGGTCTGCACCCTGCTGGTGGCCTGGGCGGGCGCCCCCGTGGGCCGCACCTACGCCTTGCTGTTTGAGGGCGCGTTCGGCTCCCGCTTCGCGCTGTCCGAAACGCTGACCCGCGCCACGCCGTTGATGCTGACCGGCCTGGCCTGTGCGGTGGCGTTCCGCGCGCGCTTCTACAACATCGGCGCCGAAGGCCAGCTGTACCTGGGCGCGCTGGCTGCGGTGGCGGTGGGCGGCCTGCATGACGGCACCGGTTTCGACCTGCCAGTGCCCGCGCTCTTTGCCGGCATGATGCTGGCGGCGGCCCTGGCCGGCGCCTTGCTGCTGCTGATTCCCGCCATCCTCAAGACCCGCCTGGGCGTGGATGAAGTGGTGACCACGCTGCTGGGCAATTTCATCGTGCTGCTGTTCGTGTCGATGATGCTGGACGGCCCCATGAAGGACCCCATGGCCATGGGCTGGCCGCAGTCGGTGGCACTGAACGGCGACCTGGAACTCGGCAAGCTGATCGAGCGCACCCGCGCCCACACCGGCTTGCTGTGGGCCGCCGGCCTGGCGCTGGGGCTGTGGCTGCTGAACCGCTACACCGTGTTCGGCTTCCAGATGCGCGCGGTCGGCGCCAACGCGCACGCCTCGCGCTTCCTGGGGCTGCCGGTGAACCGCGTGATGCTGGGCACCGCCATGCTGTCCGGCGCGCTGGCCGGGCTGGCGGGCGCGATCGAGGTCGCGGGCCGCACCGGCTACGTCACGCTCGACATGTCGCCAGGCTATGGCTACACCGGCGTGGTGGTGGCCATGCTGGCCGGCCTGCACCCGCTGGGCGTGATCCTGGCCAGCCTGTTCGTGGCCGGCATGCTGGTGGGCGCGGACAGCATGAGCCGCGCCATCGCAGTGCCGAACTACATCGCCGACGTCATCGTCGCCACATCGTTGCTCGCCATGCTGGTCGCGACGCTATTCGCGCAGTACCGCCTGCGCCGCAACCGGGCCTGAGGAACGCGCCATGGAATGGATGGATCTGATGAGTTCTTCGGCGTTCTGGGTGGCGGTGCTGCGCCTGGCGACGCCGCTGATACTGGGCACGCTGGGCGTGCTGCTGTGCGAGCGCGCGGGCGTGCTGAACCTGGGCATCGAAGGCATCATGGCCGCCGGCGCCTTCACCGGCTGGCTGGTGGTGTACCTGGGCGCGCCGCTCTATGTGGGCGTGCTGGCGGCCGCCTTTGCGGGCGCGGTGTTCGGGCTGCTGCACGCGGTGCTGACGGTGCCGCTGGGCCTGTCGCAGCATGTGTCCGGCCTGGGCGTGACGCTGCTGGCCACCAGCCTGAGCTACTTCGCCTACCGCGTCACCTTCCCCAGCGTGACCACGCCGCCCACGATCACGCCGTTTGCCGAAATGAAGTTCCTGGACGGCATTCCCTTCATCGGCCCGGTGCTGGCGGGACAGACGCCCATGACCCTGCTGGCGCTGGCCGCGGTGCCCATCCTGGCCTGGGTGCTGAACCGCACGCCGGTCGGCCTGGCGATCCGCATGGTGGGCGAGAACCCGGCCGCGGCCGAGGGGCAGGGCCTGTCGGTGACGCGCCTGCGCATGGGCGCCATCGTGGCGGGATCCGCGCTGATGGGCGTGGCCGGCAGCTTCCTGACGCTGGCGGCGTTCAACGCCTTCTTCTTCAACATGGTCAACGGCCGCGGCTGGGTCTGCGTGGCCCTGGTCGTGTTCGCGTCCTGGCGGCCCGGCAAGGCCCTGCTGGGCGCGTTGATCTTCGCCTTCTTCGACGCGCTGCAATTGCGCATGCAACAGGGCGGCGCGGCCTTGCCCGGCCTGCCCGAATTGCCGTATCAGGTCTACCTCATGCTGCCCTACGTGCTGTCCATCCTCGCGTTGGTGGTGATGGCGCGCCGCGCCGCCTACCCGCAGGCGCTGATGAAGCCCTACCGTAAAGGAGAGCGCTGAAGATTGCGCGCAGTACCATGAACAACAGAAACCTTCCGCAGGGAACACCATGCTCGACCTGATTCTCAGACACTGCACGCTGCCCGATGGCCGTCAGAACATCGACATCGGCATCGCCAACGGCCGCATCGTGGCCTTGGAGCCATCGCTGAAGGCCGAGGCCGCGCAGACCGTGGACGCGGCGGGCCAACTGGTGGCGCCGCCCTTCGTCGACGCGCACTTCCATATGGATTCCACGCTGTCCTTCGGCCTGCCGCGCGTGAACCAGTCCGGCACGCTGCTGGAAGGCATCGCGCTATGGGGCGAACTCAAGCCGCTGCTGACCCAGGAAGCGCTGGTCGAGCGCGCGCTGGCCTATTGCGATTGGGCCGTGGCGCGCGGCCTGCTGGCCATCCGTTCGCACGTGGACGTGTGCGACCCGCGCCTGCTGGCCACGGAAGCGCTGCTGCACGTGCGCGAGAAGGTCAAGCCCTACCTGGACCTGCAACTGGTCGCCTTCCCGCAGGACGGCGTGCTGCGCGCCCCCGGCGCCCTGGACAACCTCAAGCGCGCGCTGGACATGGGCGTGGACGTGGTGGGCGGGATTCCGCATTTCGAACGCACCATGCAGGACGGCGCGGAATCGGTGCGCATCCTGTGCGAACTGGCGGCCGAACGCGGCCTGCGCGTGGACATGCATTGCGACGAAAGCGACGATCCGCTGTCGCGCCATATCGAGACGCTGGCGTACCACACGCAGCGCCTGGGCCTGCAAGGCCGCGTCACGGGTTCGCACCTGACGTCCATGCACTCCATGGACAACTACTACGTCTCCAAGCTGATCCCGCTGATGCGCGAGGCCGGCGTGGCCGCCATCGCCAACCCGCTGATCAACATCACGCTGCAAGGCCGCCACGACACCTATCCCAAGCGCCGCGGCATGACGCGCGTGCCCGAGCTGCTGGCCGCCGGCGTGCCGGTGGCCTTCGGCCACGACTGTGTGATGGACCCCTGGTACAGCCTGGGTTCGGGCGACATGCTGGAAGTGGCGCACATGGGCCTGCACGTGGCCCAGATGACGGGCCAGGACGCCATGCGCGCCTGTTTCGAAGCCGTCACCACCACGCCAGCGCGGATCCTGGGCCTGGACGAAACCGGCCTGGCAGTCGGCAAGCGCGCCGACCTGGTGCTGCTCCAGGCGCGCGATGCCGTCGAAGCGCTGCGCCTGCGCGCCACCCGCCTGATGGTGCTGCGCGCCGGCCAGGTGGTGGCGACCACGCCGCCCGCCACCGCGACCCTGAACCTGCCCGGCCGTCCGGCCGAAGTCAGCTTCCAGACGCCGGCCCGCTGAGCGCGCAAGGCGCGGCGGCCGTGCCGCGCCTTACTTCAACGGCAGGCAGATACGCGTCTGCAGCTGCGCCGGCGGCGTGGTGCGCGGATCGTTCAGATACTGCTCGAACATGGGAAAGTCCGCCGGCACCTCGCCGCTGCCGGGCAGCCATTCCGAGAACATCCAGTTGTAGGGCTTGTCCATCTCGTTGTACGGCCCGGTGTAGGTCAGAATCGCGCAGCGGCCTTCCGGGATCTCGAAGCGTTCCAGCTCCGCGCCCAGATCCGCGTCGGGCGCCACCGACATGCCGGCCATGGAACGCAGCTGGCTGGCCGGCACCTGCTCGGGGTCGTCGAAATACACGCCGTAGCCGATGGAATCCGGCTGCGCGAGGCCGCGGCTGACGGCCAGCATGAAGGCGCGCGAGAACAGCGGGCCGATCTCCTGATAGCTGCCGCGATGCGACAGGACCGCCAACGTTGCGCCGGGAAAAGTTTCGATCTTGATGGGATACATGCCTAGCTCCTGGGGGTCGAAAGGACGGGAGCGGGCGTCCCGGTAGCGCCCCGGCGAGATGCCGAAGGTCGCCCCGAATGCCCGGTTGAACGCCGCGTCCGACTCATAGCCGGCGCGCTGCGCCACCTCGCGCAAGGAAGCCTCGGAATTCCCCAACGCCACCGCCGCGCGATGCATGCGGATGCGCTGCACGGTGGCGTTCACCGTCTCTCCCATCATGGCGCGGTAGACGCGATGGAAGTGGTACGGCGACAGGCAGGCCAGCTCGGCCAGCCGATACAGGTCCGGGTCGGCGTCAGGGTGGCTTGCCAGCCAGCGCAGGACGGGCTCCAGGCGCTGGCCATAGTGGTTCAGGGTTGCGGGCTTCATGCGGTCTCCTTGGAGAGCAATGTAGCGGGCCGGCCTTTGCAGATTTTGCGCTTTTTGGCCCGCCCGGGACAGGAGCCGTCAGCGCCCGATTTCCTGGTTCCAGCGCGCGTTGAACGCGGGCCGGGTCTCGTTGATCTGATCCCAGTCCGGTATCTTGGCGTTCGACATATAGCCCTGGAATCGCTGCAGCGCGTCCGCATGGTCGGCGGGCGCCAGCACGCTGCGGTTGGACGGAAAGTGCCCGCCCATTTCCAGCGCCTTGGTCTGCGCCCGCTCGGACAGCAGATACAGCGCCAGCTTCTGCGACAGCTCCGGCTCGCTATTGCCGGCGACGACGCACTCGCCCACCATCAGGATCATGGAGCCCTCCCTGGGCTGCGCGTATTCGACGTGCACGCCGCGCTTCTTCAGGCGGGTGATGGCCGTAGGCGTCCAGGGAAACAGCACCGCCTCGTCGGCCTGCACCATGTCTGCCAGCCGCGCAGAATCCGGCAGGTATTCGCGCACGTTCGGGCCGACCACGGTCGGCCACTGCGCGAAGCCCGGTCCGTAGTTCCGATCGTCGCCGCCCAGGATGCGGTTGATCATCAGGAACGCATGCAGGCCAAAGGTGCTGCTCGAAGCCGACTGGACCACGACCTGGCCCCTGTACTTCGGATCGGCGAGGTCCATCCACGACGTCGGCGGCGCCCAGCCCCGCTCGGCAAACACCTTGGTGTTGTAGCCCAGGCCGGTCATGCCGATATCGATGCCCGCGGCCATGCGGTCCTTCTTCACCGCGGTGGGATACAGCTCCTTCAACACCGGATCGTCATTGAGCTGCGCGCACAGCCCCATGGATATCGCGCGCGCCATGATGCCGTCGTCCAGAAACATGAGATGCAACCGCGGCTTGTCCTTTTCGGCTTGGGCCCGCGCCAGCACCTCTGTCGATATGCCCGGCTCCACCACAATCCGGACGTTATGCGCACGCTCAAAAGCCGGAAACACATGCTGCGTGAACACCCGCGCCATGTCGCCGCCGTTCATGCCCACATGCAGCGTGGTCTGCTGCGCCGCGGCCCCGGCCGACAGCAACGCGGCCAGCACTGCGCTCAGCAGCCGCTTGCCCGCGCCCGGGCGGCGCGACCCGTCTTGTTTGTTACGCGTCATGAAGGCTCCTGCGTTTGCTCATGCGCTCTTCCAGAGCGGCGCGCCAACGAAAAAAGCCTGGCACGCTACCGTATCCAGGCTTTTTCTCATGGGCCGCCGAACCGTTCAGTTCGGGTAGGTTCCGGGCAGCAGGATGCTGCGGTCGCCGGGCTCGATCGAGCGACGGCCACACAGCGCCATCGTCGTATCCATTTCCTTGTACAGGATCTCCAGCACGCGCTTCACGCCAGCCTGGCCGTAGGCGCCCAGGCCATACAGGAAGGCGCGGCCGATCATGGCGCCGCGCGCGCCCAGCGCCACGGCCTTCAGGATGTCCTGGCCGGAGCGCACGCCGCCGTCCATCCACACCTCGATCTTGGAACCGACCGCATCGGCGATCGAGGGCAGGGCGGCGATGGACGACATGGCGCCGTCCAGCTGGCGTCCGCCATGGTTGCTGACGATGAGCGCGTCGGCGCCGCTATTGGCGGCCATCTGCGCGTCCTCGACGTCCAGGATGCCCTTGATAATGAGCTTGCCGCCCCAGCGCTGCTTGATCCATTCGACGTCGTCCCAGCTCAGGCGCGGATCGAACTGATCGGCCGTCCAGGACGACAGCAAGGACAAGTCGTCCACGCCCTTGACGTGTCCGACGATGTTGCCGAAGGTGCGGCGCTTGGTGCCCAGCATGCCCATGCACCAGCGCGGCTTGGTCGCCAGGTTGATGAGATTGCGCAGGGTGGGCTTGGGCGGCGTCGACAGGCCATTCTTGATGTCCTTGTGGCGCTGGCCCATGATCTGCAGGTCCAGCGTCAGCACCAGCGCCGAGCAGCCGGCGGCCTTGGCGCGGTCGATGAGGTTGGCGACGAACTCGCGGTCGCGCATCACATAGAGCTGAAACCAGAAGGGCTTCTTGGTGGCGTGCGCCACGTCTTCCAGCGAGCAGATGCTCATGGTGGACAGGGTGAAGGGCACGCCGAAATCCGCCGCCGCCTTGGCCGCCAGGATTTCTCCGTCTGCGTGCTGCATGCCGGTCAGGCCAGTGGGCGCAATCGCCAGCGGCATGACGACATCGTGGCCCACCATGGTGGTGCGCAGCGACCGGCCTTCCATGTTCACCGCTACGCGCTGGCGCAGCTTGATCTTCTGAAAATCGCTTTCGTTGGCGCGGTAAGTGCCTTCGGTCCAGGCGCCGGAATCCGCGTAGTCGTAGAACATGCGCGGCACGCGCTTCTGCGCAATGGCGCGCAGATCTTCGACGCAGGTGATCTTGGAAAGGTTAGCGGTCATGGAGTGATCTATGGAGTGATGGGGCGCCAGCTGCGACTCGTTATTTTTAGAGGCCGGGCCGCCAGCTGCGGGCAGCTCCAGCGATTGCGCGGGCCTCCCAGGGCCCGCAACGCCGCCCAGTATACGCGCCGAGGCCGGCAAGCGTCGCTTGCCGGCCTCGTTCGCCCCCCTTATCGCAGGGACTCTTGCGGCCCCTGCGCCCCCGTTATCGCGGCCAGACCTTGGACACCGCCCGGATCGTGGCCCAGGCCACCCAGCGCGGGCTGGTCAGCCGCGCGCCCGGCAGGCGCCGCATCACGTCCACGGCCAGCCCGCCGCGCTTGTGCCACTGCTTCTTGCGGGTCTGGCTGTCGGTCCAGCGGCCTTCCAGCCACGGGAACTCGCGGCGTCCAGGCTTGTAGACCGGCGGCGTGTTGTAGATCAGGATGTAGGCCAGGCGCGGCGACGGCGAGGTGTTGGGCCCCGTGAAATGCAGGGTACGCGCGTCGTGCACCGTGATGCCGCCCGGATCCAGCGGTTCCGGCACCGCCTGGTCGCGGGCAAAGTCGCCGCAGCATTCCAGCGGATGCAGGGTCTTGTCGCCGCCCGGCGAACGATGCTCCAGCACGTCCCACTGGTTGGAGCCCGGGATGAACTGCATGCAGCCGTTTTCCAGGGTCGCCGGCTGCAGCGCCAGCCAGATGCTGAGTTCGTTGTAGATGAAGTCCGGCGAGCGGAAGGCCTCGTCCTGGTGCCACGGGGTTTCCGGTCCGTGCGGGCCGGGCTTGAGCAGGGCGTGCTCGCCGTACAGGGCGGCTTCGGGCCCCAGCAGCTGGCGCGCCAGCTCCAGGGTGCGCTCGTGGTACTCGGTCTTCAGGAGGCCCGGGGCATAATGGCGCGGATCGTGCAAACTGGGAAACTTGGCGGGTTTGGACGGGTCGTCGCGGCTCACAAAGTCATACTGCGCACCCTCGTTGTAGCCGGTCTTGTTCGCGAACAGGTCGAGCAGCGTCCTGCGGATGTAACCCACCTCGTCCTGCGGGCACATGTCCTTCAGGGCCAGGTAGCCCTGTTCCCTGTACCGCGCTGTCTCGGCTTCCGACAACAAACTGGTCTCTTCCATAATGGCTTCTCCAAGCTCTGGTAACGGTGTTTCCGTTGGCACGTTTTGACATGAGCTCTAACGTATCGCCAGGCGCCCACCGGGCCTATAGATCATCCGCCGTAGTCACTACCGTCTACGTACATCGCCGAGCGCGGCGCCTCATCCAAGAGAGAAACAATGCAAGACCCTAAAGCCGATACCCATATCGAGACCGTGCACGTCACGATCACCGGCACCGTGCAGGGCGTGGGCTATCGCCACGCCACGGTCCGGCGCGCCCACATGCTGGGCGCCACGGGCTGGGTGCAGAACCTGCCGAACGGCACGGTTGAAGCCCTGGTGCAGGGCACCGCCGACCAGGTCGACCACATGCTGGAATGGCTGCGGCGAGGCCCTCCGGGCGCCAGCGTGGAAGAAATCACCACGCGCCGGGAGTACACCGATAAGCGTTACATCCGTTTCGAGCAGCTGTGAGGCCGCCGTGTCTGCTCGGCGTTATGGCCTAGTCTGCTCGGCTGATAGGGCCAGGAAAGTGGGAAAAACGCCGGCCGGACGGCTCAGCGTGTGCGCAGCCAGCGCCCGCCCAGCTGGTTGAAGAGCAGGCCGGCCAGGACGCAGGCCACGCCCAGCCATTGCAGCGGTTCCAGGCGCTCGCCAAAAGCCACTGACGCGGCCCACAGTCCCACCACGGGAACCAGCAGCGAGAATGGCGCGATCTTGGCAGCGGCGTGGCGCGTCAACAATTGCGTCCATAGCGTGTAGGCCACCAAAGTGGCCAGCACCGCCAGGTACAGCACCGACAGGACCTCACCCCAGCCCATGCCGATAACCATGCCCACCACGGGTTCCCAGCCGTCGATCAGCACGGCCAGCAACAGGAAAGGCAGCACCGGCGCGGCGCTGCTCCAGGCGATAAAGGCAAACGGGTCATAGCCGGGCGACTTGCGGCTGGCCAGCCGCACGATGATGTTGGACACGGCCCACATGAACGCGCCGCCCAGTGTCAGCGCAAAGCCCAGCATGGTCATCTGGCCCGGCCCTTCGCCGCGGCCGCCGGCGATGACCGCCAGTCCCATCGCCGCCACGCCCAGCCCGATCCAGTGATGGCGCTGCGCACGCTCATGCAGGAGCGGCGCGGCCAGCAGCAGCGTGAAGAACGCCTGCGTCTGGATCACCAGCGAAGCCATGCCTGCCGGCATGCCGAACTTCAAGGCGGTGAAGAGCAGCCCGAACTGGCCCAGCCCCTGCACCAGCCCGTAGGCCGCCACCCAGCGCCAAGGCAGGCGCGGCGCGCGCACGAAGAGAATCAGGGGGAAGGCCGCCAGCGCGAATCTCAGGGCGCCCAGCAGCATGGGGGAAAGGCCCCGCATGCCGACTTTCATGGCGACGAAGTTGGTGCCCCAGATGACCACGACCGCCAGTGCGCAGAGATAGTCTTTTCGGGAAAGATGGGTCGTGGTCATGCGGCATTATCGCATCGCGCCCACCCCGCGGAACGGAGCAGATCAGCCGGCGTTCAGCACCGTTTCGAAAGCCCGCACGGCCGCGTCGATATCGGCGTCGCCGATGTGGCGATGGGTCACGCAGCGCAGCCGCGTGCGGCCCCAGGGGCGCACCAACAGGCCCGCCGCCTGCAGCGCCGCGACCCATTCCGTATTGCTCCTGCCGGACGCGGCGGTCTCGACCTGCACGATGTTGGTCTGTGGCTCGGTGGCCGAAATGGCTGGCCCCAGGCGGTTGATGCCCGCGCTGAGGCGGTGCGCGCGGGCATGGTCCTCGGCCAGCCGGCCGCCCATCGTCTGCACGCCTTCCAGGCCAGCCGCTGCCATGATGCCCGACTGGCGCTGCGTGCCGCCCAACATGCGGC
>NZ_DATCUY010000411.1:0-6251 GCF_036567245.1 Achromobacter sp. | reverse complement strand
GGGCAGCGGCGGCTGCGCGGGGCCTTGCCCCTGGGTCCCCATGACGCGCGGAATCCAGCCACGCAACACCAGCACGGCGCGGCGCGCATCGGCGTCCAGCAGCAGCGGCGTAGCCAGCCAGTAGCCGGGCTTGCCGTCGTGGTTGCGGTTGTCCAGCAGTACACTGAATTGCGGCAGCCAGACCCCTGAGGCCTGGGCCGAACGCCAGGCGGTCATCTGGCCGGGGTCGGTAGCCGGGGTCAAGGGCAGCAGCGCTTGCTTGCGGCCCGCTTCGATAGCGGCCAGAATGGCGCGTCGCTCGTCACCGCGGCGCAATTGCCATTGCCCCAGCGATGCCAGGATGATCACGGCGACGCCCAGCAACAGCAAGGCGGCTACCGTGTATCGGGTTGAATGCGGTCGGGCCATATATCTACACTAACTACTCTGATTCGTCCGGAGACCACCATGCGCGTTTTCGTCGTCCTGGCCTTCATCGGGATTCTGGCCAGCCTGGCATCGGCCCTGGTCTACCTGATGCGGGACAAGGGAACCACCAGCCGCACGGTCAACGCGCTGACGGTGCGCATCGGATTATCGGTGGCCTTGTTCCTGTTCGTGCTGTTCGCCCATCACATGGGCTGGATCGAAAGCACAGGCCTTAGATAGGCATCCGGGACGCGGGTTCCCGGAAATGCACGACGATCGCAGATGAGTAAAACGCGCCAGTTCTCGCACAAGAACTGGCGCGCTTCATTTGTTCCGCGTAACGGTCAGAACCAGTACACGAACAGGTACAGGCCCAGCCACACCACGTCCACGAAGTGCCAGTACCAGGCAGCGCCTTCGAAACCGAAGTGATGATCGGCCGTGAAATGGCCGCGGATCAGGCGGATCAGGATGACCGTCAACATGGTGGCGCCCAGCAGCACGTGGAAGCCGTGGAAGCCCGTCAGCATGTAGAACAGCGAACCGTAGGCGCCCGAATTGAACTTCAGGTTCAGCTCGGTATAGGCGTGGTGATATTCGTAAGCCTGACAGGTCACGAACAGGAAACCCAGCACGACCGTGGCCAGCAGCCAGAAGATGGTCTTGCCACGATGGTTTTCGCGCAGCGCATGGTGGGCGATGGTCAGCGTGACGCCGGAGCTCAGCAACAGCGCGGTGTTGATGGTGGGCAGCCAGAAGGGGCCGACGGTCTGGAAATGCTCGACCACGCCGGCGGGACCGAAGTTCGGCCACACGGCCTGGAAGTCGGGCCACAGCATCAGGCGGTGGTCCATGTCGCCCAGCCACGGCGTGGTGATGGTGCGCGTGTACCAGAGGGCGCCGAAGAACGCCGCGAAGAACATGACTTCCGAGAAGATGAACCAGCTCATGCCCCAACGGTAGGAGCCGTCGATGCGCTTGCTGTTCAGGCCGATCTCGGATTCGTGGATGGCGTCGCCAAACCAGTAATACAGCACCACGATCAAGCCGATGAAGCCCCCCAGCAGGGTCCATTTGGCCCAGCTGACGCCGTTGATCCAGGCCGCGGCGCTCAGGCCCATGAACAGCAGCGCCACAGCCGTACGCACGGGATGACCCGAATCGGCGGGCACGAAGTAGTACGGTGCCTCTTTACCTTGAACCGAGTGGCTTGCACTCATGGCTTTCTCCCTGGTACAGATTTATAGAATTAAGTGATTCAAGTCAGGCTGGAAACGGCCCAACGCACAATTAATACCAGCACAGTAACGAAGATGGCCGCTGCCAGCAGCCCCGCCACGATCACATGGACCGGGTTGAGCTTGGCGACGTCTTCCCGGTGGCCAGCCCCCTTGCGCACCCCGAAAAACCCCCACGCCACCGCCTTCATGGTCTGAAGGAAACTCAGCTTGCGCTGGGAGGTTTCGCGCAGGTCGTCGCTCATGGCCGTGGTCTAGCTGACGGCAACGCCGGACAACAGCGCCGAGCCGCGCAACACGGTCCAGGCAAACACGGCGATGACGAAAGCCAGCAGGACCAGACCTGCGATCTTGTTGCGGCGGCGCTGCTCGGGTGTCATTGCTGTGCTACCTGAAACATGAAAGGCTGCTTCACTTCACTTCGGGCGGGGTTTCGAAGGTATGGAAAGGCGCGGGCGAGGGCACGGTCCATTCCAGGCCTTCGGCGCCTTCCCACGGCTTGGCCGAGGCCACTTCGCCCTTGCCCCGGTAGCAACGCACCATCGCCCACAGGAAGATCAGCTGCGACAGGCCGAACCAGAACGCGCCAATGGTGGCCATCTGGTGGAAGGTCGTGAACTGGCCGGCGTAGTCGGCATAGCGGCGCGGCATGCCTGCCAGGCCCAGGAAGTGCATCGGGAAGAAGGTGACGTTGAACGAGATCAACGTCGACCAGAAGTGCAGCTTGCCCAGCTTTTCGCTGTACATGCGGCCCGTCCACTTGGGCACCCAGTAGTAGGCGCCAGCGAACAGGGCGAACAGCGAGCCCGCCACCAAAACGTAGTGGAAGTGCGCGACCACGTAGTAGGTGTCGTGGACCTGGATGTCGATCGGAGCCACCGACAGGATCAGCCCGGTGAAGCCGCCCATGGTGAACACGAAGATGAAGCCGATCGAGAACAGCATGGGGGTCTCGAACGTCATGGAGCCGCGCCACATCGTGGCGACCCAGTTGAACACCTTCACCCCGGTCGGGATGGAGATGAGCATGGTGGCGTACATGAAGTAGAGCTGGCCCGTCACCGGCATGCCGGTGGTGAACATGTGGTGCGCCCACACGATGAAGGACAGCACGGCGATGGAAGCGGTGGCGTAGACCATCGAGGCGTAGCCGAACAGCTTCTTGCGGGCGAACGCGGGCACGATGGCCGACACGATGCCGAACGCCGGCAAGATCATGATGTAGACCTCGGGGTGCCCGAAGAACCAGAACACGTGCTGGTACAGCACCGGGTCGCCGCCGGCGGCGGCGTTGAAGAAGCCCGTGCCGAAATGGCGGTCGGTCAGCACCATGGTGATGGCGGCGGCCAGCACCGGCATCACGGCCAGCAGCAGGAAGGCGGTGATCAGCCAGGTCCAGCAGAACAGCGGCATCTTCATCAGCGTGAGGCCGGGCGCGCGCATGTTCAGGATGGTGACGATGATGTTGATCGCGCCCATGATGGACGAGGCGCCCATGATGTGCAGCGCGAAGATCGCCAGGTCCATGCCCGGGCCCATCTGCAGCGACAACGGCGCGTACAGCGTCCAGCCGGCCGCAGTGGCGCCGCCAGGCACGAAGAACGATGCCGTCAGCATGATCGCAGCCACCGGCAGCAGCCAGAAGCTGAAGTTGTTCATGCGGGCGAACGCCATGTCGGAAGCGCCGATCTGCATCGGGATCATCCAGTTGGCGAAGCCCACGAAGGCCGGCATGACTGCGCCGAACACCATGACCAGGCCGTGCATGGTGGTGAACTGGTTGAAAAGTTCGGGGCGGAAGAACTGCAGGCCCGGCTCGAAGAGCTCGGTGCGCAGCAGCAGTGCCAGCGTGCCGCCTTCCAGCAGCATGACGAACGAGAAGATGAGGTACATCGTCCCGATGTCTTTGTGATTCGTGGCGAAAAGCCAGCGACGCCAGCCGGTGGGGATGGCGTGGTGGTGGTCATCGTGACCGTGGCCGTGGCCCGGCGACACGTGGTCTACAGTGACGCTGCTCATGATGGACTCCTTCCTGCTGAGTGCCGGGCCCGATTCACGGGGCCGGCAGGGTATCTCTAACTAAACGGAACCGGTTCTGCGGGGTGTGACCTGGGGCGCGCTATCAGCGCGCAGCCGCCACGTCCTTCGGTAGAACCGTCGGGTCCTGCCCCTTGCCTGCATTGCTCCAGGCATGGCGCGTATAGCTGATGACCGCTGCGATCTCGACATCGTTGAGCTGCCCGCCGAATGCCGCCATCGCGGTGCCGGGCTTGCCCTTCAGCACGGTGTTGATCTGTTCCGCCTTCGGGCCCAGAACAACCTTGTCTCCGTCGAGCGGGGGGAAGCTGCCCGGGATGCCCTTGCCGTTGGCCTGGTGACAGGCCACGCAATTCGCCGCGAAAACCTTTTCGCCGCGGGCAACCAGTTCGGCTTCCGTCCACTCTTTATTGGGATCGTCGGCGTTTGCCGCCATCTTCTTCTTTTGGTCTTCAACCCACTTATCGTAGTCGGCTTGCGCCATGACTTCCACGACGATGGGCATGAATGCGTGATCCTTGCCGCACAGTTCCGCGCACTGGCCACGGTAGATACCGGGCTTGTCGGCGTTGAACCAGGTGTCGCGCAGGAAGCCGGGGATGGCGTCCTGCTTCACGCCGAAGTCGGGAATCATCCAGGAGTGGATGACGTCGGCCGCGGTCAGCACGATGCGGACCTTCTTGTTCACGGGGACGACCAGGTGGTTGTCCACTTCCATCAGGTAGAACTCGCCCTTGGGCTCGCGGTTCTCGATCTGCGCGCGCGGCGTGGACAGCGTGGAGAGGAACTTGATGCCGGTGGCCGAGCCATCGAGGTATTCGTAGCCCCACTTCCATTGATAGCCGGTGACCTTCACGGTGAGGTCGGCGCTGGAGGTGTCTTTCATCGCGACCACCGTCTTGGTGGCGGGCAACGCCATGGCGATGACGATGATGAACGGGATGACGGTCCAGGCAACTTCCACGCCCAGATGCTCGTGGAAGGTCGCGGCCTTGTGGCCCCTGGATTTACGGTGCGCCCAGATGGAGTAGAACATCACTCCGAAGACGCCGATGAAGATCACGATACAGATCGTGAGCAACATCCAATGCAACCACATGATGTCGCGCGAGATTGCCGTGACACCTTCATGCAGGTTGAGCTGATTGACCTTCGGGCCGCCGGGCATGTCTTGCACCTGAGCACCTGCCACGCTGCCAATCAGCATCGCACAAGCCCCCAGTATCCCTCTCCACTTCTTCATGCTTACCTCGAAACACGGCGCGAAGGTCCGTTCGCTAGTGGCGGAAGTCGCCGGAACCGGGCAACGCGCAATTATTAGATGGTAGGGCGTGGCAGGGAGATAGAGCGGCCCCTGTCGTTCCCACTCGAAATCACAAAGAAACTGCCGGATTATAGCGGACGCGCAAACAGATGTAAGTTAGTGCCCTTGAATTCATCGACCCTGCCCCCATCTGGCCGCGCCCCCTTGACCGCGCGCCGTAAAACAGGGTGGCATAAAATCGTCGGCAACATCATCACCACGGTTCCACGATGCCCAAGCAGTTGTCCGACTTGTACGCCGACCTGCGCGCCCGCGCGCAAGAGCTCGCCCCGGAAGGCGCGCGCGCTTTATATATAGCGGGGCGCCGCTGCGGCTGGGCCACGCATGCGGCTTGCGACGCGTTGCGCGGCGCGCCCGGCATCGCAGCGGACGGAGACACCTTGCGCATCGGTGCGGACCTGCAACCCGGCGCAAACCTGAATAGCTTGCTCGAACAGGCCGCGCAACTGTTGCGCCAAGCCAACTGCCTGCGCGGCTGGCGCGACGAATTGCTGGACGTTCTGGATGGCGACGAAGCGCTGGGCGTGATCGAACGCGCGGCAGTGCGGCCGCTGGGCCTGCTTACCAAAGCGGTGCACCTGAACGCGTGGACGCCGGACGGCCGCTTGTGGGTCGCGCGCCGCGCGCTCAGCAAGTCCACCGATCCCGGTATGTGGGACACCTTGGTTGGCGGCCTGGCCGGCAGCCGCGAAGACCTGGAGCTGGCGCTGGTGCGCGAATGCGGTGAAGAAGCAGGGCTGGACGAGCCCGACCTGACGCGGCGCTCGCCCCTGCGCACGATCCTGCGCATCCACCGCCGCCTGCCCGAGGGCTATCAAGTGGAAGATGTCCTGACCAGCACCTGCGTGCTCGCGGCTGACGTCCGTCCCGCCAACCGGGACGGCGAAGTCATGGAAATCGCCACCATCGACGCAGCCACGGCGGTGCATCAGGTCGCGGAAGGCGAATTCACGCTGGAAGCGGCGCTGGTGATCGTCGAAGACATCATGCAACGCCGCGCGGCGGGCGAAATCCCGGCCTAGCATCCCGTCCCGCGGATGCGCGGGCATCCACGGGGGCAGGCGCTAACGCGGAACGATGCCGGGCTCGCCCAAAGGCGGGGCGTTCGCGGGGTTGTCCGCCGGCTTGTCTGCGAGACCATCCGCAGGGTCGCCCCGGACATCGCCTGCGGCCGGCGCGTCTGCTTCCCGGGCCTCGCGGGCCGCAAGCACATCGGAATCCGACGCAGCGCCCGCCGCTTCCGC
>NZ_DATCUY010000410.1:0-9984 GCF_036567245.1 Achromobacter sp. | reverse complement strand
GGCGCTCGCTGTGCCAGCGAGCCGGCGCCTACCGCTGCACGGATGGCGGCGCGCCGCTGCATTTGCCCGATGACGAGGGCTATGTGAAAGGCGCCTCCACCAGCGGCGGCGAGGATCCGGAAGACCAGTACCTGCATGAATCCCTGTTCCGCTGGACCGGCTGGAGCCTGGTCGCGCCGCGCCCGGGGCGCACGCTGCGCGACCGCGTGGATCCGGATAGCGGGGTGCAGGGCGAAACGCCGGAAGAGGTGCAGGACACGGCCACGGAAAAAGGCAACGGCCTGGCGGTCAGCTTCACTGCTGCCAAGGGCAGCCTGCCGCGTCTGCGCTTCGGCATGCCCTACCGCTTCCGCGCACGCCTGGTGGACCTGGCCGGCAACAGCCTGGCGCTCGACGATCCCTCGCTCAAGCAGGACGACAACGCCACGCAGCCGGTCGTCTACTGGCGCTTCGAACCCGTGGATCCTCCGGCGCTGGTGCAGCGCGCCCGCCTGAGCGAAGGCGAATCGCTGGAACGCATGGTGATCCGCAGCAATACCGGGCTGGACCCCGCGGCCTACCTCGAAAGTCCCGACTTCAAGCATGCCCGCCAGCAGGACGCCTCCAAGGACTTCGCGTACACGGCGGTCAACGAACGCCATGTGGTGCCGCCCAAGGCGTCCCAGCTGCAATGCGAAACCCACGGCTTGTTCGACGCCATTATGGGCGATCCCGCCGGCATCAAGCAGGCCTATGAGACCGCGGCCCGCGATGCGGCCACCCTGTACGACAAGGGGCCGGATACGGACATAGAACTGGTGACGCCGCAGGCGCTGCAGAAGGTGGCCACCACCGATCGGGTGCCGCCGCAACAGCCCTCGGCCGAGCAGCCTACCGGCGAGCGCCTGGCCGCCGGGCAGTACGTCATCCACCGCGAAGCCCAGGTGCTCACGCCCTATCTGCCGGATCCGGCGGCGGGCGGCATCGCGCTGCGCGCCCAGCCAGGCTACGCCTTGCCCGGCGTCACGGGGCCCAAAGTGCTGGGCCCCAGCGCCGTCATCGCGCTGACGCCTGCCCAGGAGCTGGTGCTGCTGGTGGCGCACGGGTCCAAGTGGCCAGACACGCTGGGCTTGCGCATCGTGCTGCAAGAGCGCCGCGCCACCCTGACGGATCCGCCCTGCTCGGAAGACTTTCTCGACGATGGCCTGCCCACCTGGGACGAGGCCAAGCGGGTCCTGACCTTCTACCTGCCCAAAGGACGCATCGCCCGCCTACGCTACTCCAGCTTTGTGAATCCCGGCCTGGCCAACACTTTCGGCATACCCGCTTGGGCCAACAACGAAGGCGAACGCGCCACGCTGCGCCTGTCATCCGTGCTGGGCGGCTGCTGGATGGTCACGCCCTATCGTCCGCTGGTACTGGTCCATGCAACCCAACAGCCGATCTGCGATCCCCTGCTGTTGATGGCCGAGGAACCGCAGCGCGGGCCTGGCGACGCCCACGCGAACCTGTACGCCCGCGTACGGCTGCACGGCCCCACCACCGGCAAGGTAGATATCGAGGCTGACTGGCACGAATGGGTGGACGACCTGCAGAAGCTGCGTCCGGAACGCCAGGCCGGCCATGGCGTGCTGGCCGAGATTCCCCTGTCGGAAAACTACGCCAACCTTTTCAGCCTGAGCAACGCGGTGGAGGAACAACTGAATGCAGAAGGAAAGCTGCGCGCGCGCGGCGACCGTCATGAATTCGGCGACACCCGCTTCCGGCTCATCCGCTACCGCCTGCGCGCCGCCACACGCTTCCGCGAATACCTGCCGCCCTCGCTTTACGAGCAGGCGGACAAGGTCACGCGGCTGGGGCCCGTCGCCGACGGCCCGCTGGTGGAGGTGGGCGCGGACGACGACCCCGGCGCCCCGGTGCTCAGGCGCGACGGCCGGGCGCAGAATACCGTCGTGCGCGCCAGCGCGCCTCCCGACGCCCCGGTCCTCACGTACGTGGTGCCGACCTTCCGCTGGCAGGAAACGGCCGGCGCTGGCAAGCTGGACGTGACGCGGCTGGGCAACGGCCTGCGGGTCTGGCTGGAGCGGCCCTGGTTCTCCTCTGGCGACGGCGAACTGCTGGGCGTGGTGATCGCGGGCGACGGCCAGAACTTCACCGACATCGCCAATCCGCTGACGCCGCTGGTGACCCAGTGGGGCATGGATCCGCTGTGGGAGACGCCCCAACCCAAGCACAAGGCGCGAGTGTCGGACTTCTCCGCGCGCGTCACCGACGAGCAGGTCTATCTGCAAGAGATCCCGGCCAAGCTGGTCCATGTGGTCGGACACCGCGTGCGTTGGAGCGACGAGCGCGCGCGCTGGTACTGCGATATCGAGCTCGATCCAGGCCGCAGCTACATGCCCTTCGTGCGCCTGGCGTTGGCGCGCTATCAGCCCAATGCCATCAGTTCGGCCAAGCTGTCGCGGGTGGTACAGGCCGAGTTCTCCCAGGTGTTGCCGCGCCGCCGCGCCGTGTTCGAGCAGAAGCGCGGTCGGCTGGCGTTCAGCCTGCGCGGCGTGGTGCCCGCGCACGGGCCGATGAAATTCCCGCTGGATTCCGAATACCTGAATATTTCCTTCATCCCCGGCATAGGCCAGACTGCCGAAAGCGGCCGCAACCGCGTCGAGCTGGTGCTGCAGACGCGCGACCCGGCGCTGGACAGCGACCTGGCCTGGAGCGATGCCGCGGTGCTGGCGTCGGGCCTGCTGGACCCGTCGGGACCGGCGCCGCAGCCGCCCGGCCCAGGCCCCATTCTCATAGACCGGATGCGCGAGCTACCCATCCTGGAGACCGCCACTCCCACCACGCTGGCCGATCTGTCGCGGCTGGGCAACGTGGTCGTCGGTCCGGTGGTGCGCTTCCCGCCGGTGCTGGAAGGTCCCCTCCTGGGCGAGTTGCTGGACCCGGTCATCTGGTCTGCCAGCGTCACGCTTCCCGACAGCGGTGGCAAGCCGGCGCGCATCGCGGTGCGCGAGTACGAGCGCTACTACACTGACAATTCCGTGCCCGAACGGCGCGCCGGCGCCACGCAACAGCGCCGCGTGGTGGAAGAGCGGCTGGTGTACTCGGCGTTCTTCGGGATCTGACGATACGCCAGGCGCGCCGGCCGCCTAGTCGGCCGCCTAGTCGGCCGCCTCCGTCCCGCGCCCTGCCGGGCCTGACCGGGCGGGCATGCTCAGCCACGCCGACAGCGCGCAGGCAATCAGCAAGGTCAGCGTGGGATACAGCATGCTGAGATTGCGCATTTCGCCTGGGGAGCAAAACAGCAGAAACAAGGGCAGATTGATCGCCGCCGCTGTCGCTCCGTGGACCCGCAAGGTAGCGGGCAGGCGGCGCCATGCTTTCACGCCCAGGCCAGCAAAGACAAGAACGAATACAAGGCTGAAGCCGCGCGGCAACAGGACGCCGTAGGTGTTTTCAGTGCGGAACCAGTTGCCGGGATCGGCGTAGAACAGCAAGTTGTCCCACAGCTGGAAATCCACGGTCGAACCGGGATTTCCGGCGTATCGCAAACGCATCGCCAGGTAGACGCAGCCGCCGGCCAGCATCAAGGCCGAAACCAGGCCGGCCGCCCGGATGCGGTCCAAGTGCGCGCGCAGCAGCGGATAGAGCGCTGGCGTAAACCAGAAGAATGCCTCCTTGTTCCACGTCGCCAGCCCCGCCAGCACCAGCAGGAGAAGCGCTCGCCACGAGCGCAGCGTTTCCACGCCAAGAGCGAGCGTCACGGCGCTCATGATGAAGAGCACTTCGGTGAAGTCGTAGAAGTAGCCGCCCTCGGTCAGCATGAAAGGCAAAAGCAAGGCCATGATTGCCGGCGCGGCTATCGCCGCCGGTTCTGTCGCCCCCACCCGCAGGCAAAGTCGGCGCATGACGTAGAGGCTGGCGACCAGGGCGAAAAACGTCAGGTAATAGACGATGTAATAGCGCAATGCGACGGCCGGTTTCAATGCCTCTGACTCGGGGTACTTCATCGCCAGGCTGGACCGGCTGTTTATCTTGCGCGGGTCCGACAGACTGCTGGAAATCCTCGCCAGGATCGCCACCGGCAACAGGCTCTGAATCTGGTTGGCCATGGCTGGCAGCAGCTGCCGATAGACGTAGGGACGAGCTGCCGTCCCTTCAACCATATACGACAGCCCCAGCGAGGGATGGCCGTCGTTCAAGCGCCACTTCGTATAGAAGCCGTTGAACGAGGCTGCAGCCGCCATCAGGAAAAAAAGCAGCAACAGGAAACCGCTGTAGAAGCGGCTGCCAAAAAATCGCGTCATCATCGGGTCAGGTTTTATCGAGAGAGAAGAAAGACGCCGAGGACGATGAGCGTTGCTCCCGCCAGGCGAAACGAGCCGAATTCCTCGGCGCCAGCGAACGCGCCATACGCGAAGATGCCAAGTATGGATATGGCAACCATCAGCGGATATGCCAGGGTGAGATCCAACCGGCGCAGCGCGAGCGCGTAAAAGCCGAAGCCAGCGCCGTACGAGGCAATGGCCAGGAGGTATGACGCCCCGCCCTGCCCGCCAAACAAGGACATGCCCCGGGACGTTCCCCCAACCTTCAAGGCGATGCTCGCGGCGGCGCTGCAGGCGCTAGCCAGGAATAGAAGTAGATATGGCATGGTTATCTGACGAGAAAGAAAACTGCCAGGGCCCAGGCAGCTACCGCCAAGCGGATTTGCGCATCGGACAGCAGATCCAGGCCGGTGTCTTCGCCGGCTCCCTGCCCGTAGATCAGGTACAGGTACCGGAACACGCCGAAGGTCACGATGGGCAAGGTAACGATCAGGTTTTCGGTGCCATGCAGGGCCGCTGTCGCGGGATCCAAGGTATAGAGTCCGTAGGTCAGTATCGTCATGCTTACGGTAATGGCCATGAGCACGTCGAGCAGTTGAGGCGAGTAGTAACGGAGCACCAGACGTGTGGAGCCCTGCATGACCAGGCCTTCGGACAGCGCCGGACCGAACTCCGCGCGGCGTTTCGCAAACCCCAGGAACAAGGTGAGCATGAACGAGCAAAGCAGCATCCAACGCGACGGCGTGATCCCCACCGCGTACGTTCCGCAGACCAGGCGGATCATGAAGCCCGCCACAATGCAGAACACGTCCACCAGGACGACATGCTTGAGCTTGAACGTGTAGGCGATATTGAGGACGAGATAGGCAGCCACGGCCGCCATCACTGCCCACAGGCCGGCCCCTGCCGGCAGCAGCAGCGCCCCCGCAACCAGCGCGGCCACCAGCG
Source organism: Achromobacter sp. (assembly GCF_036567245.1). GTDB lineage: Bacteria > Pseudomonadota > Gammaproteobacteria > Burkholderiales > Burkholderiaceae_B > Achromobacter. The sequence goes on along the minus strand of NZ_DATCUY010000410.1, from coordinate 4,729 downwards.
TGCGGGCAGTGTGCAGGCTCACGCTGCCGCTTGCTATGGGACGCATCTTCTTCCTGGGGTGGCGCGCGTCGGCCTCGCGGTCGTGGTAGTCGTTGAGCACATAGACGGCGCTGGATGCCATGCAAAAGGCCACGAACGCGACACCCACGGCCGCTATCAGATCGAGGTCGCTCCAGCTCTGTCCGAACAGCAGTCCAAGCAGCACAAATCCATTCTTCAGCCATTGATGAGGACGCAACAGGCTCAGCACCGGCATCATCGGACCACCTTCCTGCCATTGAGCCAGGCGCAATCCGCAGCCTTGAGCAGCCAGGCATCGCCGCCGCTGTCTCCGTAGGCGTGCAGCTCGTAGCCACCGACAGGTCCGAAACGCGATTCCAGGCGCGCCACCTTCTCCGGCCCCCAGCAATTTGCCGTGCTGAAACGTCCGGTCAGCCGACCGTCGGCTGTTTCCAGTCCGGTGCAGAGGAGTTCAACTCCCAGGCGCCGGGCCATTTCCCCGAGATACAGGTCCGGCGAAGCGCTGACAATCACCACCCGGTGGCCTGACTGCTGGTGTGTCCGCAACCGGGCGAGCATGTCAGGCCGCAGTGCGATGCCGGGGACCCAACGGACTGCCAGCTCTTTCAGGTTGGCCTGCCTGCGGCCGCGCAACACGACGCGGCACAGGCGTTGCTTCGCGCTTTGCCTGAGGGCCATGCCGTGGTCATTGCCTCGCTTGCCGCACATGAGCAGCGCGAGGGCCGGCGACACCATGGTCAAGCCGAGCAGCAGCTTGCACAACGACACCCGCGCCAGGAACGGGATCAGCGTGTCGCGGTAGGTCAGCGTTCCGTCGAAATCGAAGGCTGCCACCACGGGCAGGGCCGGTGCGGATGGAATTTCTTGAGGCATTCTGAAACTGAGGTGAACTCAGCCGAGCAGCGGCATTGCCGTAGTGGTCGGCCAAACACTCGAAACTACGTTCAGCGATCCAATTCATCAACTCTAAGAAACGCCAGGGCAACACCGAAGCGAGAATCCCAGTCAAAAAAAGGGTGCCCGAAGGCACCCAAATCCACCCTACAACAGCAACTACAACTGCATAACTCTCCTGCCGCGCTTAGGCGACCTTTTGCTCCTTGCCATGTTCGAACTGGGCCTCTTCCGTCGAGCCCGTCAGCGCCGTGGTCGAGGACTGGCCGCCTTCGATGGTCTGCGTGACGGCGTCGAAGTAGCCGGTGCCGACTTCGCGCTGGTGCTTGACGGCGGTGAAGCCCATTTCAGCGGCGGCGAATTCCTTCTGCTGCAGCTCGACGAAGGCGCTCATCTGGCGGCGGGCGTAGCCGTGGGCCAGCTCGAACATGCCGTAGTTCAGCGCGTGGAAGCCAGCCAGCGTGATGAACTGGAACTTGTAGCCCATGGCGCCCAGCTCGCGCTGGAACTTGGCGATGGTGCCGTCGTCCAGGTTCTTCTTCCAGTTGAACGAGGGCGAGCAGTTGTAGGCCAGCAGCTTGCCCGGGAACTGGCGATGGATGGCCTCGGCGAACTTGCGGGCGTATTCCAGGTTGGGCGTGGACGTTTCGCACCAGATCAGGTCGGCGTACGGGGCATAGGCCAGGCCGCGCGAGATGGCCTGGTCGATGCCGGCCTTGGTGCGGAAAAAGCCTTCGACGGTGCGCTCGCCGGTGATGAAGGGACGGTCGTTTTCGTCGACGTCGCTGGTCACGAGGTCGGCCGCGTCGGCGTCGGTACGGGCCAGCAGCACGGTGGGCGTGCCCATCGTGTCGGCCGCCAGGCGCGCCGACACCAGCTTGGCCACGGCCTCGCGGGTCGGGACCAGCACCTTGCCGCCCATGTGGCCGCACTTCTTGACCGAGGCCAGCTGGTCTTCGAAGTGCACGCCCGAGGCGCCGGCGTCGATCATGGCCTTCATCAACTCGAAGGCGTTCAGCACGCCGCCGAAACCGGCTTCGGCATCCGCCACGATGGGCGCGAAGTAGTCGATGTAGCCTTCTTCGCCTGGGTTCTTGCCTTCCATCCACTGGATCTGGTCGCAACGGGCAAGCGAATTGTTGATGCGGCGAACCACTTGCGGCACCGAATTGGCGGGGTACAACGACTGGTCGGGATACATTTCGCCGGCCAGGTTGGCGTCGCCGGCGACTTGCCAGCCCGACAGGTAGATCGCCTTCAGGCCGGCCTTGACCTGCTGCATGGCCTGGTTGCCGGTCAGGGCGCCCAGCGAATTCACGAAAGGCTCGCTATGCAGCAGTTCCCACAGGCGGGTGGCGCCGCGGCGCGCCAGCGTGTGTTCCACGCCGATGGAGCCGCGCAGGCGGATGACGTCCTCGGCGCTGTAGTCGCGCTTGATGCCTTGCCAGCGGGCGTTTTCGGCCCAGTCCTTCTGCAGATTGCGGATTTCGGTTTCGCGGTGGCTCATGGTGATGCTCCTGGTCAGTGATGGGAAGACTTCAAAAGATTCGCGTCCTGCATTGCGTGAATCGTTGGACAAAGTCTATGCCTCTGCTGCGGAGCAATGTGGGCTTATGTCTTATACAAGACGAAAAATATTATTCTTATAAATCAATAGACTACAAATTCAATTTCGTATTGCGAAACGCAATTATCATCTGTGAAATGGGTTCCCGCTGCTGCGCAGCAGGGGCTTTCACATGACGAAGGTTACATTTCACGATATGGAAAATCAGGCTTTTTTGCCAGCGCCTACAATGCGTCCATTCTTCAAGTTTCCGATGACTCCGCTATGACGCTGTCCCACGGCCCGTTGGGCCAGAGCGTGGCCTACGCCTCGCAATACGACCCCTCGCTGCTCTTCCCCATCGCCCGGTCGCACAACCGCGCAGCGCTGAACCTGGAAGCGGGCAAGCTGCCCTTCACCGGCGTGGACCTGTGGAATGCCTACGAGCTGTCCTGGCTGGACGCCAAGGGCAAGCCGCGGGTGGCCATGGCCACCTTCTCGGTGCCGGCCGACAGCCCCAACATCATCGAGTCCAAGTCCTTCAAGCTCTATCTGAACTCGTTCAACCAGACCCGTCTGGTCAATTCGGCCGCCTTGCGCGGCCGCCTGGAACGCGACTTGAGCGCCGCCGCAGGCGCGCCGGTGGGGCTGGATTTCTTCCTGCCGCAGCGTTTCTCCGAACTGCAGATGGGCGAAATGGACGGCATCTATATAGACAAGCTGGACATCGAGATCGACACCTACGAGCCCGCGCCCGAAGTGTTGCGCACCCGCCCGGGCGAGGTGGTCGAGGAAACGCTGGCCTCGCGCCTGTTGAAGTCGAACTGCCCCGTGACGGGCCAGCCCGACTGGGCCAGCGTACAGATCCGCTACCGCGGCGCGCCCATAGACCGCGAGTCGCTGCTGCGCTATGTGGTGTCGTTCCGCCAGCACGCGGAATTCCACGAGCATTGCGTCGAGCGCATCTTCAGCGACATCATGCAGGCCTGCCGGCCGGAGCAACTGACGGTCTACGCACGCTACACGCGCCGCGGCGGACTGGACATCAACCCGTGGCGCAGCAACTTCGAAGCCGGGCCGCCGCCGGACGTGCGCACCGTCCGCCAGTAGGCGACCCGCCTACTTCACAAAGGGCTCGGGCCGGGGCGTGTCGTCCTCCGACGGCGGCAGCAGCGGATACTGGAAGGCCGGCTGATCGCCCGTCAGGGTCTTCAGGAACGCCACGATCTGCGCATTCTCGTCCGGCGTGAAGGTCCGGCCCAGCTGCAAGCGGCCCATCACATCCACGGCCTGCGTCAGCGTGGCTGCCTCGCCGTCATGGAAGTACGGATAGGTCAGCGCCACGTTGCGCAGCGTCGGCACCTTGAAGTTGAAGCGGTCGGCGTCCTTGCCGGTCACCGCCGCGCGGCCTTCAGCCTTGTTCTCGGTGACGTAGGGCGTGACCAGACCCATTTTCTGGAACGAGTTGCCGCCCACCGCCACGCCGTTGTGGCAGGCCACGCACCCGCTGTTCTTGAACAGTTCATAGCCCGCCAGCTCGCGCACGGTCAGCGCCTTCTGGTCACCGCGCAGCCACTGGTCGAAGCGCGAGTTGGGCGTCACCAGCGTTTCCTCGAACGCCGCCAAGGCGCCGGTGACCTCTTCGATCGTGATGTCGTCCTTGCCGAAGACCTGCTTGAATTCGGCCCGGTAGCCGGGGATGGAGTTCAGCACCTGCACCGCCAGTTCGTGGGTGGAGGCCATTTCCATGGGGTTGGCGATGGGGCCGCCCGCCTGCTCGCGCAGATCCTTGGCGCGGCCGTCCCAGAACTGGGCGATGCTCAGGCTGGAATTGAGCACCGTGGGCGAATTGATCGAGCCCTGTTGCCACTTGTGGCCGATCGATGCCTTGAGATTGTCCGAGCCGCCCATGCCCAGGTTGTGGCAGGAATTACAGGAAATCGCACCTGAGCGCGAGAGGCGTGGGTCGAAGAAAAGCTTCTTGCCCAACTCGACCTTGGCCGGCTCCTTGATGACCGCCGGCTCGACCGGCTGTATCGGTTCCTGCGAGGCCGCACTGGCCAGGCCGATCCAACTGCTCAAGGCGACCCCTGCCGCCAGCAACGCGCTTGCCCTTCTCATTTGCTTCTCCTGAGTAATGACCACTTCACTGACGAGGTCATTACATCAGAGAGACGCCGCATCAACCTTGCGTAGGGTCAAACCGCCGGGGCGCGGGCCCCGGCTGGTTCAGGAACGCGCGGCGGCCGAAGCCGCAGCCGCGGGTTC
>NZ_DATCUY010000409.1:0-42241 GCF_036567245.1 Achromobacter sp. | reverse complement strand
ATGCGCTGGGAGCCGACCCAGGTCGCGACCGCGCCGCTGGTGGCGATCGACGCGGCCATCGACATCCGGACCTTGCAGGCCTGCGTGGTCGCGCCGCAGATGGCCGGCGCGCTCGGCAGCGTGCTGGAACGCACCTTGCAGTACGCGAATGAACGCCAGCAGTTCGGCCGGCCCATCGGCAAGTTCCAGGCCATCCAGCATCAACTGGCCGTCATGAGCGAGCATGTCTGCGCTGCGCGCATGGCGGCGCAGCTGGGTTGCCATGCCGAGGGCGTGGCGCCGGACCGACTGCGGGTCGCGGTCGCCAAGGCGCGTTGCAGCGAGGCGGCGCTGGTGGTGGCCGAACTGGCGCATGCGGTGCATGGCGCGATAGGCTTTACGGAAGAATACGATTTGCAGCTCTACACGCGCCGCCTGCATGCCTGGCGTCAGACGGCGGGCAGCGAGGCCTACTGGCAGGACGCGGCCGGCGTAGCGCTGTTCGCGCACGCAGGCCCGACGCTGGACCTGGTGCGCGCGATTACCGACGTCCCGGCTTAAGCTGGCTTAGAGGAGATTCTTGCATGGCATTCCTGCAGATTGAACGCGACGGCGGTATCGTCGTCGCCACCATGAACCAGCCGGAAACACGCAATGCGCTGACCGGCAACACCGCCATCGAAGAAATCGTCCAGCTGTGCGCTGACATACGGCAGGACGCAGGCGTGAAAGTGTTGATCCTGACCGCTGCGGGACCGATCTTCAGTTCGGGCGGCAACGTCAAGGACATGCGCCGTTTCTTCGACGATGCGCTGACGCCAGAACGCATCTGCGAAGAATATCGTCAGGGCATCCAACGCATTCCACTTGCGCTGCATGGCCTGGACGTGCCCGTCATCTGTGCCGTCAACGGCCCGGCCATCGGCGCCGGCCTGGATATCGCCTGCATGTGCGATATCCGCATCGCTGCCGATACGGCCACCTTCGCCGAGAGCTTCGTGCGCGTCGGCATCGTGCCCGGCGATGGCGGTGCCTGGCTGTTGCCGCGCGCGGTGGGCATGGCCAAGGCCAGTGAAATGGCCTACACCGGCGAGGCCATCAGCGCGCAGGATGCGCTGGCCTGCGGCTTGGTCAGCAGGGTGGTGCCGGCGGCGGAGCTGCTGCCGGCCGCCAGGACGCTGGCCGCGAAGATCGCCGCCAACCCGGGCGGCGTCATGCGCATGACCAAGCGCCTGCTGCGTGAAGGGCAGCAGAGTAGCCTGGCGTCGTTGCTGGAGTTGTCCGCCAGCTATCAGGCGCTGGCCCACAAGACAGCCGAACATCGCGAGGCGGTCACCGCATTCATCGAGAAGCGCGCGCCGAAGTTTTGAAGGGCGGCGCTGCCGATGCGTCAATGCATCGGCAGCGCCGGGTGTTCAGTGCGTGGCCATCCTGTGCAGGCCGCTGCCCAGATGCGCGGCGCCGTCGATCTGCAGGAGCTGGCCCGTCATCAGGTGGCCAGCCGGCGTGGCCAGCAAGGCAACCAGCTCGGCGACTTCTTCGACCGACGTGGCCCGCCCCATCGGCGTGGCGGAGACCAGGCGGTCCAGCATGGCTTGCGCGGCCTCGCCAGCCAGCCCCTCCGTGATCACCGCTCCGGGGCCGATGCAATTGAGCGCGATATCGTCAGCGGCCCATTCCAGCGCCTGAAATCCAAGAACCTCGAAACGTTGGCGGCCCTCATGCAGCGATACGCCGAACGGGTCGCGCACGCCTTGGCCGCGAGGTATACGCGGCGGCCCGCGGATCAGGGCTAGGGCTACGGACTCGCAGCCGACCAGACCTGCACCCGATCGCGCCCTGAATTCTTCGCCTGGTACAAGGCTTGATCGGCCTTGGCCATGACCTTGTCGATATCGGGGTCATCGGCCGGCCACAGCGCGATGCCGATGGAAACCGAGACATGGCCTACCGCCTGCGGCATGAGTTGGCTTGCCGTCGCCGCCCGGATGCGTTCGGCCACCTTCCCCGCGATGTCGCGCGAAGCGTCCGGCATCAGGATCAGGAACTCTTCGCCGCCGACACGGCACGGCGCGTCCTCCGCCCGGACGCAGGTCCTGAGAATGCCGGCCAGTGCGATCAGCACCTGATCGCCGGCGGCGTGCCCGAAGGTATCGTTCACGCGCTTGAAGTGGTCCAGGTCCAGCGCCAGCACCGCGAACGGTTGCTGAGTCCGCTGCAGCGCGGCGATCTGTAATGCCAGGCCTCTTCGATTGATGAGGCCGGTCATCGGGTCGGTGATGGTGTCGGAGCTGAGCTTGTCGATGCGCCTGGTCTGGGAATTCTGGCTCATGGTGACGGCGTTCCTGAGCCGCGCCGCCTCGTAGTACCAGCCCTTGATCTTGCCGAGGTCGCCGCCCGAGGCGCCGGGCTGGTCCCGTTCGATGACCTGCGCCAACTCCTCCAGGGGTCTGGAGATCCAGCGGCCCAACAGATAGATGAGCAGGAACATGAGCAGGCCCACCGGCAGGGCATAGAGCACGATCCTGTTGGTCAGGCTCTGCAGCGGGCGGAGCGTTTCGTCCAGGGGGCGCTGCGCCACCACGCCGCCGCCGCCGTTCTTGAGCGCGGCGTATCCGGCCAGCAGGTGCGTGCCGCGGGTGTTGACCACGGGCATCGCCCCGGTCTCGCCTCGCAGCACCGCTTCGACCACCGCGTTGTGCCTTTCGCTGGTGCCGATGCGTTCCTTGTCCTTGTGATAAATGATGTTCCCGTCGCCATCGATGACGTACAGGTAGGAGCCGTCGCGATAGAAATGGTCGCCCACCAGCTTGTCGAATTCATTGCCTTGCTGCAGGGGGAGGGCGGTGATGATCGTGCCGGCAAAGGTGCCCGCGGAATCCAGGTAGGGCTCTGAAAATGCCAATATCAGGTGGCCCGCCATGCCCACATAGGGCGTCGAGATCTGTCCCGACAGCCTTTTCTGGCCGGCTGCCAATTGCTGCCCGACGAGCGTCTTGCCCTCGAAGTCCGGATTGGCCGGGGCGGTGGCCAGGACGGTGCCGCTCTTGTCGGCGATGGCGGCGGTCATGGCGCCGTCGGTCTGATGTACAAGGCGCGCGAGCTCGTCCTCCATGGCGGACTTCGATCCCAGCAGGCCGGGGGCGCGTTCGGCGGAGAGGACCAGTTGCCGCTGTATGGATTCGATGTAGATGTCGGTGACCTCGGCCAGCTTGACCGCGTAGGCCCGGTTGGCCTCCAGGGTATTGGCGATCAGCTGTTCGCGCTGGACCAGGTAGGCCGCGTATAGCGTATTGGCGAAGGCAATGACTCCGCTGGCGAGCGCCAGCACGGTGACCAGCCGGCGCAACTTCAGTCTGGGCATCGCTGCAGGGGTCAATGCAAAGCTCCTTCGATCATTCTCTCTGACCATTGAATCGGGGCCTGCCGCGCCCGGCCATGCCTGCGCGCGTGGAGCTTTGAGTTTTGCGGCAAGCCTGCGGCAAGTCAAGAATCGCGTGGAGGGTGGCCCGCGGAGAGCGCCTCGATCAGGTGCTGTATGAATGCGTCCGTCGCTTCGGGCAGCCGGGCATGGCTGGCGGTCTGCACTTGCAGCGTGCGTTCGGCGAACACGGCTTGCTGCAACGCCACGGCCACCAGCGCGCCGTGGCGCAGCGGTTCGGCGAGCGTAATCTCGCCGGCCAGCGTGACGGCGTGTCCAGCCTCGACGATGGCGCGGATGACCGATGACGAGTTGCTGGAATAGGCGACATCGAAGGGCGGCCCGTCGCTGCCGGCGGCCGAATTGTCGAACAGCAGGCGCACGGTGGTGCCGGAGTCCGTCAGCGCGATCGGGTAGCGGCGCAGGTCGTCCAGCGACACGCTGGTGCGCCCGGCCAGTGGATGGCCCGGGACCATGATGGCGCGCACGGGCGAGAAGATTTCGTAGCGCACGGCGATGCCGCTGCCCGCGTTCAGGCTGAAGGCCAGGCCCAGGTCGATGCCGCCGTCGCGCAGGCGTTGCGTCACCACGCCGGGCGATGCGATGTGCACCTGGAACGCGACGTCGGGGTGCAGGGCGCGGTAGGCGCCCAGGATGGGCGGCAGCACGTTGCGCGCCACGGCCTCGTTGGAGCCTATGCGGATGGTGGTCAGTTCCGCATGACGCAAGCTGCGGATATCGCGCAGCACGTGTTCGGCATCCATGGAAACACGGCGCGCATAGTCGGCCAGCATTTCGCCGGCCCGGGTCAGCTCCATGCCGTGCGGGCGGCGTTCGAACAGGGTCGCGCCGCAGTCATGCTCCAGTTTCGCGACTTGCCGGCTGATCGCCGAAGGCGCTACGTGCAGGGTTGCCGCGGCGTCCTTGATGCTGCCGGCGCGTACGACTTCGAGGAAATACCGGTGCGCGGTGCTGAGCATGTGGTGATTCTCAATATGGCAATTGGCATGCTAATTATTGATATTGATTGCCGCAAAAGCAATTCATAGAATGGGCCGACCAGGGCCGTCAGGACACAAGGGCAACAGACCCGGCCGGCGGCTCTTCAACCAAGGGGAATCGCATGGCTACTGTTTGCAAATCGAGCCGCGCCGTCACGCGCTCGCAAGGATTGGGCTTCCTGAAGCGCGCCTTCGCCGCGCTTGCGCTGTCGGCGGCAGCAGGAGCGGGGGCGGCGGATTTTCCGCAGCGTTCGCTGCAGCTGATCCTGTCGTTTCCGCCGGGGGGCGCCACCGATGTCCTGGCGCGCGAGTTGAGCCAGAAGCTGGGAGACGCGCTGGGCCAGTCGGTGGTGGTGTTGAACCGGCCCGGTGCGGGCGGTTTGATCGGCATGCAGGCCGCCGCGCGTTCCGAGGCCGATGGCTACACGCTGTATATCTCGTCGGTGATGTCCAATTCCATCTACGAAGCCCTCAACGGCAAGCAGCAGGTGTCGCTGGACGGCGATTTCGACGCGGTGGGCGCGATAGCGAGCGCCCCGCACATCCTGGTCACGCCGGCGACGCTGGGCATCAAGGACTATGCCAGCCTGGTGGCCTATCTGAAGGCGGCGCCGGGCAAGTACAACTACGCGTCGATGGGCGCGGGCACGCTGTCGAACCTGGAAGGCGAGATCTTCAAGGAGCAGGCGGGCGTGGATGCCTTGCAGATTCCGTACAAGGGCAGCAGCCAGGCCCTGCCCGAGGTGATCTCGGGTGCATCGGTCTTCATGTTCGACAGCGTGACCAGCTCGCTGCCGCATAAGCAGGGCGGCCGCATCGACGTGCTGGGGGTGGCTTCCGCCAAGCGCCTGCCCGTCATGCCCGACGTGCCCACGCTCAAGGAGCTGGGCGTGCAGGGCCTGGAGGCCGAGAACCTGTTCGCGCTGATGGCGCCCAAGGGTACCCCCAAGGACAGGCTGGACATCGTGGCGGGCGCGCTGGCCCGGGCACAGGCCGATGCCGGGTTCCGCAAGGCCATCGAGGCCCAGGGCTTCCAGATCAGCGAGATCCCGGCCAAGACCCTGCCGCAATTCATCCTGGACCAGCAGGCATTCTGGCGCGACAAGGTCAAGGCCTTGAACATCACCGCAGGCAAATGATCGGACTCCCATGCCCATATCCAACGACCCCTTCTGGCAGCTGCCCTATCCATCGCAACGCATGCCGGTGCTGGCGGACAACGTAGTCAGCACGTCGCAGCCGCTGGCCAGCTCAGCCGGCCTGCAGATGTACGCGCGCGGCGGCAACGCGATCGACGCGGCGCTGGCCACCGCCATTGCGTTGACGGTCGTGGAGCCGTGCATGAACGGCATTGGCGGAGACATGTTCGCCATCGTCTGGCATGGCGGCCGCCTGCACGGACTGAACGCTTCCGGGCGCGCGCCGGCCGCCTGGGAGACGGCCAGGTTCGCGCATCTGGACGGCATGGATTCCATAGGCTGGGGCAGTGTGACGGTGCCCGGCGTCGTATCCGGTTGGCGCGCGATCTGGGAGAAATTCGGTTCGCTGCCGTTCGAAGACCTGTTCGAGCCGGCCATACGCTATGCGCGGGACGGCTACCTGGTCTCGCCCACGGTGCATCGCCAGTGGCAGAAACAAGTGCCGCGGCTGAGCGGGCAGCCGGGCTTCGCCGAGTCCTTTGCGCCTGGCGGCCGCGCGCCCCTGCCGGGAGAACGCTTCCGCAGTCCGGGCCAGGCCGCCACGCTGGAGAGCATCGCCCGCAGCAAGGGCGAAAGCTTCTACCGCGGCGAACTGTCTGCGGCGATCGCCGCCCATGCGCGCAACACGGGTGGCTACATCACCGAGGCCGACATGGCGAGCCATACCGCCGATTGGGTGGAACCGATAGGCATGCGCTACCGCGACCTGGAACTGTTCGAGATCGGCCCCAATGGGCAGGGTATCGGCGCCTTGATGGCGCTGGGCATGCTGGAACACTTCGACCTGGCGGGCTGTGGCCGCGACAGCGGCCGCGCGCTGCACTTGCAGATCGAGGCCATGCGGCTGGCGTTCGCCGACCTGTACGAGCACGTGGGAGACCCGGGCCACATGAAGGTGTCCAGCGCGCAGCTGCTGGATCCAGCCTATCTGGCTGAAAGAGCGAAGCTGATCGATCCGGACCGGGCGGGCGAGCCGCGGCCAGGCAATCCGCACAGCGGCGGCACCGTGTATCTGACCGCTGCCGACCGGCACGGCACCATGGTGTCGTTCATCCAGTCCAATTTCAAGGGGTTCGGTTCCGGCGTGGTGGTGCCGGGAACGGGCATCGCCATGCAGAACCGGGGCTGGGGCTTTTCCACCAAGGCTGGGCATCCCAACGTGGTGGCGCCGGGAAAACGGCCGTTCCACACCATCATCCCCGGTTTCTTGATGAAGGGCGGGCAGCCCTTGATGAGCTTTGGCTTGATGGGCGGCTCCATGCAGGCGCAGGGCCATCTTCAAGTCACCAGCCGGCTGGCCGACTTCGGCCAGAACCCGCAGGCTGCCAGCGACGCCCCGCGCTGGCGCATCAAGGACGACAACGTCGGCGTGGCGGTGGAATGGAACTGCCCGCCGGAAGCCGTCGAGCAGCTGCGCGCCTTCGGCCACAAGGTAGACGTGGCGCCGCGCTTCGATCTGGAGTTCGGCAGCGCGCAGATGGCCATGCGGCTGGAGCAAGGGGGGTATCTGGCCGCGTCGGATCATCGCAAGGATGGCTACCCGACAGGCTATTGAAGCCGCTCGCCGGACCGGCATTTGGTCGAGGCAAATCCGCGTTTCGTCGAAAAAGTCGTGATCTCTCCCGGGCCTTCGCCGACAATCGGCACGTTTTGAGTCGGCGCGGCAGAGCGGCCCACCCCCGGCGCCGGCCTGAACGCCGCGCCGGGCGCGTCAGCGTTGCGCCACCGCGCGCCGCAGCCGCTGGGTAGCGACCCGGCCCAGCACTACAGAAGCGACGCCGTTGTTGAAGGCCACCTCTGCCTGCGCGCCGGGAAGCTGCGACAGATGAGAGACATGCTCCAGATTCATGATGACGGACCGGGACAAGGCGCAGAAGGGCGGGCAGGGGAGCTGGGCCGCCAGGCGCTTGAAGGTAATGTGCATCAGCTCGTTGGCGTGGGCGGCACTGCAAAGCAGCACATAGTCGCCCTGGGCCTGCGCCATGGTCAGTTCATGGACCTTGATGAGCTTGGTGCCATTGCGCGTGCGCAGCGCCAGGTGGCCGCTGGCGCGTGGGCGCAGTCTTGCCAGCGTCTGTTCCAGCCGATCCGGCCGCACGGGCTTGAGCAGGTAATCGGCGGCCTGGACGTCGAAGGCGCGGGCCGCGTAATCGCTGTGCGCGGTGACGAAGACGACGGCGGGCGGGGCGTCCAGTTCATTCAGCAAATCGAAGCCGGTTCCAGCGGTCAGTTCGATGTCCAGGAACAGGGCATCCGGACGATGTTCGCGGATCAGGGCCCGCGCCTGTTCAAGGGTGGCGGCTTCGCCCGCGACCTGGACGTCGGCCGAGGCTTCGAGCAGCCGGCGCAAGTAGCGCCGTGCCGGGGCTTCATCGTCGATGACAAGCACACGCAGCATTTTCCTCCCTGGCGCCTTGGTGTGGCGGGTATAGTCGTCCGGTCTGGCAGCCGGGTAAATATAAGGCCTATGCCGTTTCCAGAGAACCCTTTGCAGGTCCGGAGGGCGCGTCCATGAGATTCACATCTTTCAGCCAGGGCTTGAGTCCGGGCGAATCGTCGCTCGGCTTCTGGCGGGCGCAGACCTTGGGGTGGCTGTTTCTGGCGGTGGTGGGCTTCTTCATCCGGCTGGCGATATTCGGCAATGCCAACGCGGCCTTCTGGCTGACGGTGGCGCTGGAGCCGCTGGCATTCGTCCTGACCAGCGCGGCGGCCCTGTTGCATGGCCGCCGTGCGGGCAAGGGCGATCCGCCCCTGCTGGTGCTGGTCTGCGCGGTGCTGTTCTGCCTGACCGCTTCGGCCCTGCTGGCATCGATCGCCTATGGCATTCATGGCCTGTTCCAGCCCGGCGCGATCCGGGTGTTGCCGGGCAACCAGTACCGGCTGGGCTTTCTCTACTACATGGGGATGCTCTCGATCTGGACGCTGATCTACTTCGGCGTGTCGGCCGAGCTGAGCGCGCGCACCGAGCGCCTGTCCAAGATGAAGGCGGAAACGCGTTCCCTGAAGCTGGAGCTCGAACACCTGCAACTGCAGATCGAGCCGCACTTCCTGTTCAACTCGCTCAACACCATCGTGGCCGAGATCGCCGAACGTCCCGCCATCGCGGAGGAAATGACCCGCAGCCTGGCCGACTACCTGCGCTACTCGCTGGATCGGCGCGGACGCGGCCTGTCCAGGCTGGAAGAGGAGATCGAAGCCGCCGAGGCCTACGTGCGCATACAGGCGCTGCGTTTCGACAAGAAGCTGGAACTGCGCTGCCAGATCGATCCGGCCACGCTGGAGATCAGCCTTCCGCACATGACGCTGCAAGGGCTGGTGGAAAACGCGATCAAGCACGGCATGCGTTCGGAGCACGGGCATTTTCCGATCGGCATACGCACGCGCCTGCAGGGCGAGGAATTGCTTATTGAAGTGGACAATCCCGGCCGGCTGCATGCGCCCTTCGATCTGGCCAAAGGCGGGAGCGGACTGGGGAATCTGTGCCGCCGCCTGGCGCTGAGGTATCCGGACAGGCACGAATTCCTGCTGGAGCAGCGGGAGGAGAGAACCGTCGCGCAGATCCGGCTGCGTGGCGCTCCCGAGCCGGCGTAGCGTACTGGCGCCTGCGCTGTGGTCAGCGGTAGGTCGCGAGCAGGATGCTGGTTTCGGTGGCGGCGATGCCTTTGATCAACCGTACGCGCTCCAACACCTTGGACAGATCGGCCGTGGAGTCCGCGCGTATTTCGGCCAACAGGTCCCAGCGGCCGTTGGTGTCGTGCAACTGCTCGATGCTGGGTTCCCCCAGCAAGCTGGCCAGCACCGCGCGAGTCTGGTTGCCGTCTACGGTAATGCCCATCCAGGCGCGCAGCCCGTCCTGATCGGAGTCGGGGCGCAGCTTCAGCGTGTAGCCGGCAATGACGCCCTCGTCTTCCAGCTTGCGCAAGCGGTTGGAGACCGTGCCGCGCGACACGCCCGCCTTGCTGGCCAGGACGGCAAGCGTCGTGCGCGCGTTGCGGCGCAGGATGCCGATCAAGCGGGTATCGATTTCATCCATGGCGAGTCCATATTTCAATGTTCCCGGAACAGTCGGCCGTGGCCGTCGATCCGGTCGTTGACCCCCGCCAACCGCAGGCAATGCCACATGCTGGCCTGATTGCTGCCGATGACGGGCTTGCCCAGCGTTTCTTCGAGGCGTTGGATGACGGCGGTGGAGCGCAGCGCGCCGCAGCTGACGAAGACGGCGTCCGCATCGGGCCGGTCCACGGCGCAGGCGAATTCGTACAGATAGTCGGGCGAGACGCGGTTCATGGTCTCGTCATCGGGCAGGGCCAGGCCCTGCAGCGAAACGACTTCGTGGCCGGCGCCTTCGAAGTAGGCACGCTCCAGTTCATTGACCGCGTCGTCATACGCGGTCGCAATGGCCAGGCGGCGGGCGCCGACCGCGGCCAGCGCCGCCGCGACGCCATCCAGCAGCGTGGCCGCGGTCGAGCCGGGCCGGGCCTGCGCAAGCAGCGCGCGCACTTTGTCGTTGCCGATCACGAAGCTGCCGGCGGTGCAGTTGTAGCAGACCACGTCGATATCGCGGCGTCCCGGAACCAGGCTGTCCAGGGCCTGGAGCAGCCCTCCCTCCATGTCGGCCAGGCTTTGCACGTTGCAGGCCGTCGCCATGGGCACGCGGCCGAAGCTCAGGCCCACGCCCTCGGGCGCCATGGCGTGCATTTCCCCCTCGGTCAGGCCGGCGTTGGCCACGCACAGGAAGGCGATGCGTGCCCGGGGGTAGGGGCCAGCGTCATAGCGGACGGGGTTCATTCCGTCATCCCCGCGGCATCGAAGCACTCGCGTATGGCGGTGGTCGCCTTGACGAAGTTGGGGTGGCCGACCATGGTGTAGTCGCGCGGCCGCGGCAGGTCGATGTCGACGGACAGCGCCACGCGGCCCGGGCGCTTGCTCATCACCACCACGCGGTCGGACAGGAATACCGCCTCCGAGATGCTGTGGGTAATGAACATGACGGTCTTCTTGCTTTCCAGCCAGACCCGTTGCAGTTCCAGGTTCATGGCTTCGCGCGTCATCGCATCCAGGGCGCCGAAGGGCTCGTCCATCAGCAGGATGTCGGGGTTGTGGATAAGCGCGCGGCACAGCGCCACGCGCTGCTGCATGCCGCCGGACAGCTGGTGCGGCAGGCATTGCTCAAAGCCTTCCAGCCCGCTGAGCTTGATCAGTTCGCGCAGCCGGGCCTCGTAGCGCGCCGCGGGCAGCTTGCGCATCTCCAACTGCAGCGAGATGTTCCTGGCGACGTCGCGCCACGGCAATAGCGCTGCGCGCTGGAACACGATGCCCACGTTGGCGCCCGGTTCTGTCACGCGCTCGCCCAGCACGCAGATCTCGCCGGCGGAGGGCGGCGTCAGGCCGGCGACCGCCCGCATCAGCGTGCTCTTGCCGCAGCCGGACGGGCCAAGCACGGACAGGAACTGGCCTTCGGGTATGGCAAGGTCGATGCCGTCGACCGCGACGTAGGAACCGAAACGCTGGACCATGCCGCGGATGTCGATGGCGGTCTCGGGCGCGCCCGCTTCCGGGGCGAGCGCCAGGGCTGCGTGGTGTGCCATGTCTATTCCCTGTTGTAGTCGTTGGTGTAGAGGGCGCTGGTCGGGAGCGGGCTGGCGATCTGGTTCGACTGCACGAACTGGTCGACCATGGCTTGCCAGTCCTTTTCCGAAGAGACCCCGAACGGCAGCCCCTTGGTGTTGGGTGTGCCGGCTGCCTGCAGCGAAAGCTGCAACTGGCGCACCAGTTGCTCGCGGTTGCGCGCCTGCTCCGGCCGCTGGCGCACCAGGGCGTCGACCGAGGCGGCGGGATCGGCCTGAGCCGCCTCGTAGGCCTTGCGCGTGGCGCGCAGGAAGCGGCGCGCGGTGTCGGGGTTGGCCTCCAGCCATTTGGTATTTGCCGCCAGGCCGCCTTCCAGCGCGTTGACGCCGAAGTCGGCATAGAAGAAGTAATGCACCTTGGCGCCCTGCGCTTCCAGCGGGGGGATATGGAAGTAGGTCACGCCGGTGATGGCGTCAGCGCGCCGTTGCAGGAACAGGGCGGTCTTGGTGCCCACGGCGGGTGCGATGACGTTGATCTTCTTCTGGTCCACGCCGTTCAGGGCGGCCAGCACCGGGAACATCTGCGCCGTCGATTCGGACGCGCTCATGCCCAGCACCTTTCCTTCCAGGTCCTTGGGCGCGCGCACCGGAGCGTCCGCATGGCTGATGATGACCATGGGCGAGCGCTGGTGCACGGCGAAAACGGCCTTCAGCGGCATGCCCGCGGCGACGCCCTTGAGCATGGTGCCGTAGTCCATGAAGCCGATGGGATCGATGCCCTGCGCAACCAGCTTGGCGGTGTTGCTGGAGCCGCTGCCTTCGCCGATGCTCAGGTCTATGCCTTCGGCCTTGTAGAGGCCCTTGTCTATACCGTAGTAGAGCGGCGCGTGCGTGCCGTAGATGCTGTAGTCCAGGCGCAGGCTCAATTTCTCTTGCGCGTTGGCTGCGCCTGCGGTCAGCAGGCAGGCCAGGGTCCAGACAAGTCGGGTCGTGAATTTCATGATGGTGTCTCCGGAGGGCGGGGTCAGACAGAGGGCAGGGCGTCGCTGCGCACGCTGATGTGCCAGGGGATCAGAAAGCGTTCGGAAAACTCGACCAGGTAGTAGAAGACCAGGCCGATGAGCATGAGCGCGACCAGTACGGCGAACAGCAGCGTGGTGTCCAGGTTGGCGTTGGCGGACAGCAGCACATAGCCCAGGCCGCTCTCGGCGCCCACCCATTCGCCTACCACCGCGCCCACGGTGGCGAAGGCGATGGCGACCTTCAGGCCGGAGAATATCTGCGGCAGCGCATACGGCAGCCGGATGCGCAGAAAGGTCCGCAGGGCGCCTGCCCGCATCGAACGCGCCAGGTCGTTCAGGTCCGCGTCCACCGAGCGCATGCCCGCCACCGTGCTGACCACGATGGGGAAGAAGGCCACCGAGAAGGCGATCAGGATCTTGGGGAACAGGCCCAAGCCGAACCAGATGATGATGAGCGGCGCGACCGCCACCTTGGGAAACGCCTGCGAAACCACCAGCAGCGGCATGATGGCGCGCTCCAGCGGGCGCGACCATACCAGCACGATGCCCAGCGGTATGCCGACCGCGATGCTGAGCAGAAAGCCGCCCAGCGTTTCGACGGAGGTGACCCAGCTGTGATGGCCCAGGAATGCCGAGTCCGCCCACAGGCGTTCGAGCACGCTCAGTGGTGGCGGCAGCAGATAGGCCGGCAGGCCGAACAGCGGTATCGAGACGTGCCACAACAGCAGCACCCCGATGACCGCGATGGTTGGATACATCCAGTTCTTCAACACGGCAATTCCCCTTGTATGTTGTTGGTGCGCCGGTTTTGGTTGTCAGGCGTCGATTTCGATCAGCTCCCGCGGGTAGCGGGTGAGCACTTCGCAGCCGTCCTCGGAGACGGCCACGCTTTCGCTGGCCATGAAGCCGCCTTCGGGCATGAACAGCGAGGGCACGAGGTGGAAGGTCATGCCGGGCTCCAGCACGGTGGGATCACCGGGGCGCAGCGCCAGGAAGCGCCCTTCGGCCCAGTTGGGCGGAAAGCCGATGCCTATGCCGTAGGCCGTGCGGTGGTCGAAGTACTGCGCCAGCCCGGCGCGTTCGAATACCGCCCGGCAGGCCTGGTCCACCTGGGCGGAGGTGACGCCGGGACGGATGGCATCGATGGCCGCGTCCAGCGCGGCGATGACGGTGCCGGCCAGGAACCGCTGCCGCTCGGTGGCGCGGCCGACCACGCAGTTGCGCGAGATCATGGCGTGATAGCGGTTGATGTTGGCCGCGGCCTCCAGGAACACCAGATCGCCCTGCTTGAGCTCGCGGCGCTGCCAGGTGGTAAAGCAGACGCCGCTGGCGCGGCCTGCGGCCACCAGCGGCACGCGGGTGTATTCGCTTCCGGCCTTGGTGGCGCCGTGCAGCATGGCAGCGGCGAGATCGTTCTCGGTGGCGCCAACGGCGATGGCGCGCACCGCCGCATCGATGCCGGCGACCGCGGCATCCGCGGCCTGGCGCATGAATCCCAGCTGCGCCGGGGTCTTGATCTTGCGCGCCTCTTCCATAGGCCCTTGCCAGTCGGCCAGGCGTTCGCCCAGGCGGGCCTGCAATTGCTTGTAGGCGGCCACGCTCAGGTAGCCGGAAGCCGTTTCCAGGCCAATGCGGCCGCTGGGCAGGATGTCTCGCAGATAGCCGGCCAGCACCTCGACCGGATCGCTGATGTCATCGATGGCGATAAAGCGCGCGATGTTGCGATTGCCGGTCGCTACGGCGTGGTTGACCTGGCGCGAGACCATGGCGATGCCGCCGTCGACCGTGACCACCAGGCACTGGAAGGTGAAGTAGCCGATGGAACGGTAGCCGGTCAGCCAGTAGATGTTCTCGGGGTCGAACAGGATGGCCGCCGCCAGGCCCTGGGCCTGGATGTCCCGCGCAAGCAGCGAGAGGTTCGCGGCATAGACGTCCGGGCCGAACGGCAATTCCATAGATGCATAGTTTTCCGACACGATGGGTCCTGGATAAAAGTCGAGCGATCATCCTAGGAACAATCTACATAACTGCCTAATACCAATAATTGCCATGTCTATAGCTAAATAGTTATAGTCGGCGCATGAACATCAGAGAGATAGAAATCTTCAGGGCGGTGATGCGGGAAGGCTCGGTGTCGCGGGCGGCGCAGGTGCTGCTGATTTCGCAGCCTGCCGCCAGCAAGTACATTGCCCAGCTGGAGCGCCGCGTGGGCGTGGCGTTGTTCGTGCGCAAGGGCGGACGTCTGCTGCCCACGCCCGAAGGCAGGGCGCTTTATGGCCAGGTCGACCGGCTTTTTTCCGGTCTTTCGCAGCTGGATAGCTTCATCAAGGATCTGGGCAGCGAAAAGCAGGGTCACCTGACCGTGGCGTCCTTGCCCTTGCTGTCCTTGACCGTCATGCCGGACGTGCTGGCCAGCTTCATGGCGGAGCGGCCCAATATTTCCGTGGCATTGCAGACGCGCAGTTCGGCGCGCATCGTCGAATGGGTGGCGGCGCGCCAGGTGGATATGGGCGTGTGCTTCTATGGGGGGCAGCACCCGGGCGTGGTGGCCGAGCCGCTGGTCAGTTTGCAGCTGTATTGCGCCATTCCCCCTGGCGACCCGCTGGAAAAGTTCGACACCATACGCGTCGAACAGCTGGCCGGCCGCGATCTCATCATCTACGACAACCTGGATCACACCCGCTTCTGGCTGGAAGCGCTGCTGGAGCAGCAGAAGGTCTATGCGCGGCGGCGCGTGCAGGTGTTCTGGACCTCGGTGGCGATGGAGCTGGTGATGCGCGGCGTGGGCATCGCGCTGGTCGACCGGCTGACTGCCGCACGCATCCCGGGCGGGCTGGATCAACTGCGGCCGCTGGAGCCGGGCGCCTCTTTCGACCTCAGCCTGGTATGGCCCGAGCATTGGCCGTCGTCAGTCATCGCGCTGTCCTTCGCGGACGCATTGCGGGAACACCTGCGCGATCACGCGGCCTAATGTGCCGCGCCCGACCTTCCGCCAGGAAACTGGAGGCGCGGGCTGGAATCGAACCAACCTTCGCGGATTTGCAATCCTGCTGCATAGCCACTCTGCCACCGCGCCATTTGTTTTGTCCTAAGACATATATAATTGTGTTCGAGGACAAAATAAATTGCAAGCGTCCGGCGCGGGCGGGCTGCTGTTTCGCGCGGCCCCGTCGGTAAACCGGGCCGCGCGGCTGTCCTTGCTGCCGGGCTGCCATGGGGGCGGCCTGGATTCGACCGAGGACAGCAATGCAGTTCCAGTTTCCCATCGTCATCATCGACGAGGACTTCCGCTCGGAAAACACGTCCGGCCTGAGCATCCGGGTATTGGCCGAGGCCATCAAGGCCGAGGGCTTCGACGTGCTGGGCACGACCAGCTACGGCGATCTCAGCCTGTTCGCCCAGCAGCAAAGCCGCGCTAGCGCCTTCATCCTGTCCATCGACGACGAGGAACTCGCGCATGGCGAGGGCGTGGCGCCGGCGCTACTGGCATTGCGGGAATTCATCAGCGAAGTCCGGCGGCGCAACGCCGACGTGCCGATCTACGTCTACGGCGAAACCAAGACCGCGCGCCACATTCCGAACGACATCCTGCGCGAACTTCAGGGCGTGATCCATATGTACGAGGACACGCCGGAATTCGTGGCGCGGCACCTGATCCGCGAGGCCCGGGCCTACCTGGAAGGCGTTAAGCCGCCGTTCCTGAAAGCGTTGCTGGACTACGCCGAGGACGGCTCCTATTCCTGGCATTGTCCGGGGCATTCCGGTGGCGTGGCGTTCCTGAAGAGCCCGGTGGGCCAGATGTTCCACCAGTTCTTTGGCGAGAACATGCTGCGCGCGGACGTCTGCAATGCGGTGGAGGAACTGGGCCAACTGCTGGACCACAACGGCGCCATCGGCGCGAGCGAGCGCAATGCTGCGCGCATCTTCAATGCGGACCACTGCTACTTCGTGACGAACGGCACCAGCACCAGCAACAAGATCGTGTGGCACCACATGGTGGCGCCGGGCGATGTGGTGCTGGTGGACCGCAATTGCCACAAGTCAGTCCTGCACAGCATCGTCATGACGGGAGCGATCCCCGTTTTCCTGCGCCCAACGCGCAACCATTTCGGCATCATCGGCCCGATCCCGCGCAGCGAGTTCGACGTCGAGACGATCCGCGAGAAGATCCGCGCCCATCCGCTGCTCCAGCACCTGGACGCCGACGCGGTCCGTCCGCGGGTGATGGCGCTGACGCAGTCCACCTACGACGGCATCATCTACGAAACCGAGACGATCAAGGCCGCGCTGGACGGCTACGTGGACGCTTTGCACTTCGACGAAGCCTGGATGCCGCACGCGGTGTTCCATCCCTTCTATGGCGCCTATCACTGCATGGGCAAGCAGCGCGCGCGGCCCAGGGAATCCCTGGTGTTCTCCACGCAGTCCACGCACAAGCTGCTGGCCGGCATCAGCCAGGCCAGCCATGTGCTGGCGCAGGACTCCATGACGCGGCAGCTGGACCGGCACCTCTTCAACGAGTCCTATCTGATGCACACCAGCACCAGTCCCCAGTACGCCATCATCGCCAGCTGCGACGTGGCCGCGGCCATGATGGAGCCGCCGGGAGGCACGGTGCTGGTGGAGGAGAGCATCGCGGAAGCGCTGGATTTCCGCCGCGCGATGCAAGAGGTCGGCACGCATTTCGCCGACGGCGATTGGTGGTTCAAGGTCTGGGGACCCGAGGCGCTGGCGCCGGAGGGCATAGGTTCGCCCGAGGACTGGATCATCCGCGCCGGCGACGGCGAGGCGTCGTGGCACGGATTCGGGGAACTGGCCGACGGCTTCAATATGCTGGATCCGATCAAGTCGACCATCGTGACGCCCGGGCTGGACCTGGACGGCAACTTCGCCGACAGCGGGATTCCGGCCTCCATGGTCACCAAATTCCTGGCCGAGCATGGCGTGATCGTGGAGAAGACCGGCCTGTACAGCTTCTTCATCATGTTCACGATAGGCATCACCAAGGGCCGCTGGAGTTCGCTGTTGACCGCGCTGCAGCAGTTCAAGGATGACTACGAGCGCAACCAGCCCATGTGGCGGCTGCTACCGGAGTTCTGCCGCAAGTTCCCCCGCTACGAGAGCATGGGCCTGCGCGACCTGTGTCAGCATGTGCATGCGACCTATGCCAGGCACGACATCGCCCGCTTGACCACGGACATGTACCTGACCGACGTCACCCCCGCGATGAAGCCCTGCGACGCCTACGCCTGCATCGCCCAGCGGCGCACCGAGAGGGTGGAGATCGACCATCTGGAAGGCCGCATCACCACCAGCCTGATCACGCCTTATCCCCCGGGAATACCGGTGCTGGTGCCGGGCGAGGTGTTCAACCGGACTATCGTCGATTACCTGAAGTTCTCCCGCGAGCTGAGCCGGGAATGCCCGGGGTTCGGCACGGACATCCATGGTTTCGTGGAGCTGCGCGACGCCGACGGAAACCTGCGCTATTACGTGGATTGCGTGCGGTAAGCCCGCTTTATGCGGACGGGGAATCCGTGTCAAACTTACGCCGGGAATTGACACGGCCGGAAGTCGGCCCGGCCAGGAGTTGGCCCGGCCAGGAGTTGGCCCGGCCAGGAGTTGGTCCGCATTGACTTGACGCGGCGCGGCCGCTGTCCGTGACAGGAACGGGATTGTCTTAGGACTCTATGAAAATACAAGGAAAGACCGCCGCGGAGATCTTCGATTGCGTGCGCGCGATGGCTCAGTCGGGGCAGCTGCCGCCGGGCCAGGCGCTGCCGCCGGTGCGGGATCTGGCGGTCGAACTGGATATCAACCGCAATACTGTCGCCGCTGCTTACAAGCGGCTGGTGACGGCCGGCATCGCCCTGACCCAGGGCCGCCTGGGCACCATCATCCGCGACCAATCCGGCCCCGGGGAACAGGAAGGCGCGCTGTCGGACTCGCCGTTGGCCGATCTGGCCAGCGGCAATCCAAATCCCGCCTGGCTGCCGGACCTGAGCGCTGCTTTCTCCATCCGGCCTTATCAGTCGCGGCTGTATGGCGAGCCCACGGTCAACGCCGGGCTGGAAAGCTATGCCCGCGCCTGGTTCGCGCCGGACTGCCCGGCGCCCTTCGAGATCAACCTGACCCATGGGGCGGTGGACGCCATCGAGCGGCTGCTCAGCTCGCATCTGGTGGCTGGGGACAGGGTGGCAGTCGAAAATCCATGCTTCCTGAGCAGCATCAACATGCTGCGCATTGCCGGCCTGCAGGCGCTGGGCGTGCCGGTCGACGCGGAAGGCATGCAGGCGGCGGCACTGGAGGCGGCGCTGGCCAAAGGCGCGCAGGCCGTCATCCTGACGCCGCGGGCCCACAATCCCACGGGCTGCAGCCTGAGCGAAAAGCGGGCGAAAGCGCTGGCGCGGGTGCTGGCCAGGTATCCCCACGCCATGGTCATCGTCGACGATCACTACGCCTTGCTGTCCGGCAAGGCGTACCACTCGGTGCTGCCGTCCGGCGCGCAGCGATGGGCCCTGGTGCGCTCTTTCTCCAAGACCTTGGGCCCCGACGTGCGCCTGGCGATGGTGGCCAGCGATCCCGCGACGTCACGGCAATTGCGGCTGCGGCTGGCTTCCGGCACCAGCTGGGTCAGCCATCTGCTGCAGGACATGGTCGAGGTCACGCTGGGCCGGCCCGAGGTCGCCAAGCAGATGACCCAGGCCCGCAAGGACTACGCGCAGCGCCGCAAGGCCCTGGAAAATGCCTTGCTGGAGCAGGGCGTGCCGTGCGTTGCGGACGGTGACGGCCTGAACCTCTGGGTGCCGCTGGATACCGACGACCAGGCGGTCGCGCTGGCCCTGGCCCATCGCGGCTGGCTGGTGCGCCATGGCGATGCCTTCGGGGTCCAGGAACCGGTCCGGGGCCTGCGCATCACCCTCTCCGCGATCGAGCCCGGCCAGTGCCGCAAGCTGGCGCGGGACATCCGGGAAAGCATGGGCTAGCCGCCACCGGCTTCAACGCCGGTCGGCCATGGCTTGTCCCAGCCTGACCGTCCGCCCCGTTTTCCAGCCTGGATGGAAGCGCCAGGCGCTGCCGGGCATCAGCAGCACCACGGTCGAACCCAGTTGGAAGTGCCCCATCTCGGCGCCTTGCGGCAAGCGCAGGGGAGCCAGGTCGCCATAATCCCATTGCTGCACGCGCCTCCCGTGCGGGGCTACCTGGCCATGCCAGGTCGTGGCGATGCTGCCGACGATGGCGGCTCCCACCAGCACCATGGCGTAGACGCCATGGAGGGGATGTTCGAACCAGCAGACCAGCCGCTCGTTGCGCGCCAGCAAGCCGTCCATGCCCTGCACGATCTCCGGCCTGACGGAGTAGAGCGTCCCCGGCACATGGCGCATACCCAGCAGACGGCCCTCGCAAGGCATGTGCACGCGATGGTAGTCGCGCGGACTCAGATAGATCGTGGTGAACCAGCCGCCGCCCAATGCCCGCGCCAGATCCGCATCGCCCAGCAGCGCAGCGGCGCTGTATTGGCGCCGCTTGGCCTGTATCAATTGCCCCAGGCTGATACGGCCGAACTGACTCACTGTGCCATCCGCAGGACTGGTCCAGTCCGCGTCGGCCAGCTTGCGGGCGCCCGGCTTCAAGGCCCGGGTAAAGAAGGCATTGAAACTGTCATAGGCCTTGGGGTCGGCGTGCAGCGCCTCGTCGAGATCGATGCCATACCACTTGGCATAACCGCGGATCAGCGGCTGGGCCACCCACGCCTGGCGGCATGAGGCGAGCCGGCCGGCGCAGCGCGTCAGCCAGAGCTTGGGCGCAACGCGCTGGAACGACAGGGAAAGAAACGTAGACATGAAACTCGTGGTTGCCGCGGACGCGATGCTCGGGCGGTAGGGTGTATATTGTCCTGAATTGTTGTTTATTATGGCATAGGACAAACAGAGAGCAGGCGCCTACCGCTAGGCCGGCGCGGGGCAGCTTTCCGCGTCGCACTCCGGGCGAGCGGATCCATCGGGTACTGCGGCGTTGTCGAGAGCGGCATCGTCCTCGGCCAGCAGCCTGCCGATGGCGGCGCCCAGGGCCAGGTCGTCGATGCTGCCGAAGTGCTGCAGGCGCACGTGTCCCCGACGGTCCAGCAGGACCAGGCTGGGCGTGCCGCGCAGCCCGTAGGCCTGCATGGTCATCGGAATCGCGCCGGACGCGGCGGGGCGGTCGATGCCGATGGGGAAGCTCCATCGATACTCGTGATTGAAGGCGCGCAGCGCGGCTGGACTCATGACGTCGTGGTGTTCGAAAACGGTATGCAGGCCGATGACCGCGACATCCTTGCCGCGGAACAGCCTGTGCACGCGTTCGGCTTGCGGCAGCCCGTGAGACAGGCACCCCGGGCACAGCATCTGGAACGCATGCAGCAGCACGACCTTGCCGCGCAGCGCGGCGAGTTCGATGGGGCCGTCCGCATTCAGCCATTCGTCCGCCAGCAAGGGCGGGGGCAATGCGTCGGCCATAGTGTCGGATCGGGTCATCTGAATGCTCCTTGGGCAGTGCGGGCGAGGCGGTCCCGCCCCGCCCGCACGGGGCTGAATCAGGCGGCGCGGCGTAGCTTCACGGCCGGGAAATCTACCGGTACGGCAAAGGCCACGTTGACGTAGTTGGTGAACAGGTTGAGCGCGACGTGCGCCAGGATCTCGACGATCTCCTGATCGTTGTAGCCGGCCGCGCGCACGGCCTGCACGTCGGCCTCGCTCGCTTGTCCGCGCGCTTCCACCAGCTTCAGCGCGAAGCGCAGCGCCGCGGCGGTCTTGGGATCGGCGGCCTCGCCGCCTTGGGCGGCCGACATTTCTTCGGCGCTGGCGCCGGCCTTGCGGCCCAGGGCGGTATGGGCCGCGAGGCAGTATTCGCAAGCATTGCGGTCGGCCACGGCGACCGCGATCTGTTCGCCGAGCTTGGCGGGGATCACGCCGCCGCCCAAGGCGCCGAAAGCGCCCCACATGCTTTGCAGCGCCGCCGGTGAATTGGCGACGGCCTTGAACATGTTCGGCGTGGCGCCAAAGGCGCCATGGATCTGCGTGAGCAGCGCCTTGCGGTCGGCGCTGGCGCTGCTGGCATCGATAAGAGGAACTCGGGACATGTCGGTAACTCCTGGAAATGAAAAAAAGGCCGCCGGTCTCGGACGGGCTGAACAAATCGTACGTAGAATGCCTGGACGTAGGATGTTGTTTAGTCCATAGAAATTGTCTTTCCGTCCAAGATATGAACGATCCTGTTCCTCTCCAGGTTGACCGGCTGTCGGCGCTGCTGGACCGTTTCCGGGTGCGCGCCACGCTGTTCCACACGGGTGCGCTATGCGGCACCCAGGCTTTCGAAGCGGTGCCGGGGCGCGGCTTTCTGCACGTGTTGCGCCGCGGCGAGATGGAGGTGCGGCATCGCCCGGGAGAGACCGCCACGCCGCGCCTGCGCCTGTCCGAGCCGACGCTGCTGTTCTATCCGCGTGCCGTGCATCACGAGTTCGTGAATCCCCCGCGCGACGGTTCGGATTTCACCTGCGCGGCGCTGGATTTCGACGGCGGCGAACGCAACCCCATCGTCCAGTCGCTGCCGTCCGTGGTGCGGATCCCGCTGGACGCGGTCGAAGGCTTGCGGCCTGCGCTGGACCTGCTGTTCGCCGAGGCCGATCACGTGCGCTGCGGCTCGCGCCTGCTGGCAGATCGCTTGTTCGAGGTGGTGCTGATCCAGCTGCTCCGGTGGATACTCGACCATCCGGAGGAGGTAGGCGTGACCAGCGGCCTGGTGATGGGCCTGTCGGATCCGCGCCTGGCCAGGGCGCTGGTGGCGCTGCACCGCTCGCCTTATGAAGACTGGTCCCTGGCCAGGATGGCGGCGATGGCGGGTATGTCGCGCAGCGCCTTCGCGGCGGCCTTCAAGGACGCCACCGGCGCCACGCCCGCGGCCTACTTGACCGACTGGCGCTTGAGCCTGGCGGCGTCCATGATGCGAGCCGGCCGAGCGGTCAAGCTGGTGGCCGCGGAGTTGGGATTCGCCAGCGCCTCGTCCCTGTCCAAGGCGTTCCGGCAGCGGATGGGTGTTTCACCGCGCGAATGGCTGGCCGCCAACGCCTAGCAGTGGCCGGCAAGCGCCGATGCCGTCGTGATAATATTGACCTATGACAAAACTGCGGGCGGCATAAGCGTTGTGGGAAACGCCAGCCGCCACTCCTACGCGAGGTTCAGGCATGAGCGAGCAAGGCCCAGGGCAAGACAACGGCACCCAGACACAGCACGACCAGCATGGCCGCTGGCCGCAGGCGCAATCGGTCGAGGATTTCCGCCGCAATCTGGCCGCGGTCAACGGGCGCATTGCCGACGCGGCCCTGCGCGCCGGCCGTGATCCGGCGACGGTGCGCCTGCTGCCGGTGAGCAAGACCGTGGAAGAGGCGCGCATCCGGCTGGCCTACGAGGCCGGCTGCCGCTACCTCGGCGAGAACAAGCTGCAGGAAGTGTCCAGAAAATGGGAAGCCATGGCAGACCTGACCGACTTGAGATGGTCGGTCATCGGCCACCTGCAGACCAACAAGGCCAAGCTCGTGGCCCGCTATGCGGCCGAGTTCCAGGCGCTCGACAGCCTGCGGGTGGCCGAAGCGCTGGACCGCCGGCTGCAGGCGGAAGGCCGCCAGCTGGATGTGTTCGTGCAGGTCAATACCTCCGGCGAGGCCAGCAAGTACGGATTGCAGCCGGAGGAGACCGCGGCCTTCCTGCGCGAACTGCCCGCGTTTTCGGGGCTGCGGGTGCGCGGCCTGATGACCCTGGCGCTGTTCTCGGCCGAAGCGGTGCGCGTGCGCGAGTGCTTCGTCCTGCTGCGCACGCTGCGCGACCAGCTGCGCCAGGATGCGCCCGCGGGGATAGGCCTGGATGAATTGTCCATGGGCATGTCCGGCGACTACGAGATCGCCATCGAGGAAGGCGCCACCGTGGTCCGTGTCGGGCAGGCCATCTTCGGTGCGCGCAACACGCCAGACTCCTACTACTGGCCTGTCGGCAACGGCGCGGAATCGCGCGAGTCCGACGGACAGGAGTAGCGCGCATGCCGGTGTATCGACTCATCATCAAACGCGACGGCCGCCTGATCGGCCATTTCGAATCCACCGCCGCGTCAGCGCTGGACGACAGCCGCGACATCGCGGCGCGCCTGCCGGCCAAGGACGGCTATCAGCTCAGCCTGCTGGTCGCCGACGGCGAGCGGCGCTTGCTGGAAAGCACGCCGCAAGGCATCCGGCTGCTGGCTTCGGAGCACGTGTTCGTCTCAACCCCCGAAGGCTTGCTGGGCGGATTGGACCGCCATCCGAGCCCGCAATAGGAGTATCCGGAATGAGCCTCAGCGCATTGGCGATCCGCCACGTTCCCTTCGAAGACCTGGGCATACTGGCGCCGGTCCTGGAAGAGCGTGGCTACAGCGTGCGATACCTGGAAGCCGGCGTCGACACCATCGACGCCGCGACTCTCGGCAATGCCGACCTCGTCGTGATCCTGGGCGGCCCCATCGGCGTCTATGAAACCGGGCGCTATCCCTTCCTGGAGCAGGAACTGCGCGCCATCGCGCACCGGCTGCGCCAGGACAAGCCGACGCTAGGCATCTGCCTGGGCGCACAGCTCATGGCGGCGGCGCTGGGCGCGGAGGTGACATCCACCGGCCGCGCCGAGATCGGCTATGCGCCGCTGACGCTCACGCCGCAAGGGCAGGATTCCGTGCTGAGCGCGGTTCAGGCCGTGCCCGTGCTGCATTGGCACGGGGACCAGTTCGCCATACCCGAGGGCGCGGCTCGTCTGGCCGAAACGCCGGGTTTCCCGAACCAGGCATACGCGCTGGGGCCCAGGATCCTCGGCCTGCAGTTCCACCTGGAGGCGGATTCCGCGCAGATCGAGCGCTGGCTGATTGGACATGCCTGCGAACTGAGCCTGCGGCAGATCGATCCCGCCGTCGTCCGCGAAGACGCCCGGCGTCATGGCCCGGAGCTCGAACGCTGCGCGCGCGCGGCGATGGAGCAATGGCTGGACCAGATCTGAATTTGTCCTGTGCCCTGACGCCTTCCGGCGGCAGGGCCTCTCCGCAACCATAGCCTTGCACAGGCACCCGGGGCGTATCGCACCCGGTTCTCGCCGGCCGCTGCTTGCGGCTATCGGCATTCCTCCCAGCCGTCATTCCGCGCGCTGAATCTAAGGGTTAAACCCAGTAGCCGCCTCCCTGCGCGATCAATAGGATCCCGTTTTATACAAATGGGATCCCATTTGTGTGTATCACTCTCCTTTTCATTTGGACGGGCAGAACATGAGCAGCATCGACAGCATCACAGGCAAGAAGATCATCAACGAGGGCGGCCGCGGCGGCCCGCTGACCGAAGACCATCAGGGCATGCGCGCCCGCCACGAAGACGACCTCGAGTGGACCAACCTGCGCTACGAAGGCCAGTTCGCGAAGATGATGTTTCATCCGACCGCGGAGGATCCGACGATTCCGAACGCCGGCATCGTGCGGTATGAAAAGGGCTCGGGTCACCCGTTGCATAACCATTACTTCGCGCAGATCTGGTACATCCTGGACGGCAAGTTCCTCATCGAAGGCAAGCTGCATGGCAAGGGTTCGATGATCTTCCATCCGGATCCCCATTTCGAAAGCGAGCTGCAGACCATCGAAGCCGGCACGATCCTGTACGTGCAATACGTTGGCCCGCATACGCGCCAGGGCGCGATCTACGACGGCCGCTTCAACGTCAGCGAACGCAGGAGCCTGGCGGAAGAAACCACCGCCGTGTAGGCGGGCGCACGCAACAAGAAAACAAGGGAGACCAGGGATGAACGCCATCTCAGAACAGCCGTCCGCGCGCTCGAAGAAGCACTACGTGACCGCGGGCCTGTCCAGCATGATCGGGACCACCATCGAGTGGTATGACTTCTTTCTTTACGGGATTGCCGCAGCGCTGATTTTCAACAAGATCTACTTTCCCGCGATCGACCCCATCAGCGGGACGTTGGCGGCATTCGGCACCTATGCGGTCGGTTTCATCGCGCGCCCGCTGGGCGGCATTGTCTTCGGCCATTTCGGCGACCGGGTCGGCCGCAAGTCGATGCTGATGATCAGCCTGATGCTGATGGGCATACCCACCATTCTGATCGGCCTGACGCCGAGCTATGAGGCGATCGGCTATTGGGGCGCGGTGGCGCTGGTGTTTTTCCGCTTCCTGCAGGGCCTGGCAGTCGGCGGCGAGTGGGGCGGCGCCGTGTTGATGGCGGTGGAACATGCGCCCGAAGGCAAGAAGGGCCTGTTTGGCAGCTTGCCGCAGGTCGGCGTGGCGCCTGGCCTGATCCTGTCGTCCCTGGCGATGGGCGCGGTTTCCAGGCTGCAGGAGCCGGACATGCTGAGCTGGGGCTGGCGCCTACCGTTTCTTGCGAGCGTGTTCCTGTTGCTGGTCGGCTGGTACATCCGCGCCAAGGTCAGCGAGTCGCCGGAATTCAAGCAGGCGCAGGCCCAGCCGAAGCAGGACATGCTGCCTCTGAAGACGGTGCTGAAGCAGCACAAGGTTCCTGTGCTGGCGGCGCTGGTGGCGTGCATCTCCGAAAAGACCTGGTTCTACACGCTCGCGACGTTTTCCTTGACCTATGCCGTGGGGACGCTGGGGTTGCCGCGCGAAACCATATTGACGGGCGTCATATGGGGCGCGGTCGGGGCGCTGTTCACCATTCCGTTGTTCGGACTGCTGGGCGACGTGATCAGCAAGCGTGCGATATTCATCGCCGGCGCGCTGGGAATCTCTCTTTTCAGCGCGACGTTCTTTTCATTGCTCGATCAGAAGACGGCGTATCACACCAACATCGCGATGCTGGTGGCGTTCGGCGTGGTCTACGCGGCAATGTACGCGCAGGAGTCCAGCCTTTTCTCCAGCATGTTTCCGCCTGCGGTGCGTTACACCGGCATCTCGCTGGCGGTGCAGATAGGCGGAGCGATAGGCGGCGGCACCGCGCCGCTGGTGGCGACGTACCTGCTGTCCCTGGGCGGCGGATCGCCGCGGCTGATCGTGCTGTATCTGGCCGGACTGGGCCTGATCGCGGCGGCTTGCGGCGTGCTGATGCGCCCCTACGGGCAGCAGCGCGGCGCGGAGGCAGCGAAGCTGGCTAGCGCCGCGTCTCCATCCATTCGATGACGAGTTCGGTCGTCCGGGATATGTGCGTGGCCATCGCTTCACGGGCGGCGGGGCCATTGCGCAGGGTCAGCGCCGCGATGATGTCCTCGTGCTGCTTGATGTTCTCTTCCATCAGGCGGGGCGGCATCTTCGAGGCAAAACCCAGCACGTTGGAGACGATGCTGCCCTGCAACTCGGCGACCAGTTCATGCAGGCGCTCGTTGTGGCTGGCCTGGGTGATCAGGCTGTGGAACTTGGCGTTGAACTTCAGCCAGTCGGAGCCGCTGTCGCTGCGCACGCGCGAGCGCAGGGCGTCCGCGTAGCGCTTCTGATGCTGCGCCAGCAATTCCAGGTCCTTGTCGTCGATCCAGTCCACCGCCAGTTGCGCGGCCAGCCCTTCGAGTTCAGCGCGGATCTGGAAGGCTTCGCGGATGGCGCGGATGGACGGCACGGTGACCACGGCGCGGCCGGTGCTGGTCAGCGTGATGGCGCGTCGCGCTTCGAGAAAGCGCAGCGCCTCGCGGATGGGGGTGCGGCTGGTTTCGAACTCGGTTGCAAGCTCGTACTGGCTCAAGGCATCGCCGGGCAGATATTGCCCGTTCCTGATCCGCCGCAGAATCTCTTCCGAGATCTCGATCGAGGATCTAGACGTGTTCCTGGTCTCGCTCATGCTCGAATCCGTGTCGCTTCCTGTGCATATCGGCAGGCGCTCCACGGGATGCGGATTGCCAGGCTGATCCGTGCTCCTGGCGTCTGCGTTGCGCCCTTTCGCCGGCATGGTAGCACGCGGCTTTCGGGAGAATCGGGGCCGAAGCTACCTGCGCGGCTTGGGGCGCTCCGGGCGCTTTTGCAGCCATTCGACCACGAACTCACCCGACTCATGGATGTGCGAACGCATGGCGGCGCGCGAGGCGTCGGCGTCGCGCGCCGTCAGCGCCTGGACGATCGCGGCATGGTGTTCGATGTTCTTCCTCATGCGGGCCTCGTACATGCCCAGCACGGTCATGTTGAGGATGTTCTTGGTGTAGTCGGTGTGCAGGTCCTTGATGATGCGTTCCAGCGACGGATTGCCGGCGGCGCGGAAGATCAGGGCGTGGAATTCCTGGTTCTTGATGACCCAGTGTTGCATGGGCGCGGCAGCCTGGCGCGGCGCGACCGTGCCGCCTGCGTTGACCTCGGCGTACAGTGCGCACACGGCCTGCGCGCATTCGGATTGGGTGGCCTGCAGCCTTTGCAGGTCGGCGTCGGAGATCCAGCGCGCCGCAAGTTCGGCCGCCATGCCTTCCAATTCGCCGCGCAGCCAATAGTTGGCGCCGATGTCCTTGATGGTCGGCGCCACCACGGTGGCGCCGTAGCGCGGCTGCTGCACGATCAGGCCCTTGATCTCCAGCTGCCGGAACGCTTCGCGCACCGGCGTGCGGCTGACGTCGTATTCTTCCGCCAGGGTCTCTTGCCGCAGCTTCTGCCCGGGCGCATAGGCGCCGTTGAAGATCTTTGCGGAGATCGACTCCACCAGGTGCTGCACCAGTTCTTCCGCGGCGGGATATGTGCGATCCATGGCCTGACTCCCACGTCCTTGACGGTTATGCGGCTATTTTCCGGGGTCCGCGGAGAATACCAGCCGCCACTTCTTTTGCTCCTGGCGCATGCGGTCCAGGAAGATCTGCGATCCCGTGGGCATGGGCTGGCTGCCTTGCGCATACAGCTGCGCCATGCCCTCGCTCCGCGCCACCGCCTGCATGGCGCGTTCCAGCTTGTCGAGTATGTCCTTGGGTGTCGCGGCAGGCGCGACCAGTCCCGATATCGAGCCTACATCGAAATCGCCGCCCAGGGTCTCGCGGGCGGCGGGAACGTCCGGCAGATTCGAAACCCGCTTTGCCGAGGTCACGCCCAGCGCCCGCATTTTGCCGGACTGGATGAACGGGCCGACCACCACGGTCTCGACCGCAGTCACGTCCACCACGCCGGAAAGCAGGGCGGTAGCCGCCTCGGCTCCGCTCTTGTAGGGCACGTGCATGAGCGTGGCGCCGGTCTGCTGCTGCATCAGGGCGAACACCTGGTGGATCGAAGTGCCTTGTCCGGAACTGGCGAAGGAGACCGCATCGGGCCGGCTGCGGGCGCGGGCCACCAACGCTGGCAGGTCCTGGATCGGCGAGGCTTCCGGCACGACCAGGGCCAGCGGCGTGTTGGCGATCATGGACACGTAGGCGAAATCCTTGAGCGCGTCGTAGTTCAGCTGCTTGTGGATGAGAGGATTGACCGCGACCATGCCGTTGGTGATCACCATCAGCGTGTAGCCGTCGGGCTTGGCCCGGGCCACGATGTCGGCGGCGATATTGCCGCCCGCGCCAGGCTTGTTCTCCACCACGACTGGCTTGCCGAGTTCGGCCTGCAGCTGCCTGGCTACCGTGCGCGCCGTGAGATCGGTGATGCCGCCGGCGCCGAAGGGCACGACCAGTGTGATGGGCCGATCGGGCCAGGTGTTGGCGGCCTGGGAGGGGCTGGCCAGCGTGAGCGGCAGCGAAAGCGTCAACGACGCGAGGCAGGCGCGCAGAAAGGGGGCGTGCATGATGTTTGTCTCCTTGGAATTTTCTATTTCTTTGTGTGCAGGCCCGGGCCTGCTACGGACGGCGGCGAGAGGCGGCGGCCGTCCGTGGAACTGCGGGTATCAGTGTTCGAGGTCCTGCTCGGTGATCGCGGGCGGTTCGCCCCGGATGTTCATGCGGCCTTCGTACACCGGCCGCCCGCCGGTCGTGGGACCCTGGTACTGGACGAAGAACAAGGTGCCGCCTGTCTCGGTGCTGAGCGCTTCTTCGATGTGCGGGTCCGGATGGAACACCACGGTGCCTGGGCCGTACATCTTTCCGCCCATGTTGAATTCCCCTTCGATCACGTACCAGACCTGGGCGAAATCGTGCTTGTGCAGGCGAAAGCCCGCGCCTGGCTCATAGCGCAGAAAGCCGGCATTGGGTTCGGTGGGGCGCTCTTCCCGCGTGTGGAAGAGGAACTTCGTTTTGTTCTTGAACCGGCCCATCTCCCATTCCATGTCCTCCGGCCTGCGGTATTCGGGCATGTGGTGGGTCTGCGCCTGTTCGGCCGCGACGTTGCTGCTCATGGCTTGCTCCTTGGTGAATTGGCCGGGAAAGTCTATCGGCCTTGCGCCCGAATTACTGGATACAAGATTCGCCTGGCGGCAGCGCGGGCGGGAGATATCAGGCGCCCAGGAAATAGGTATTGGACCGTCTTGCGCGGCCTCCCTAGACTGCAAGCCGTCATGGAGAAGCGAGCTATGCATTTGAAGGGAATCATCGGCTACCTGCTGACGCCTTGCGATGAGCGCGGGCGGGTGGACCACGCGCTGCTGGAAGCGCACGTCGAGCGGCTGATCGGCGAGGGCGTGCATGCGCTGGCGCCGCTGGGCAGCGTAGGCTGTCTGCCCTACCTGGACGACGGCGAACGCGAGGCCGTCATCGACACCGTCATCGGCGCGGCGCGCGGGCGTCTGCCCGTGCTGGCGGGTGTGTCCAGCCTCAGCACGGCCAGCACCGTGCGCCAT
This sequence comes from Achromobacter sp., assembly GCF_036567245.1. Taxonomy (GTDB): domain Bacteria; phylum Pseudomonadota; class Gammaproteobacteria; order Burkholderiales; family Burkholderiaceae_B; genus Achromobacter. Next base: position 12,335 of record NZ_DATCUY010000409.1, on the reverse strand, counting down.
GCGCGCTATGCCGAACGGGCGGGCGCTGCGGCCTTGCAGCTGCTGCCCAGCACCTACTGGAAGCTTACCCAGGACGAGATCCACGCCTACTACCGCGAGGTCTGCATGTCGGTTTCCACGCCGGTGATGGTCTACAACAACCCGTTCACCACGGGCATGGACCTGCCCGTCGAGTTCCTGGCCCGGCTGGCGGAGCTGCCCAACGTCAGCATGATCAAGGAAAGCAGTCCCGATCCCACCAAGATCGCGAGGCTGCGCGCGGCCTGCCCGGCTCGTACGGCCGTGTACATCGGCCTGAACTGCATGGCGCGCACGGGATTCGCGGAGGGCGCGGCGGGCTGGTGCACGGCGTCGGCCAACGTCAGCGCGTCCTACGCCCTGAACCTCTATCGCTGCGCCATGGCCGGCGACGCGCGCGGCGCGGACGAGTGGTTTGGCCGCCAGATCGACCTGTTGAATTTCCTCATGGACCATGGCCTGCCCAGGACCGTTGCGGCGGGCCTGCAATTGCGCGGTTTCGACAGCGGATGCTTGCGCGCGCCCTTGGCGCCGTTGGCGGCAGACCTGCAGCAACGACTTCTGGAAATTCTCAAAAAAATGGAGATAGCAGGATGAACAAGGGATTGCGCCGCTGCATGGCGGCTTTGCTGGGTGTGATGCTGCCGGCCGCGGCGGCCTGGGCCGGTCCGTATCCTGACCAGCCCATACGCCTGATCGTGCCGTTCGGCGCCGGCGGCGTGACCGACACCACGGCGCGGGTGTTCGCCGAAGGGCTCACGCGGGAGTTGGGCCAGCCGGTCGTGGTGGAGAACCGCGGCGGGGCGGGCGGCTCGATCGCCGCGGGCGCCGTGGCGAAGTCGCCGGCCGACGGCTACACGCTGCTGGTGATCACCAACGGCATGATCGCCGTCAACCCGCTGATCTACAAGAAGCTGCCTTACGACCCGAACAAGGATTTCACCTACATCGCTATGCTGGCCAATACGCCTACCGTCTTGGCCGTGGGCGCGGATAGCCCGTATGCGTCGCTGCCGGAAATCATCAAGGCGGCCGCGACCCAGGCCGACAAGATCGCGTTCTCCACCGCGGGCGAAGGTTCCGACAATTATCAGGTCCTGGAGCTGCTGCAACAGGCGACGGGGGTGAAGATGCTGCACGTGCCCTACAAGAGCGGATCGGAGTCCATGACAGCCGTCATGAGCCGCAACACGGATTTGACGGCCGTTTCCGCCGTCACCGCGGTGGGCTTCGTCGAGGCGAAGCAGATTCGTCCCTACGCGGTAACTTCGTCGCGACGCCTGGCCAACCTGCCTGACATCCCTACGGTCAAGGAAGTGCTGGGCAAGGACGTGGAAGGCGGGTCCCTGTCAGGCATTGCCGTTCCCAAAGGCACGCCGGCCGATGTCGTCGCGCGCTTGAACACAGCCATCGCCGCAGTCGCCAAGAGTCCGTCGGTGCAGGACAAGATCTACGCGCGGGGCAGCGAACCCGTGGACGGCACCCAGACCGCGTTCGAGCAGAAAGTCATCGCCGAACAGAAGAAGTGGGCGGGTATTCTTTCCCGTCCGCAGCAGTAAGTCCGGGTTTCAGGGCGCTTGCGCGCCCAGCACCTCGCGCGCCGTCTCGATGAACCAGCGAACGGCAGGGTTCACGGACTGCGCGGGCGCCGCCAGCGCCATGGCATAGGTCAGCGGTTCGCCCGCGACATCCGCGAGGTCCACGTAGGCCACGTTGTCGATGGCTATCCTGCGCAGCGCCGACGGCACGATGGCGACCCCCAGGCCCCCGGCGATGAGCGGCAAGCTGATGAGGGCGTGGGACGACTCCTGCGAGACCCGCGGATGGAATCCGGCCCGCTGGCAGGCCGCGACGATTTCGCCGGCGAAGCCGGGGCTGTCGGAATGCGCCAGCGTCACCAGGGCGTCGTCTGCCAGGTCCGAGAGCCTGGCGCTTGTCATGCCGGCCAGCCGATGCCCCGCCGGCACGGCCAATACCAGCCGCTCTCGCGGCAGGGAGGTAATCGTGATGCCTGGCACGCCGGAGGCGGGCGGCACCAGGAATGCCGCGTCCAGTTCGCCGCGCTGCAAGGCGGCCAGGATGCCGACGGTGCTGCCGCTGGTCAGGCGCAGCCGTATGTGCGGAAAGCGCTGTGTGAATTCCGGCAGGATGCGCGGCAGCAGGTTCAAGGCGGCGCTGGGCACCGCGCATACGCGCAGGGCGCCCATGCGCCCCTCTGCCGCATCGCGCGCGGCTTGCAGCGCGGCGTCGGCGCCTTCCAGCAGGCGCTTCGCTTCGAGCAGGAAGGCGCCGCCGGCGACGGTGAGACGCACGCCTAGGCGGTCACGTTCGAACAGGTCCGCGCCGATCTCGGTTTCGAGCCGCTTGATGGCGACGCTGAGAGGGGGCTGGGTCATGTGCAGCCGCGCGGCTGCCTTGCGATAGTTCAATTCCGTCGCCAGGACGACGAACTGCCTGAGCTGCCTGAAATCCATGCTGGTCTCCCCGTGTTTTATATCGGCATGGCCGACGCGCGGCGCAAGCCGGCTTCAGCCATGCGTGCGCAGGAAGTCTGTCATGAAATCGGCCAGCGCGGCCGTTGCCGGCAGGTCGACCGCGTTATAGAGGCTGGCCCGGACGCCGCCGGTGTGGGAGTGGCCCTTCAGTCCCATCAGCCCGGCGTTTTCGGCATGACGCAGAAACAGGGGTTCCAGGGCGGAATCGGCCAGGAAGAACGGCACGTTGTTGATCGAACGGAATTCCGGCCGGACCTTGTTGAGGTAGAAGCCGCCGCTGGCGTCGATGGCGCGGTACAGTAGCCAGGCCTTGGCCTGGTTGGCTTGGTGGATGCGTTCTATCCCGCCGGTCCGGCGGATCCAACGCAGCGTCAGTCCGGTCAGATACCAGGAAAACGTGGCGGGCGTGTTGAGCATGGAGTCCGCCCGCGCCGCGTGCGCATAGTTCAGCACGTCGGGCGTGATGGGCAGCGCGCCGTCCAGCAACGCCTCGTCCACCACCACCACCGTGACGCCGGCCGGCCCCATATTCTTCTGCGCGGCGGCGTAGATCAAGCCGTGCCGGGCTACGTCGATGGGCTTGGACAACAGGCTGGAGCAGGCATCGCACACCAGCGGAACGGATGCGTCCGGCGCGGCCGCGAATTGCAGGCCATGCACCGTCTCGTTCTCCGTGTAGTGCAGGTAGGCGGCGTCCGGATCGAGCTGCCATTCGCCGGGGGCGGGCACACGGTCGAAGCCGGACGCCTCACTGCTGGCCGCGACGCGCACTTCGCAATAGCGTCGGGCCGCCTCGATGGCCTTGCCGGACCAGAGTCCGGTGTGCAGGTAGTCCGCCGACGCCTTGCCGCGCAGCAGGTTCATAGGCACCTGCGAGAACTGCAGCGAAGCGCCGCCTTGCAGGAACAGCACCTTGTAGCGGTCGGGGACGTGCAGGATGGCCCGCAGGTCCAGTTCGGCCTGGCGGGCGATATCGATGAATACGCGCGAGCGATGGCTGATTTCCATCACCGACATGCCGGTTCCCGCGAAATCGAAGAACTCGTCGTGCGCTTCCTGCAGCACTTCCAGCGGCAGCGCGGCCGGGCCGGCGCTGAAGTTGTAAGACCTTGCCATGTTTCCTGATCCTGCCCCGCCGTGCGCGGGCTCTTGCACTATTGCGCCCGTGGTTGCCGAGGCGAACGGAAGAGTCTACGGATAGAATGGCCGGTCCGGACAGGCCAGTTTTCCTACTATGAGCAGACCGCATGGCCAAGACATTCGAGCTTGATACGCTGAAGATGCGCATGAACGATGCGGAGCTCCAGCGGCTGGAGCTGCATCAGCGGATTCAGCGGGCACTGCGCGCCCTGATTCTGGACGGCGCCCTGGGGCCGGGCCTCAAGTTGCCCGCGACCCGCGGCCTGGCGAAGTCGCTGGGGGTGGCGCGCGACACGGTGGAAAACGCCTACGTGCAGTTGCACCGCGACGGCTACATCGTGCGCCGCGAGGGCTCGGGCAGCTATGTGTCCGAGACGGTGGGCGCCGAGCTGCGTGGCGCCGCGCGCAGGCGCGCGAAGCTGGATCACAGGCCGGCCGCAGCGCAGCCTGGAGCGGGCCTGAGCCGGCGCGGACGCATGATCCTGGACAGCGGCGGGGTCGCGGATCAACAGGTCATCAAGGCGTTTGCCACGGGCTTGCCGGAAACCCGCACGTTTCCCACCGATGTCTGGGAGCGCCTGCAACGCCAGGTTCTGAAGGACTATCGCGCCCACGTCCTGCTGCATGGCGACCCGCAGGGCGCCGAACCGCTGCGCCGCGCCATCGCCGCCTACCTGAACCTGGAACGCGGAGCCAAGGTCCTGCCCGAGCAGGTCCTGGTGCTGAGCAGCACCCGCCAGGCCCTGTTCCTGTGCGCGCAATTGCTGGCGGACGCCGGCAAACCCATCCTGATGGAGAACCCCGGCTACTTCGGCGCCCGCAAGGCCTTTGAATCCGCGGAGACGCGCATCGTGCCCATCGACGTCGACGGGCAGGGCATGCGCATGGACCTGCTGCGCGCGGACCGCAGCGGCGCCAACTGCGTGTACGTGACGCCGTCGCACCAGTACCCCACCGGCGTGACGCTGTCGCTCGAACGCAGGCTGGAGCTGATCAACTGGGCTGCGGAACACGGCAAGTGGATCATCGAGGACGATTACGACAGCGAATTCCATTACGACGGCGTGCCCACTGCCTGCGTGCAGGGCCTGGACCTGCATCAGCGCACCATTTACCTGGGCACGTTCAGCAAGACGCTGTATCCAGGGCTCAGGATGGGATACATGGCGTTGCCGCCCGACCTGGTCGACGCCTTTGCCCGCGCGCGCAGCATCATGGACGGACATACTCCGCAGATCCTGCAGCTGACGCTGGCGCGCTTCATGGATGACGGCCATTACAACTCGCACGTGCGGGCCATGCGCAAGCTGTACGCCGGCCGTCGGCAGGTGCTGCTGGATTCGCTGGGCAAGCACCTGGGCGGCATTGTGCAGGCGGTCAGGCCCCCCGGCGGCCTGCAGATCCCGTGCCTGCTCGAGCGCGGATGGTCCGAGGAAAAGACCATCCGCCAGGCCGAGGCTGCCGGCCTGCGCCTGCCCGGATTGAGCCGGCTGTACGCAGGCGACTACAAACAGCAGGGCTGGCTGCTGGGCTATGCCTCCCTGACGGCTTACGAAATCGAAGCCGCCGTGCTGCGGCTGTCGAACGCGTTGAGGCGGACCTAGAACAACTCAGTAGGGCAGGGGGAAGCGTCTGGCCAGCCCGGCCACGCCCTCGCGGATGGCGCTTTCCGTGCGGGCGTCGACGGCGCCGGCGCGTACGCCGCCCAGCAGGGCCAGGATCATGTCGCCGATCTCCTCGAATTCAGCCGGACCCATGCCGCGGGAAGTGCAGGCGGCGCTGCCCACGCGTATGCCGGAGGTGACGGCGGGCCTGGCGGCGTCGTTGGGCACGGCGTTCTTGTTCAGAGTGATGCCCACCTGTTCCAGGGCGTGTTCCGCCGTGTTGCCGGCCAGTCCCCAGGGCCGCAGGTCGATCACGCCCAGATGGCAATCGGTGCCGCCCGAGACGATGGACAGCCCGCCTTCCGCCAGCCGGCGGCACAGCACGCGGGCGTTCTCGACCACCGCGTGGGCATAGGTTCGGAACGCGGGCTGCAGCGCCTCGCCCAGGGCCACGGCCTTGGCGGCGATGATGTGCATCAGCGGACCGCCCTGCAGGCCGGGGAACACCGCCGAATCGATCTTGCGGGCGAGTTCGCCGTCGTTGGTCAGGATCATGCCGCCGCGCGGGCCGCGCAGCGTCTTGTGCGTGGTGGTGGTGGTGACATGCGCGTGCGGTACCGGCGAGGGATACGCCCCGGCCGCCGCCAGCCCGGCGAAATGCGCCATGTCCGCCATGAAGATCGCGCCCACGTCGTCGGCGATGGCGCGAAAGCGCGCGAAGTCCAGCGTGCGCGAGTAGGCCGAGCCACCGGCGATGATGAGCTTGGGCCTTTCCTGCCGGGCAATGCGCTCGACCTCATCCATGTCCACCAGATGCGTGGCCGGATCGACGCCATAACTCAAAGCCTGCAGCCAGCGTCCCGACATGTTGACCTTGGAGCCGTGGGTCAGGTGGCCGCCCGCCTTCAAGTCCAGGCCGAGGATCTTGTCGCCCGGCGCCAGCAGCGCCAGATAGATCGCCTGGTTGGCCTGGCTGCCGGAGTGGGGCTGGACGTTGGCGTAGCGGGCGCCGAACAGGCGCGTGGCGCGCTCGATCGCGATCTCCTCGGCCACGTCGGCGTTAATGCAGCCGCCGTAGTAGCGGCGGCCGGGGTAGCCCTCGGCATACTTGTTCGTCAGTACCGAGCCCTGGACTTCCAGCACTGCGCGGCTGACGAAGTTTTCGGAGGCGATCAGTTCGATCGAGTGCATCTGGCGGCGCCGTTCGGCGTCGATGGCGCCCCAGATGCCGGGATCGGCTTGTGACAGGGGCAGGGCGCTGATGGCAGGCAGCGCGAGGTTGTCGGGCAGGGCAGTGTTCGTCACGGTGGTTCCGGTTTGGATGGGCATGATGTGGCAATAAGAGACGTCAGGAGTTGGCGGCCAGGGTCCGCTGGCCGCCGTGGATCAGCAGATGTGCGGTCAGGCCGGCAACCAGGCCCCAGAACGCGCCGCCCACGCCTAGCAGGGTGACGTTGGCGGCGGTGGCCAGGAAGGTGATGAGGGCGGTTTCCCGGGTGCGGGCGTCGGCCATCGCATTGGCGAGGCTGCCGCCGATGGCGCCCAGCAAGGCTAGCCCCGCCAGCGTGGTGATGAACGCCTTGGGCAGCACCATGAACAAGGTCGCCAGCGTGACGCCGAACGTGCCCACCAGGATGTAAAAGACGCCGCAGGCCAGGCCCGCGATGTAGCGTTTGGCGGGGTCCGCATGCGCGTCTCGGCCGGTGCAGATCGCGGCGGTGATCGCCGCCACGTTGAAGGCGTGCGCACCGAAGGGCGCCATGACGAGCGAGCCCAGTCCGGTCACGGTCAGGATGGGGCTTGCGCTGGTCTTGTAGCCGTCGTTGCGCAGCACCAGCATGCCGGGCATGTATTGCCCCGTCAGTGTGATGATGAAGAGCGGCAGGGCGACGCCCAGCAAGGCCTGCAGCGAGAACTGCGGCATCTGGAAGACCGGTGCGGCCAGGCTGAGGTGGACGGCCGAGAAATCGATGCGGCCTTGCGCGATGAGCAGGCCCAGGCCGATGACCAGGATGCCGACCACCGCAAAACGCGAGGTAAAGCGCTTGAGCAGCGCGTAGGAGATGACCAGCACGATGACCAGCAGCGGGTCGGCGCTGGCGCCGCCGAAGGCATTGACGCCGAACTGCAGCAGGATGCCAGCCAGCAGGCCGGCGGCGATGCCGCCCGGAATCATGCGCACCAGCTTTTCGAAAGCGCCGGAAAGGCCCAGCACGATAAAGCCCAGCGCCGACAGGATGTAGGCGCCGATGACCTCGCCATAGGGCGTGAACGGCATCACGGTGGCCAGAAACGCCACGCCGGGTGTGGACCAGGCCGTGATGACAGGCGCCTTGTAGCGCCAGCTCAGCAGCGCGCCGGTGACGCCTACTCCGACGGAAACCGCCCATACCCAGGAAGTGGTCTGGGCCGGCGACAGCCGGGCCAGCTCGGCCGCCTGGAACACCAGCACGAAGGTGCCGCCGTAGTTCACCAGCACCGAAATCAGGGCTGCGACGATGGGAGAAAAGAAATCGGCGGGTCTGAGGCCTGCCGGCGATGCGTTCATGTATCACTCCGCGTTCATGGTGGGGCCTGGCCGCGCGGCCAGGCTTGAACGGGGAGTCTAGGTTGCTTGCGGTATGTTGATACCTGCCACATTGAGAGTCATGGGCAGACCGCTTTTTGGCGCGGCGACGGCGTTGGGGCGAACGCGTGGCCCGGCCTTACATGGATTTCCGGCTTTCCTCACGCATCAACTGGCCCAGGCGGCGCGCGCCAGGTCCTGCCGCATCGGGATCGGGATAGACCAGATACAGCGCGCCCCAGCGCTGTGCGCCGTCCTGTAGCGGCAACGGCTTCAATTCGCCCGAGGCCAACTGCTCGCGGATCCAGTCTTCCGGGTACCACGCGAAGCCCATGCCCATGCAAGCGGCGCGTATCGACGTGCTCTTGTGGCTGACGGTGAGGCGCTGCTCGGTGACGTTCCAGACGCTGGGCCGCACGCGCTGCCGGCCGCTGTCGCGGATCACCAGATGGCGGTGCGCCTTGAGGTCTTCGAGCGACAGCGGCCGGTTCATCAGATGCAGGGGATGCGAGGGCGCGGCGGCGGCGACCGCGCAGTAGCGCAGGAGAGCGTCGCCGACATGGCCTGCCGGGATGTGGTCGGCGCAGACCGCGAGATCGGCCTCGCCCGAGAGCAGCAGCTCGTCGGTGCCGCCCATTACCGATTCATGCAGTTCGATGCGGGTCTCGGGGAACTCTTGGGCGAAGGCATCCAGACAGCGCAGCAGCAGCTCCGTGGGGAACAGACTTTCCACGGCCAGCGTCAGCATCTGTTCGCGCCCCTTGGCGAGATTGCCGGCCGCCCGTTCCAGGCGCAGGGCTTCGCTCACCAGGGACTTGCCGCGCCGGTAGAGGATCTTGCCGTCGTCCGTCAGCAAGGCCTTGCGTCCGTCCATGGCGAACGCCGCCACGCCCAGCCGTGCCTCGATCTGGCGGATGGCATAGCTGATGGTCGACTGCGACTTGCTGAGCGTCTCGGCGGCCTGGGCGTAGCCGCCCGCATCCACCACGGCGACCAGGGCTTGCCATTGCTCCAGCGAGATTTTAGGTGGCATATATATCTATCTATTAGATAAATTTCTGCGAAATATTGAACTATTTTATCTGATGGCTAGATGATTCAATGGCTCATCGTCATCGCGACACAAGGAGCCGACATGAACATCCTGGTTATCGCCGCCAGCGTGCCTGCTGGCTCTTATTCCGCATCGCTTGCCGAGCGCTACGTGGCTGGCGCCCAGGCCGGCGGCCAGGCGCGGGTCGTCTGGGCGGATCTGGACGCGGAATCCTTCGATCCGCGCATGACCGCGGCTGATCTGGCTTTCTATCGCGGCAAAGGACCTTTGCCCGGCGCCGTGCGGCGCGAGCAAGTGCGCGTGGAGGCAGCCGACCTGATCGTGCTGGCGTTCCCGATCTATTGGTGGGCCATGCCGGCGCTGGTCAAGGGCTGGATCGACCGCGTCTTTACCAAGGGATGGGCTTTCGGCGCCAGCGGCGGGCAGCCCGGCCGCCTGGCCGGCAAGCGCTTGCGCCTGATCGCGACCGGCGGCGCTGGTGCGCAAGCCTATGACGGACACGGCTACCGCGCCGCGATCGCCACGCAGATCGAACACGGCGTCTTTCACTACAGCGGCGTGAGCGACGTACGCACGCACCTGTTTCTGGATGTCGAGAGCGGCGACGAAGCGGCGCGCTTGCGCGGGCTGTCGGATGCGCACGCGCTCGGTCTGTCGCTCGCGGCGGCTGGCACACAGGCCGCACGCTGAACTTTTTTTCCTACTCCTTTCAATGAGGCTCGCCATGTCCATCACCACCCGTGAAATCCACTTGAAGAATCGCCCTACGGGGCTGCCCACGCCAGACGACTTTGCGCTGGTCGAAACGACATTGCCCGCACCCCGGCCGGCGCAGATCCTGGTGCGAAATCTATGGATGTCGGTCGATCCGTACATGCGTGGCCGCATGGATGAGCGCAAGAGCTACATTGCGCCCTTTGCACTGGATCAGGCGCTCGAAGGCGCTGCGGTCGGGGTGGTCGAGCAGAGCGCCGATCCGCGCTTTGCCGCTGGCGACCGCGTGGTGCACTTCGCCGGCTGGCGCGAGCATGCGCTGATCGACGCGGCGCACGCCACCGCTGTCGCCGACGACGGCATTGCTTTGCAGACTTACCTGGGCGCTCTGGGCTTTCCGGGCCTGACGGCGTACGTGGGGCTGACGCGGATCGCCAACGCGAAAGCCGGCGAAACCCTCTTCGTGTCCGCGGCCAGCGGCGCGGTCGGCAGCGTGGTGGTCCAGATGGCGAAGCAGATGGGATTGCGTGTCGTGGCGTCCGCGGGTTCGGAGGACAAGGCGCGGTGGTTGCGCGATGTGGCGGGGGCCGATGCGGTCATCGATTACCGCAGCGCGCCTGATCTCACCGCAGCGCTGGCCCAGGCCGCGCCGCAGGGCATCGACATCTACTTCGACAATGTCGGCGGCGATCATCTGGACAGCGCGCTGGCGCTGGCCAATGACCATGCGCGTTTCGTGTTGTGCGGCATGATCTCGGGCTACAACGAGGGCAAGCCGGCCATCGGCGTGCGCAATCTGTTCTCGGCCATCGAAAAGCGCATTAAGCTCCAGGGCCTGATCGCGTCCGACCACATTGACGTGCTGCCGGAATTCATCCCCCGCATGAGCGCGTGGATCAAGGCCGGGCAGGTGCAGTTGCGGGAAACGGTGGTGGACGGCCTGGAGCGCGCGCCCGAGGCCTTCATTGGCCTGTTCAAGGGCGCCAACACGGGAAAGATGCTGGTCAGGCTGACCAAGTCCTGAAGAGCCGGCTCGCGCGGGCCGGCCGCAGGCTCGGTGAAATCCGCCATTTCCCGCCGCCTGGCCCGCCGATACACTGGCCGCTCGCCATCCAAACGAGACAGCCATGAGACAACTACTTCCCGCCCTGGGCGCCGCGCTTGCCTTCACGCTGGGCGCGCAGGCGTCGGCCCAGCAAGCCCAGCCCGCGGCATCCCCGCCGCGCGATCCGTTCTTTTGGCTGGGCGAAATCAACAAGGCCACCGCCGTCATCAATACCGACGAGGGCTTGCTGGACAAGTCCATGGCGCCGCGCCTGGCCGCCGGCGTGGCCAAGGTGATCAGCGATGGCAATCAGCCTGGCGCCAAGCGCCCGGCCAGCGTCATCACCTTCGAGCCGCTGCTGATCAAGGCGGCGGGCGAGGACGTGACGCTGCTGCACGCGGGGCGCTCCAGCCAGGACATGCATGCGACCTACCGCAGCGCCATCCTGCGCGACAAGCTGCTGGACCTGGCGGCCCAGTTGAACGCTACCTCTACGACTTTGGTGGAGCTGGCGGGCAAGCATGCTGCGACCATCGTGCCGAACTACACCAACGGCGTGGCGGCGCAGCCCAACAGCTACGGCCACTATCTGCTGGGGCAGGCCGCCGGCATGGCGCGCGACGCCCAGCGCATCCGCGAAGCCTACGTGCGCATCGACCGTTCGCCGATGGGCACCACGGTGCTCAACGGCACCAGCTGGCCGCTGGACCGCAAGCGCATGGCGCAGTACCTTGGCTTTGCCGCGCTGGTGGACAATGCTTATGACGCCTCGCAGATCTCGTCGATGGACCAGCCCGTCGAAGTCGCGTCCATCGTGACCAGCATCGCGCTGCGCACCGGCAACTTCGTCGAAGACGTGATGACCCAGTACGCCCAGCCGCGCCCCTGGATCCTGCTGGAAGAGGGCGGCGGCAACACCTATGTGTCCAGCGCCATGCCGCAGAAACGCAACCCTGGCCTGCTCAACGACACCCGCAGCGACGCGTCGACCGCCGTGACGCTGGCCATGGGGCCGGTGGTGCAGACGCACAACATCACGCCGGGCATGAGCGATCCCAAGGACGTGAAGCAGAACTCCGCCATGGTCGACGCCGGCATCTCGGCGCTCAAGCGTTGGGACCGGGTGCTGAAAGCCATGGTCATCAGCCCCGACCGGGCGCTGGAAGAGCTGAACAGCGACTGGACGGCCTCGCAGGAACTGGCCGACGTGCTGATGCGCAAGTACAAGTTGCCGTTCCGCGACGGCCATCACTTCGCGTCCGAAGTCGTGAGCTATGCCAAGACCAACAACATCAAGCCGCTGGACTTTCCGTATGAGCAGGCGCGCCGCATCTATGCCGATGCCATGAAGGACTCGAAGTACGGCAACGAACTGCCGATGAGCGAGGCGGAATTCCGCTCGACGCTGGACCCCGTCGCCATTGTCAAGAACCGCGCCACTTCGGGCGGTCCGCAGCCGGCGGAAATGGAGCGCATGCTGAAGGAGGCGCGCGCGCAGCTGGCTGCCCAGGACGCCTGGATCAAGGAACGCCGCGCCCACATCAACGATGCGCTGGCGGACCTGGACAAGAAATTCGGCGCGCTGGTGGCCAGCGCGCCGAAGGATAAAGGTCAGTAGAGGCCTGATCATGGCGGCCTGGCGACAGGCCGCTGGCAGCCCGCGCTTCCGGCCTGGGCCGGGAACGCGGGGCGGCCCTCA
>NZ_DATCUY010000408.1:0-6499 GCF_036567245.1 Achromobacter sp. | reverse complement strand
GGCCTGAGACGCGCGGCGCGGGGCGGCAAGCCCGACGGCCTTGCGGGTATCTCGTACAATTCACGGATTGATCCACCCCTAGCGCCCTCGGAGACCCGTTTGGCCAAATCTTCACAAGCCGATCCGCAGATCGATGACCGTCCCTTGCCCCAGGATTTCGAAACGGCGCTGGCCGAACTCGAATCGCTGGTAGCGGCGATGGAAGACGGCTCGTTGCCGCTGGAGCAGTCGCTTGCCGCCTACCGGCGCGGCGTGGCGCTCACGCGGGTCTGCCAGGAGCGCTTGGCGCAGGCCGAACAGCAGGTCAAGGTCCTGGAAGGCGATTTGCTGCGTCCACTGGACCCGACGGCGCTGGATGACGAATAAGAACCCGATGAAGCAAATTCAACTCGCCTTTCCGGAATGGTTGCAAGGGCGCGTGCAGCACGTCGAAGACGTCCTGGATGATCTGTTGCCCCCGGCGGATGCGTTGCCCTCGCGGCTGCACGAAGCCATGCGTTACGCCGTGCTCGGCGGCGGCAAGCGGGTGCGCGCCGCGCTGGTCTATGCGGCGGGGCAGGCTTGTCCCGTCAGCGGCAGCGTGCTGGCCGTGCAGGCCTCGCTGGACCGCGCCGCCGCGGCGGTGGAACTGATCCACGCCTATTCGCTGGTGCACGACGACCTGCCCTGCATGGACGACGATACGCTGCGCCGCGGCCGTCCCACCACCCACGTGAAATTCGACGAAGCCACCGCGATGCTGGCGGGCGATGCGCTGCAGCCGCTGGCCTTCGATCTGCTGGCTTCCATGCCGATCGCGCCCGCGCTGATCGTGCAGGCCACCCAGTCGCTGGCGCGCGCCGCCGGCAGCCAGGGCATGGCCGGCGGCCAGGCCATAGACCTGTTCAGCGTCGGCCGCGCGCTGTCGCGCGACGAACTGCAAACCATGCACAGCATGAAGACGGGCGCCATGCTGGCTTGCAGCGTGGCCCTGGGCGGCATCGTGGCGGGCGCCAGCTCAGCCTCGCGCCAGGCGCTGGATGCCTACGCGCAGGCCGTGGGGCTGGCCTTCCAGGTGGTGGACGACGTCCTGGACGTGACCGCGGACAGCGCCAGCCTGGGCAAGACGCCGGGCAAGGACGCCGCCGAAAACAAGCCCACCTATGTATCGCTGCTGGGTCTGGACGGCGCGCGCGCGTTCGCCCAGGAACTGCGTGAGGACGCGCTGGCTGCCCTGGCTCCGCTGGGCGAGGCCGGATCGCGCCTGGCTGAACTGGCCGACTTCATCGTCCTACGAGACCGCTGAGCCGGGACCAGCCCGGGCTGGAGGCAGGCCGGGCCAACGAACCACATAAAAGCATGACGACAGATTTACTGGACCGCATTCAATCCCCGGCAGACCTCAAGCGCCTGGATCGCCGCGAGCTGAAAAGGCTGGCCGACGAGTTGCGCGGCTTCGTGCTGGAGTCGGTGTCCAAAACGGGCGGACACCTGTCGTCCAACCTGGGCACGGTCGAGCTCACCCTGGCCCTGCACCAGGTGTTCGACACGCCCCACGACCGCATCGTCTGGGACGTGGGCCATCAGTCCTACCCGCACAAGATCCTGACCGGGCGCCGCGCCGGCATGGCCAAGCTGCGCCAGCAGGACGGGATTTCGGGCTTCCCGAAGCGCAGCGAATCCGAATACGACGCCTTCGGCACCGCGCATTCGTCCACCTCGATTTCGGCCGCGCTGGGCATGGCGGTGGCGTCGCGCAACGCCGGCGTGCAGCGCCAGCACATCGCCATCATCGGCGACGGCGCGATGTCCGCGGGCATGGCCTTCGAAGCCATGAACAATGCCGGCGTCACGCCCGACATCAATCTGCTGGTGATCCTGAACGACAACGACATGTCGATCTCGCCGCCGGTGGGGGCGTTGAACCGCTACCTGGCGCGCCTCATGTCGGGCCGTTTCTACGCGGCCGCCAAGAACGTCGGCCGCGCGGTGCTGCAGCACGTGCCGCCTGTGTTGGAGCTGGCGCGCCGCTTCGAGGAACACGCCAAGGGCATGGTCACGCCGGCCACGCTGTTCGAGGAATTCGGCTTCAACTACGTGGGTCCGATCGACGGGCACGACCTGGACGCGCTGGTGCCCACGCTGCAGAACCTCAAGGCGCTGGAAGGCTTGCAGTTCCTGCATGTAGTCACCAAGAAGGGCCAGGGCTACAAGCTGGCCGAGGCCGATCCGGTGCTGTACCACGGCCCGGGCAAGTTCGATCCGGCGGTCGGCATCCAGCAATCGAAGGCGCCGGGCAAGCGCAGCTTCACGCAGGTGTTCGGCCAGTGGCTGTGCGACATGGCCGAGCAGGATTCGCGCCTGGTCGCCATCACGCCCGCCATGCGCGAAGGCAGCGGGCTGGTGGAATTTGAACAGCGCTTTCCGCAGCGCTATTTCGACGTGGGCATCGCCGAGCAGCACGCCGTGACCTTCGCCGCCGGCATCGCCTGCGAAGGCCAGAAGCCGGTAGTCGCGATCTACTCCACCTTCATGCAGCGCGGCTACGACCAGTTCATCCATGACGTCGCCCTGCAGAACCTGGACGTGACCTTCGCGCTGGACCGCGCCGGCCTGGTGGGCGCGGACGGCGCGACGCATGCCGGCAACTACGACATCGCCTTCCTGCGCTGCGTGCCCAATATGGTCGTGGCCACACCCTCGGATGAAAGCGAAACGCGGCTGTTGCTGTCGACCTGTTATCAGCATCCCGGTCCGGCGTCGGTGCGCTATCCGCGCGGCGCAGGCTGCGGCGCGGCAGAAGCGCCCGGCCTGGATACGGTCGAACTCGGCCGCGGCGTGGTGCGCCGCGAGGGCCGCAAGATCGCCATCCTGGGCTTCGGCATGCTGCTCCAGGCCGCGCTGGGCGCCGCTGAAAAACTCGACGCCACCGTGGCCGACATGCGCTTCGTCAAGCCGATCGACCGCGAACTGATCCTCGACCTGGCCAGCCGCCACGACGCGCTGGTCACGCTGGAAGACGCCTCCATCATGGGCGGCGCGGGCAGCGCGGTACTGGAAACGCTGAGCGCGGCCGGCGTCATGATCCCGGTGCTGCAACTGGGCCTGCCCGACGAGTTCATCGACCATGGCGAGCAGTCGGCGCTGTGGGCCGGCGTCGGCCTGGACGCCGCCGGCATCGAGCGGTCGATCCGCGCCCGTTACGCCGATCTGCTCGGTTGATTCGAAGCGATTCCTGCGGGCCATTGCCCGCAGGAATGAAACACACTGTTCCGGCCCCGCCAACCTACGAATGAAAGGGTTTTCCCTGGCGATTGGCGGACTATGGGCGATAATGGCCCCCTCTCAAAGATTCCTAGGCCCGTGCGTTTTCACGACTGACTGCCTAGACAGGTAAGCCGAAATGAATTCTCCGATCGACCCCGCCATCGTGATGCCCGACGTCCAGAGTTCGGCGGACACCCGGCACATCCCGATTCAGCGCGTGGGCATCCGTGGCGTGCGCCACCCCATGTTGATTGAAAGCGGCGACGGCTCGCCCCAAGGCACCGTGGCCAACTGGACGCTGACCGTGGCCCTGCCGCCCGAAGAAAAGGGGACGCACATGTCCCGCTTCGTGGCGCTGCTGGAAAAGTACCGCAGCACCCCCATGACGCCGACCCTGTTCCGCGCCATGGCGGCCGACATGCTGCCGCTCTTGCATGCCGAGCGCGGCGACATCACTGCGGCCTTCCCGTACTTCATCAACAAGTCCGCCCCGATCTCCGGCGTGCAAAGCCTGCTGGACTATGAAGTGCAATGGATCGCCCGCGCCCAGGGCGACGAGGTCGAGTTCGAGCTGATCGTGCAGGTGCCCGTCACCAGCCTCTGTCCCTGCTCCAAGGCCATCTCCGAGTACGGTGCGCACAACCAGCGCTCGCACGTCACGGTGTCCGCCATCCTGAACGCCGATATTGGCATGGACGGCGTCATCCGCCTGATCGAGGAAGAGGGCTCCTGCGAGCTGTGGGGCCTGCTCAAGCGCCCGGACGAGAAGTACGTCACCGAACGCGCCTACGACAACCCCAAGTTCGTCGAGGATCTGGTCCGTGACGTGGCCGCCCGCCTGAACGCGCACCCCGGCATCGCCCGCTACCGCGTGGAAGCCGAGAACTTCGAATCCATCCACAACCACTCGGCCTACGCCGTCGTGGAAGGCTGAGCTTGCCGTGAGCCATCCGGCGGCCAATGACTGGCCGCTCATCGCGGGGCTGCAGCAGTGGGAATCGCGGCTGGCCGGCAATCTGGCCGGCCGCGGCCGTTTTGGCGTCGCTCTCTACGAGTTCTTCCGCTTTGGCGTGAAGCAGGCCTGGGCCTGCCTGTTCGGCGGCCTGATGTGCGCGCTGCTGCTGGGCACGCACTGGTGGTATCCGAAGGACGCCGCGCTGGCCCGCTACGATTTCCTGACCCTGGCGGCCTTGGGTATCCAGGCGCTGCTGCTGGCGTTGCGTATGGAGACCTGGAGCGAAGCCCGCGTGATCCTGCTGTTCCATGTGGTGGGCACGGGCATGGAGGTGTTCAAGACCGCCGCGGGCTCATGGATCTATCCCGAGGCCAGCGTACTGCGCATCGGTGGCGTGCCGCTGTTCACGGGCTTCATGTATGCGGCGGTGGGCAGCTATCTGGCCCGCGTCTGGCGTTTGTTCGACTTCCGCTTCCGCGCGCATCCGCCGGTGGCGGCCACGGTGGCGCTGTCGGTGCTGATCTACGTGAATTTCTTCGCGCACCACTACATCATGGATATCCGGTGGGGCCTGTTCGCGTTGACCGCCATCCTGTTCGCGCGGACCTGGGTATATTTCCGCATCTGGCAGGTCTATCGCCGCATGCCGCTGTTGCTGGGTTTCGTGCTGGTGGCCCTGTTCATCTGGTTCGCCGAGAACATCGGCACCTTTGCCAATGCCTGGCGCTATCCCAGCCAGTCGCAGGGCTGGGAGCTGGTGTCCATCGCCAAGCTGGGCTCGTGGTTCCTGTTGATGATCATCAGCTACGTGATGGTCAGCGTGGTCAACCGCCCCCAGGAAATCGGTGTTGCCGATTTGCCTCGACACGCGGAGCAGGGTGGCGGAAATAGTCCGTCCCTTATTTCCTGAGGCCCTGGCGGCTTGCGCCAGGTTGCTCAATCGGTGATAATCGAGAGCTTTCTTGCTCGACCGCCCATGGTTTTTGGGTAGCGGGCTGCCCCTTGCGGGCCACTGTCTACGTTGCAAATCAAGATGTAAATCAAGATGCAATCCACCCCTGATGGAAAGCGGCGGGTGCAAGACGGACGGCCAGCGAGACATCCTCAAGGAGTTTTACTCATGCGTCACTACGAAGTAGTGTTTATCGTTCACCCCGACCAAAGCGAGCAAGTGCCCGCCATGGTCGAGCGTTACCAAGCGCTGGTCACGGGCCAAGGCGGCTCGGTTCACCGCCTGGAAGACTGGGGTCGCCGTCAACTGGCCTACCCGATCCAGAAGCTCGTCAAGGCTCACTACGTCTGCCTGAACATCGAGTGCGGCCAAGCCACGCTGGATGAGCTGGAACACTCGTTCCGCTACAACGACGCCGTTCTGCGCCACCTGGTCATCAAGACCAAGAAGGCTCAAGCCACGCCCTCGATCATGATGAAGTCGGTCGAACGCGAAGAAGCCCGCAAGGCTTCGGCTGAAGCAGCAGCGCCGGCTCAGGCCGAGTAAGCAGGGCTCACGCAGAGCTCATCCCATGAAGTCCCCTCGGTGCCTGGCAGGATGAATAAGCTGGAACTCAGCGCCCGCGTTCTTGAATGCGAGCCTTTGCGCCACACTCCCGCCGGATTGCCCGCACTGGAAATGGTGCTGGCGCACGAGTCGGAAGTCGTCGAAGCAGGCCACCCGCGCCGCGTCGAACTGACTATCGCGGCCGTGGCACTGGGCGATCTGGCGTTGCTGTTGAAGGACACCGCGCTAGGGTCCGAATTGCTGGTGCAGGGCTTTCTGGCTCCTACCCGCAAGGACTCGGTGAAGGTCAAGCTGCATTTGCAGCAGGCACGCAGGATCAGCGGCAGCGCAGGGCGCGATCCGCTGGTGGCTTGAAGGGAATTGGGCAAGAGGCGCGATGAGCGCCTTCTGAATACGGATAGGTTATGGGGGTTTGGGCCCGTTTTGGGTAAAACCCGGCCCCCTCAAACAAAGAGGCACATATCATGGCTTTCTTCGGAAAACGCAAGGAAAAACGCAAATTCACGCAGCAGAACCCGCTTTTCAAGCGTCGTAAGTTCTGCCGCTTCACCGCTGCCGGCGTGGAAGAGATCGACTACAAGGATCTGGACACCCTGCGCGACTTCGTGCAAGAAAACGGCAAGATCATCCCGGCTCGCCTGACCGGCACCAAGGCAATCTACCAGCGCCAGCTGGACACCGCCATCAAGCGCGCGCGCTTCCTGGCCCTGTTGCCTTACACCGACAACCACAACTAATCCGGGGCACTGAAATGCAAGTTATTCTGCTCGAAAAAGTCG
>NZ_DATCUY010000407.1:0-5091 GCF_036567245.1 Achromobacter sp. | reverse complement strand
CCTCAGCCCCGCGCGTCGGGCAGGCGGCTGGGCGGCGGCGTGCTGGCCACGTTTTTCTTGTAATAGGCGATGAACTCCGGCGCCGGCATGGGCTTGCCGTACAGCCAGCCCTGGCCGAAATCCACCTCGCGCGCTTTCAGGTGATCTTCCTGCTCCTGGCGCTCGATGCCTTCGGCCACGGTCAGCAGGTTCAGCGACTTCGCCATGTCGATGATGTGGTCCGTCACCTTGTGGGTGGCGGAATCGGTGCCTATGGTGTCGACGAAGGACTTGTCGATCTTCAGCGAATCCAGCGGCAGGCGTTGCAGATACGACAGGCTGGAGTAACCCGTGCCGAAGTCGTCGATGGCCACGGCATGGCCTTGCGCCCGGGCCTGTTCGATGACGCTGCAGGCCTTGTCCACGTCCATGAAGCCGCGTTCGGTGGCTTCCAGCCAGATCTGCCGAGGGTCGATGGCCGTGCCTTCGAGCATGCGCTGCAGCACCCGCAGCGCCCGGCCGTCCTTCAGGTCGCTGGCGCTCAGGTTGACGGAGATGTGCGCCCCGCGGTCCTCGCCGAGCAGGTCCTCCATATCCCTTATCACCAGGCGGAATACCTCTTCGGTGATGCGGGTCATCAATCCGTTGTCCTCGGCGATGGAGATGAACAGGTCGGGCCGCAGCGTCGGGCCGCAGCGCCTTATCCATCGGACCAGCGCCTCCGCGCCGATGCAGCGGCCGGTGCGCAGATCGATGATGGGCTGGTAGTGCACGACGAACTCCCGCCGCCTGATGCCGGCGGCCAGTTCGCCCGCAATGGACAGGCGCCGGCGCGACAACCAGACCACAAGCGCGATCATGACGGCCGCGACCAGCGCGCCGATGGGCAGCCAGAACAGGCGCTCGCGCGGCAGCATGTCCAGCGCTTCGGTTTGTGGTTCGAGCAGGACGACGGCCAGATCCGCATTGCGTGCGACGGCGCTCAAATAGGCTTCGTTGATGTCCAGCTTGCCGCCGTTGAGCGCCTGCGACACCAGCACGAGATCAGGATCATTGCGGGTTCCGAGCATGCCCACGCCCGGCAGCACCACGGCGAGCTGGACGCCGTCCGTAGCCGCTTTTTCGGTGAACCGGCCCGGTTCGAACAAGGCGCTGTAATCGCCGTGGCGCACGGCCACCATCCGGATGCCGGGACTCAGGACGGGCACCGCGTCCAGCAGCAGGCGCGCGCCGTTGGCAAGTTCGACCTGGGCCGGAACCAGCGGCTCTTCGTAGCTGGGCACGCCCCAGGTGGTGCACAGGACGACTCCGCCCGCCACATAGGCCAGGTCGTCAACCGCCCGGTCCCGCAGGGCCAGGGCCCGCATGTGGCGGATGTGCTGCGGCGAACAGGGATCGAATGCCAGATCGTCCAAGTCGCGCAGCGTAGCCACGGTCTGGTCCAGCAGGTCCTGGATTTCCGTCAAGATGCGCTGGGCCTGATCATCCAGATAGCGCTGCTCGCCCGCGACGGCGCGGGACCAGGACATGTGCAGCGCGAAGCCGATGGGCAGCAACGCCGCGGCGGCGGCGAGTGCGATGGCGATGCCGATTACAAACTTGCGCGGCATCGAGGCCGTCCCCTGGGATCGCCGACTGGCGAGGTTATATCCTTTTACACTTTTTGGGGGACTAGTGTCTCCATCAATTTCCGCCCGCCGGCAACGCCTCAGCCTTCAGCCACGATCTTCGCGTCGCGGATGGTCTGGGCGTACTTCTGCTGCTCCTGCTTCATGAAGTCCGCGAAGCGCTGAACGCTGCCACCGCCGTCCTCCGCGCCCACCTGTGCCAGCTTTTCCTGCACGTCCGGCATCGCCAGGACACGGTCGATGTCCTGGTTCATGCGCTGGACCATGGCGGCGGGCATCTTGCCCGGGCCGACCATGCCGAACCAGATGCTGGCCTCGAAGCCGGGATAGCCCTGCTCCGCCACGGTCGGCACGTTGGGATGGCTCTTGGAGCGCTGCAGCAGGGTCTGCGCCAACGCGATCACCTTGCCGGACTGCACCAGCGGCGTGGCCGTGGTCATGCCTTCGAAGCAGTACTGCACGTGGCCGCCCAGCAGGTCGTTCATCAAGGGCGCCGAGCCCTTGTAAGGCACGTGCAGCACGTCGATGCCGGCGCGGGCCTTGAAGATTTCCAGCGCCAGGTGTTGCGCCGAACCGCTGCCGGCCGACCCGAACACGATCTTGCCCGGCTGCGCCTTGCACAGCGCGACCAGCTCGGCCAGCGTCTTGGCGGGCTGCGCGGCGCCGCCCATCAGGATGGTGGGCGTCTTGCCGACCAGCGCGATGGGCGTGAAGTCGCGCTCCACCGAATAGGCCAGCTTGGGCTGCAGGCCCGGCGCGATGCCGTGGCTGTTGACATGCGCCATCAACAGCGTGTTGCCGTCGTTGGGCTGGCGCGCCACCTGCTCGGCGGCGATGATGCCGGCCGCGCCCGCGCGGTTTTCGACGATGACGGGAATGTTCCACATCACGCCCAGCTTCTGCCCCAGCAGGCGCGCCAGCACGTCGGTGCCACCACCAGCCGGAAAGCCCACCACGATCTTGACCGGTCCCTGCGGCAGGTCTTGCGCCCGCGCCGCCGTCGGCAGGACCAGCGCGGCACCCAGCGCCGCGGCACCAGTCATGAATTGCCTACGTTGCATTGCTGTCTCCTCGCGCGCCGGTCCGATGTCCGGCGACTGGTTATCGAAACACTGCCAGCATTCACCGCTTCCGGCCGTCTGGCGCGGCCTGGCTGCGGCGCTCCTGCGCGGCTCGTCGCGGCCAGCCGGCAGCGATGCCGGCCGCCGTCCCGCCATTACTTGCCTACGCGGCTCCACTTGCCATAGCGTTCGACCATGCGCTCGTCGAAGCCGAAGCCCAGGCCGGGTTCCTGGTGCAGCACCACGCGTCCCTGCTTGTGCGTCAGTTGGCGATCCACCAGCCTGCGGAAGTTCAGCACCTGGTCGTCCCAGAAGAATTCGACATAGCGCGCATTCGGCGTCGCGGCAACCAGCGGCGCGTGCACGTCATGGAACCAGTGCGGGCAGACCACAACGCCGTAGCTGGCGGCGGTGGCCGCGATGCGCTTCCATTCGGTGATGCCGCCGCAGACGGCGGCGTCGGTCTGCAGGATGCCGGCCGCGCCCTTGTCCAGCAGTTCCTTGTGATACCAGCGGCCATAGCCGATCTCGGCGGTGGCGATGGGCAGGCGCGTCAGGCGCGCCAGCTTGGCATGGCTGTCGATGTCGTCGGGACCGAAGGGTTCTTCGATGAAGTACGGATCGTACTGTTCGAAGCGGCGGATGTACTGCATGGCCTGGGTCACGTCCTGCCAGGCGTTGTTGCAGTCCATCATCAGTTCGACGTCGGGTCCGATAGCCTCGCGCGCCGCCTTCAGGCGCGCCTCTTCCTCGGCCGGAGACAGGCGGCCGGTCTTCATCTTGACGGCGCGGAATCCCTTGTCCACGTAGCTCGCCATTTCCTCGCCCAGGTGCTGCGGCGTCTTGCCGTCCAGGTAGTAGCCGCCGCTGGCGTAGGCCGGCACGGTTTCAAGTTCGACCGCGCCCAGGTACTTGTGCAGCGGCAGGCCAACAGTCTTGGCGTTCAGATCCCACAGCGCGATGTCCAGGGCGCTCAACGCCCGCATCACGGTGCCTTGCCGGCCTTGCAGCAACGCTTCCTGGTACATGGTCTGCCACAGGCCTTCGATGGCATGGGAATCCTTGCCCAGCAGCACGGGGCCGAGCAGGTTCTGCACCGCGGCTTCGAATATGGCGCCGCCGGCGCTGCCCACGTAGCAGAAGCCGATGCCTTCCACGCCATCGGTGGAACGGACTTTCACCAGGCCGTAGTGGCGCGTCGACACGCTGCGGTTCGAAAACGAGGTGACCTTGTCCAGCGGCACCGCGGCGGCGCACACGTCTATGGATTCAATGATGGGCACAACTGGCTCCTTGGTAATCGGGATGGTCGGGCGGGGCCGGCGCAGCGTGCGTGGCCTCAACGCTCTGACCGTATTCTTGCCTCGGCCAAAGAAAACAACAATTATCTTCATCCATCTTTAGAATATGGAAAAAGCATCTTTTAAGGAGGTTCGCGCCGGTGGATTCCCGCTTTCTGCAAACCTATGTGCACGTGGTGGAGCTGGGCTCCATCGCCCAGGCCGCGCGCCACCAGGGGCTGACGCCCGCCACGGTGCAGCAACGCCTGCGCGCGCTGGAAGCGGACATGGGCAGCGCCTTGATCGCGCGCTCCGGGCGCACCGTGAAACCCACGCAGGCGGGCATGCGGATCCTCGAGCGCGCCCGCGCCATCCTGCGCGACGTGCGCGACCTGCGCTCCGCCGCCTCCGACACCGAGCTGCCCGCCGGCCCGTTGCGCCTGGGCGCCACCCCCACCGCGCTGACGGGCATCATGCCGCCCGTGCTGCGCACCTGGACCGCGCGCCATCCCCACATCGAAATCTATATAGAACCCGCGCCCACCACCCTGCTCTACGGCAAGGTGCTGTCGGGTGAACTGGACGGCGCGCTGCTGGTGCATCCGCTATTCGCGATACCCAAGACCTGCGCCTGGCGCGACCTGCGGCAGGAACCCCTGGTGCTGGTCACGCCGGCCGACATGAAGGTGCGCGATCCGCTGGCGGTCATCGCCCGCGAACCCTACATCTGCTATGACCGAAGCGTGGTGGGCGGCAAGATGGCCGACGACTATCTGCGCGCGCGCAGCTTGCGGCCGCATGTGCGCTTCGAGCTCGATGGCATCGACTCCATCGCCAAGCTGGTATCGGAAGGATTGGGCGTGGCGCTGCTGCCCGATTGGGCTACCACAGGGGAGCCATCCGCCCCCGTCAGGCGCTGGCCGCTGCCGCCGCCCTGCCCGGTGCGCACCGTGGGCGCGATCTGGCTGCGCTCCGGCGTGCGTTCGGCACTGATGCAGGCGTTCGTGGAAATGGCCGAGACCCAGCTCGGCCTGGACTGAACTCGGAAGATCAGCCCTGCGGGCCCGCGTCGCGGTCATCGCGGGCCACGACCACGCCGCCGGACACCACCAAGCGGCGCGGCGCCCGCGTCGCCACGGCTTG
>NZ_DATCUY010000406.1:0-8586 GCF_036567245.1 Achromobacter sp. | reverse complement strand
GCAGGCCCGGCTGGCCCGCGCCGCGGCCTTCTGGCTGCCGGAACTGGCCCGGCGCCACTGGCACGGCAGCCTGCCTGCGGCGCGCTTCGACGCCGTCGTATTCGAGGCCGGCGATCCCCAATGGCTGCGCGGCGCGTTCTGGCAAACCTGAGGCCCGCCGTCCCCGGTAACGACCTGCCTAACAGTCGTTACGCCTGGACAGAACCGCGCCACAGCCCCGTGAGATAATCGCGCCCATGGATATGACCTCTCGTATGACGTCGCACTTTCGCGACGCCATGGCTGCGTGCGAACAAAGTATGAACGTCCTGGCCGAGCCGCTGGCAGTGGCGGTGGACGTGCTGTTCGGCGCCCTGGCAAACAACGGCAAGATTCTGGCTTGCGGCAATGGCGGCTCGGCCGCCGATGCGCAACATTTCATCGCCGAACTGGTGGGTCGCTTTGAACGCGAACGCCTGCCCCTGGCCGGCATCGCGCTCAATACCGACACCTCGATCCTCACCGCGGTAGGCAACGACTACGGTTTCGATGAGATCTACGAACGCCAGGTCAACGCCTTCGGCCAGGCCGGCGACGTGCTGGTGGCCATATCCACCAGCGGCAATTCCCCTAACGTGGTGCGCGCCATGGAAGCCGCCAGCGCCCGCGAAATGCACGTGCTTGCCCTGACCGGCAAGGGCGGCGGCGTCATGGGGGAACTCATTACGCCGATGGACGTCCATCTATGTGTTCCCAGCGATCGCACGATGCGCATCCAGGAAGTCCATATTCTGCTGCTGCACGCGCTGTGCGACGGCATTGACGCTCTTCTGCTTGGAGACACCGAATGATTTCTGACGTCCGTACCGCAGCCCGCCCGTTGATGCTCGCCGCGGCGCTATCCACCGCCGCACTCTCGCTGACGGCCTGCGCGCCCCTGATCGTGGGCGGCGCGGCCGCCACCACCGCGGTCGTCGTGACTGACCGCCGCACCTCCGGCATCCAGCTCGAAGACCAGAACATGGCGTTCAAGGCGCAAAGCCAGATCTCGCAGAAGCTGGGCGACACCGCGCGCGTCAATGCCATGGCCTACGGCGGCCACCTGCTGCTGACCGGCGACGTGCCCACCGAGGAAGCCAAGAACCAGGCCACCGCCATTGCCCAAGGGGTGGAGAACGTCAAACAGGTCATCAACCAGTTGAACGTCGGTCCCATCGCCTCGTTCGGCGTACGCTCCAACGACACCTGGCTGACTTCCAAGGTCAAGACGGCCCTGCTCAACACCAAGTACGTGCCCTCGGGCACCATCGCCGTAACGACCGACCACAGCGTCGTCTATTTGATGGGCAAGCTGACCCAGGCCGAAGGCGAGTATGCCGCCAACGCCACCGCCGACGTCGGCGGCGTGGCCAAGGTGGTTAAACTGTTCGAGACGATCAGCCGCGAGGAAGCCATCCGGCTGTCGAACACCGGTTCCAAGTCCAACACTTCCACGGAAACCAAAGCGCCCATCGAAAGCGGCGCCGGCGCAGCCAGCGACAACGCGGCCGGCACCAGCAACGGCGTAGAGGCCATGCCCATCAAATGAAGAAAGCCATCATCGCACTGGCCGTCCTGGTGGCGGTCGGCATCGGCGCCTGGTTCGTCATGCGCCCTGCCCAGACCGCGCCCGACGTCACCTTCACCACGCTGGAAGGCAAGACCTTCTCGATGCAGGACCTGCGCGGCAAGGTCGTGCTGGTCAAGTTCTGGGCAACCAGTTGCGTGACCTGTGTGAAGCAGATGCCGGAAACCATCTCGGCCTACAACGAGTATGCGTCCAAGGGCTACGAGGCGATCGCGGTCGCCATGAACTACGACCCGCCCAACTTCGTTCTGAACTTCGCCGACACGCGCAAGCTGCCGTTCCCGGTGGCCCTGGACACCAAGGGCGAGATCGCCCGCGCCTTCGGCGACATCCGCCTGACGCCCACGGCCTTCCTGATCGACAAGCAGGGCCGCATCATCAAGCGCTACCTGGGCGAATACGACGTGGCGGAATTCCATGCCACCGTGGAAAAAGCCCTGGCGGCAGGCTGAGCCCCGCCACGCGGCATCCGCGCCAGACCGCCCCTGATCGGGCGGTTTTTTTTCGCCTTGCGGCGGCTGGGCAGGCTGCCCTGCGCGCCCCAAAAGAAAAGCCGCCCGGGCTACGGGCGGCTTCCAGATCAGGCCAGGCCTATCGGACTCAGAATGCCGGAACCACGGCGCCCTTGTACTTGTCCTGGATGAACTTCTTCACCTCGGGCGTGTGCAGGGCCTGGACCAGCTTCTTGATTCCCGGCGCGTCCTTGTTGTCCGAACGGGTTACCAGGATGTTGGCGTAGGGAGAATCCGCGCCTTCGATGAACAGGGCATCCTTGGTCGGAACCAGGCCCGCTTCCAGCGCGTAGTTGGTGTTGATCAGCGCCAAGTCCACGTCATCGAGCGAGCGCGGCAGCATGGCGGCTTCCAGTTCGCGGAACTTCAGCTTCTTGGGATTCTCGACCACGTCGGCAGCCGTCGCCAGGATGTTGGACGGATCCTTCAGCTTGATCACACCCTGCTTCTGCAGCAGCACCAGGGCGCGGCCGCCGTTGGAGGGATCGTTCGGGATCGCGACCGTGGCGCCGTCCTTGAGCTCGGACAGGCTCTTGATCTTCTTGGAATAGCCGCCGAACGGCTCGACGTGCACCAGGGCCACCGGCACCAGCGTGGCCTTGCGGTCCTTGTTGAAGGAATCCAGGTAGGGCTTGTGCTGGAAGAAGTTGGCATCCAGCTGCTTGTCCGCCAGCTGCAGGTTGGGCTGCACGTAGTCGCTGAACACCTTGATGTCGAGCTCCACGCCTTCCTTGGCCAGTTGCGGCTTCACCACTTCCAGGATCTCGGCATGGGGCACCTGGGTCGCGCCCACCACCACTTTTTCGGCATGGGCGGCGTTCGCCGCCACCAGCAAGGCCGACGCCACCAGGGCGGACCGGACAAAGTTCAAACGCATGTGTTGCCTCTTTTATGGGTAAAAAAATCGGGGGCTGATGCCCCTGCCGGTGTGGCCCAGCCCCCTTTTGCGGGGCGCGCCGTTGCGAAATCGCCCCCAATTTACCTGAATGCCGGTTATTTGTCGGGCATATGAACATGGGTTTAAAGCATAAGAAACCTGTGGGTACTACAATCCGTCGTATGCTTGCGCTACCGCGTCCCGAACGCGTTTTTGTGCAGGCATTTTTTCTAACCACTCATAC
The DNA here is from genome assembly GCF_036567245.1 of Achromobacter sp. Taxonomy (GTDB): domain Bacteria; phylum Pseudomonadota; class Gammaproteobacteria; order Burkholderiales; family Burkholderiaceae_B; genus Achromobacter. Next base: position 5,347 of record NZ_DATCUY010000406.1, on the reverse strand, counting down.
GTATATTTGCCGACTTAGCTGCCATGACCGACACCCCCGACCCTGCTGCCGTTTCGTCTCCTGCTGTCAAAGCCGCTGTGCTGTCTGAAGCACTGCCGTATATCCGACGATTTCACGGCAAGACCATCGTGGTCAAGTACGGCGGCAACGCCATGACGGAAGAGCGTCTGCAGCGCAGCTTCGCGCACGATGTCGTGCTGCTGAAGCTGGTGGGTCTGAACCCGGTGGTGGTGCATGGCGGCGGTCCGCAGATCGACGACGCGCTGCGCCGCATCGGCAAACAGGGCACCTTCATCCAGGGCATGCGCGTCACCGACGCCGAGACCATGGAAGTGGTCGAATGGGTGCTGGGCGGCCAGGTCCAGCAAGACATCGTCATGATGATCAACGAGGTCGGCGGCAAGGCCGTGGGCCTGACCGGCAAGGACGGCGGACTGATCCAGGCCCAGAAGAAGCTGATGGCCAACAAGGACAATCCGTCCGAACCCATCGACATCGGCTTCGTCGGCGACATCACCATGGTCGAGCCGGCCGTGGTCAAGGCGCTGCAGGACGACCAGTTCATCCCCGTCATCTCGCCCATCGGCTATGGCGAGGACGGCACGGCCTACAACATCAATGCCGACGTCGTGGCCGGCAAGATGGCGGAAGTGCTGGGCGCCGAAAAGCTGCTGATGCTGACCAACACCCCGGGCGTGCTGGACAAGGCCGGCAAGCTCTTGCGCAGCCTGTCGGCGCAGACCATCGACGAACTGTTCGCCGACGGCACGATCTCCGGCGGCATGCTGCCCAAGATCTCGTCCGCGCTGGATGCCGCCAAGAACGGCGTGAACTCGGTGCACATCGTCGACGGCCGCGTGCCGCACTGCCTGCTGCTGGAAATCCTGACCGACCAGGGCGTGGGCACGATGATCAGCTCGCACTGATGCGGGCACAGCGTTACCTGCTGCGGCCGGCGCTACGCATGCGCCGGTCCCGCCGCACCGCCACGGGCGTTTCCGAACGCCTGTGGCTGTTCGATCTGGACAACACGCTCCACGACACCTCGCACGCCATTTTCCCCAAGATCGACCACGGCATGACCATGGCCGTGGCCGAGGCGCTGAACGTCGACATCGACACCGCCAACCGCTTGCGCTCGCAGTACTGGAAGCGCTACGGCGCCACCATGATAGGCATGGTCCGGCATCACGGCGTGGATCCCCATGAATTCCTGCACCGCAGCCACGATTTCGACGTCGGCCCGCTGGTGCGTTCGGAGAAGGCGCTGGCCTACAAGCTGAGCCGGCTGCCGGGCCGCAAGGTGCTGCTGACCAACGCGCCGTTGCACTATGCCCGCGCCGTGCTCGCGCGCCTGGGTATCCTGCGGCAGTTCGACAGCCTCTGGGCCATCGAGCACATGCGCCTGCACGGCGAGTTCCGGCCCAAGCCTTCGCCCACGCTGCTGCGCCATGTGCTGGCCCGCGAAGGCGTGCAGGCGCGCAACGCGGTCCTGGTGGAAGACACGCTGGCCAATCTGCGCGGCGCGCGCCAGGCCGGCCTGCGTACCGTCCATGTGTATCACCCCGGCACGCCGTTCGCGCGCGGCCGCTCGCAGCGGCCGGCCTATGTCGACTTGCGGGTAAACTCCGTCAGTGATTTGCTGTTACGCCGACGCCCCTTGCGGGGATAGCGGCGCGCTCCTCCCCTCCCCCTTCACCGTCAAGCCTGCGCGAGAGCAGACCCTTCCATGGCGAGCAAACCCGGCGAGCGCAAGACCCAGATTCTGCAAACCCTGGCCGAGATGCTGGAGCAGCCGCACGCTTCCCGCATCACCACGGCCGCGCTCGCCGCGCGCCTGGAAGTCTCTGAAGCCGCGCTGTACCGGCACTTCGCCAGCAAGGCGCAGATGTTCGAGGGGCTGATCGAATTCATCGAAACCAGCATCTTCACGCTGGTGAACCAGATCGCCATCGCCGAACCTCATGGCCTGACCCAGGCCCACCAGACCGTCTCCATGCTGCTGACCTTCTCGGAACGCAACAAGGGCATGACGCGCGTGCTGACCGGCGACGCGCTGGTCACGGAAGACAACCGCCTGCAGGAACGCATCAACCACATCAACGACCGCATCGAGGCGTCGTTGAAGCAGTCGCTGCGCATCGCCGTCACCGATGGCGGCCTGCCGCCGCAGGCCAATGTGGCCGCCCACGCCAGCCTGCTGACGCATCTGGTGCTGGGCCGCTGGCTGCGTTATGCGCAGAGCGGCTGGCGCGTCGCGCCCACGCTGCACCTGGACGAACAACTGCGCCTGGCGCTGGGCTGAGCCGGCGCTCCGGTCATCCGGCCGTAGCGCCGATTAGCATCGTGGCACGATCCAATTAATTCCCGATCCGTCTTTTTTTTCGGCCATTAGCATTGTTCTATGCAACAATCTTCGCTTGCCGGCGGCGCGGGGCGACGAGCATAATGCCCGTCAGAGGTTTTCCACAAGCCCAAATCTCCACAGGCTTGATCTGCATCAATACGGGTTTTCCGCAATGCCGTCACGATCATGCTGTAGCGTCGACACACCGATTTGACCTATCCCGTTGCTCGCGGGGCGGTGTGTCGGCAGTTTGACCTCAACCGGAGATGGATATGACCGCGCAAGCCGCCGTCCCTGCCTCGCAAGCCCCAAAGAAAACCAAAATTCCAATCGGACTCATCGCCGGCATCCTGGTGATGATCGGCGTGCTGATGATGCCGCTGCCCGCCGACCTGCCCGTCGCGGGCCACCGGATGCTCGCCATCCTGGCATTCGCAGTGGTGGTCTGGATTACCGAAGCCGTGTCCTACGAAGCCAGCGCGATCATGATCACGACGCTGATGGCCTTCCTGCTGGGCACGGCTCCGACAATCAAAGACCCGCAAGTGCTCTATGGCACCTCGGCCGCGATCAGCATGGCGCTGACCGGCTTCGCGAACTCGGCGCTGGCGCTGGTCACCGGCGCCTTGTTCATTGCGGCCGCCATGACCTATACCGGGCTGGACCGGCGCATCGCGCTGGTGACCCTGGCCAAGGTGGGCACGAGCACGCGCCGCATCCTGATCGGATGTATCGCCGTGACCATCGTGCTGAGCCTGGTCGTGCCCAGCGCCACCGCGCGCAGCGCGGCCGTGGTGCCCATCATGATGGGCGTGATCGCGGCCTTCGGCGTGGACAAGCGCTCCAACATTGCCGCCGGCATCATGATCATCGTGGCCCAAGCCACCAGCATCTGGAACGTCGGCATCCAGACCGCCGCCGCGCAGAACCTGCTGACAGTGGGCTTCATGGAAAAGATGCTGGGCGAACGCGTGGCGTGGTCGGACTGGCTGATCGCCGGCGCCCCCTGGTCGCTGATCATGTCGGCCGTGCTGATCGCCGTCGTGCTCAAGCTGCTGCCGCCGGAAAGCGACAGCATCGCGGGAGGCAAGGAAGCCGTCGAGAAGTCGCTGCTTGAACTGGGTCCCATGACCGGTGCGCAAAAGCGCCTGATGGCCGTGTCGCTCATGCTGCTGTTGTTCTGGTCGACCGAAGGCAAGCTGCACAAGTTCGACACCACTTCCACCACCTATTTCGGCCTGGTTCTGCTGCTGCTGCCGCGCTTCGGCGTGATGACCTGGAAAGACGTGCAATCGCGCATCCCATGGGGCACCGTGATCGTGTTCGGCGTCGGCATCAGCCTGGGCACCGCCCTGCTGACGACCCAGGCCGGCCAATGGCTGGGCAACCAGGTCGTGGCCCACACCGGCCTGGACCATCTGGGACCGCTGGCCATCTTCGCGATCCTGGCCGCCTTCCTCATCATCATCCACCTGGGTTTCGCCAGCGCCACCGCGCTGACCTCGGCCATGCTGCCGATCCTGATCTCGGTGCTGGCCACGCTGCCGGGCGACTTCAGCCGCCTGGGCATGACGATGCTGCTGGGCTTCGTCGTCAGCTACGGCTTCATCCTGCCCATCAACGCGCCGCAGAACATGGTGTGCCTGGGTACGGAAACCTTCAACGCCAAGCAGTTCGCCAAGGTCGGCATCATCGTCACCATCGTCGGCTACCTGCTGATGCTGCTGATGGGCATGACCTACTGGCGCTGGCTGGGCTGGCTGTAAGGAGGGCGCATCATGAAGATTTCGATCGCCCAAGCCAATGAATACGGCCGCCGCGTGCTGATGGCCCAAGGCGTGCCCGAGGACATCGCCCGCGACGTGGCCGAGCACCTGGTCGAGTCCGACCGGGTGGGCTACACCAGCCACGGCCTGTCCATCCTGACCAACTACCGGCGCGTGCTGTCCGAAGGCCTGGCCCAGGCCGACGGCCGGCCCGAGCTGATCAACGACCGCGGCGCGATGCTGGCCTACGACGGCCATCACGGGCTGGGCCAATATGTCGGCAAGGTCGTCATCGAGAAAGCCATCGAGCGCACCCAGGAACACGGCCAGTGCATCCTGACCCTGCGCCACAGCCACCACCTGGGCCGCATGGGCCACTATGGGGAAATGGTAGCGGCCAAGGGCCTGATCCTGCTGGCCTTCACCAACGTGATCAACCGCTCGCCGACCGTGGCGCCTTTCGGCGGCGCGCAGGCTTGCCTGACCACCAACCCGCTGTGCTTCGCCGGCCCGCTGCCTGGCGGCCGTCCGCCATTCATCGTTGACATGGCCACCAGTTCCATCGCCGTCAACAAAGCGCGGGTGCTGGCCGCCAAGGGCGAGGAAGCGCCCGCGGGCTCGCTGATCGACGCTCAAGGCAATCCGACCACCGATCCGAACGCGCTGTTCACCGACCCGCCCGGCGCCCTGCTGCCGTTCGGCGGCCACAAAGGCTATGCGCTGGGCCTGGTGGCCGAGCTGTTGGCCGGCGTACTGTCGGGCGGCGGCACGATCCAGCCCGAGCATCCGCGCAACGGGGTGGCGACGAACAATATGTTCGCGCTGCTTTTGGATCCGCAGGTGGACTTCAATACGGACTGGCGGTCGATGGAGGTGGGCGCGTTCATCGACTACCTGCACGCCTGCAAGCCGCAACCGGGCGTCGAGGCCGTGCAGTACCCGGGCGAGTATGAAGCCCGCAATCGGGCGCTGAACGAGGATGCACTGACGTTCGACAGCCGGATCTGGGATGGTCTTACCAAGCTGGCGGTCGACCTTGGGGTGCCTGAGGCGTTGCCTTCTTGATGGCTTAAGTTGTTTGCTTGCTTGTGGGCGTCAGAGGTTCTTGAGACGCCCGTCACGTCGGCGGCCCGCCATGCGCGGGGCAACGATTGCGGTCCGGAGCGTTCGCTCCGGACTTCCCCTTCGTCATCTTCGTCCAGGCCTTCGGCCTTCCCTTCAGATTCCCTCGGGC
>NZ_DATCUY010000405.1:0-3518 GCF_036567245.1 Achromobacter sp. | reverse complement strand
TGGCGGGCTGCGGTGCGCGCGCCTCCTGCGCACGGCGGTAGCGCTTGTCGCCGGCCGCCAGCAGGCCGCCCAGCGCCATCAGGATGCAGCCCGTCCAGATCCAGGTCATGAAGGGCTTGACCTGCAGGCGCACCGTCCAGGCCTTGTCGCCCACAGGGTCGCCCAGCGCCACGAACAGGTCGCGGGTGAAGCCGCTGTCGATGTCGGCCTGGCTCAAGGCCATGTCTTGCACCGTGTAGAGACGTTTTTCCGGATAGAGGGTCAGCACCGGCTTGCCGTCGCGGGTAACCGGGAATACGGCGCGCTGGGCGCTGTAGTTGGGTCCGGCGGCCGGGCCGATGCTGGCGAAGGTGAACGTGTAGCCGCCGGCTTCCTGGGTGGAGCCTATCTCCATCCGCAGCTCCTGCTTGACCTCGTAGCCATTGGCCAGCGTGACCCCGGCGATGAAGATGCCCACGCCCGCGTGCGCCAGCAGCATGCCATACCAGGAGCGCGGCTGGCGGCCCAGCCGGCGCAGCCAGTGGCCGTCGCCGTCCGTCAGGCGCTGCCAGGCATGGACGGCGGCGCTCGCGACCGACCACGCTGCCAGCCACAGCCCCAGCATCACCATGGGCGAACCCAGACGCGCCGGGCCCGGCATGGCCAGCGGCAGCAGCACCGAGGTCGCCACGCTGATGGCGAAGGCGATGCGCAGGCGGCGGCCCAGGTCGGGCAGTTCCGCCTGCTTCCAGCGCGCTACCGGGCCGATGCCCATCAGGAAGATCGCGGGCGTCATCAGCGGCACGAACACGGCTTCGAAATAGGGCGGGCCGATCGATATCTTGCCCCACTCCAGCACGTCCAGCACCACGGGGTAGAGCGTGCCCAACAGCACCGAGCCGGCCGCCACGGTCAGCACCACATTGTTGGACAGCAGCAGGGTCTCGCGCGACAGCAGCGAGAATCCGCCGCCCAATCCCACCTTGGGCGCGCGCCAGGCATAGAGCGCCAGCGATCCACCCACGATTACCAGCATGAAACCCAGGATGTAGAGGCCACGTCCCGGGTCCACCGCGAAGGCATGCACGGAAGTCAGCACGCCCGAGCGCACCAGGAAAGTCCCCAGGATGCTGAGCGAGAAGGTGCAGATCGCCAGCAGCACCGTCCAGCTGCGGAAGGCGCCGCGCCTCTCGGTCACGATCAGCGAATGGATCAGCGCGGTCCCCGCCAGCCAGGGCATGAACGAGGCGTTCTCCACCGGATCCCAGAACCACCAGCCGCCCCAGCCCAGCACGTAATAGGCCCAGGCACTGCCCAGCAAGATGCCTACGGTCAGGAAGGTCCAGGCGGCCAACGTCCAGGGACGCACCCAGCGCGCCCACATGGCATCCAGTTCGCCCGACAGGAGCGCCGCGATGGCGAAGGCGAAGGCCACCGAGAAACCCACGTAGCCCATGTACAGCATCGGCGGATGCACGATCATGCCCGGATCCTGCAATAGCGGATTCAGGTCGCGCCCCGCCATGGCCGGCGGCATCAGGCGTTCGAATGGGTTGGACAGGAACAGCAGGAACAGCAGGAAGCCCACGCTGATCCAGCCCATCACCGCCAGCACGCGGCCGATGAAGGGCAGTGGCAGGCGCCGGCTGCACAGCGCCACGGCCAGGGTCCAGGCCGTCAGCAGGTACAGCCACAGCAGCAGCGATCCTTCATGTCCGCCCCAGACGGCCGCGAAGCGGTAGGCGGCCGGCAGGTCCGCATGCGAATTGGCGGCCACGTACAGCACGGAAAAATCATTGTCCACGAATGCCCAGGCCAGGCAGCCGATGGCCACGGTGGTCAGTCCGAACTGGCCGATCGCGGCGGGTCGCGCCACCCGCAGCCCCGCCTGCCAGCCGGTGGCGGCGCCCACCAGCGGCAGCACGCCTTGCGCCAGCGCCACCAGCAGCGCCAGGATCAAGCTGAACAGGCCGATCTCGGGAATCATTGCGCCTCCGCCCGCATGGTGCCGGCCCCGGCCCCTGCGCCCGCGCGCTTGAGTGCGTCGGCGGCTTCGGGCGGCATGTAGTTCTCGTCGTGCTTGGCCAGCACCTCGGTCGCGCGGAACACGCCGTCCGGTCCCAGCTTGCCCGCTACCACCACGCCCTTGCCCTCGCGGAACAGGTCGGGCAGCAGGCCCTGGTACGTCACCGGCACGGTGTGCGCGGTGTCTGTCACCAGGAAGCGCAGCGTCAGGCCATCGGCCTCGCGGCGCAGCGAACCTTGCTCCACCAGGCCGCCGACGCGGAAGCTGCCGCTGGCCGGCGCTTCCCTGGCCACCACCTGCGTGGGGCTGAAGAAGAACACCAGGTTGGATTGCAGGGCGTTGAGCACCAACGCGGCGGCTGCGGCCAGCAGCCCCAGGCCGCCAACGATGGCCAAGGCACGGCGTTTGCGCGGGCTCATGGCGCTGTCCCGTCCACGCGTCTGGCGGTTTGCTGCGCTGCGCGCCGGGCGCGGCTGCGGCGCCACAACAGCGCGGCTTCCAGGCCGATCAGGGCCAGCGTCACGCCATAGGCGCCCAGCAGGTAGGGGCTGTGGCCCTGCAGCGAGAACAGCGCTTCCCAGCTCATGGCGCCTCCCGCCGCATGCGGCCCGCACGGACGGCGCCCGGTTCGCGTTCGGCGATGATGCCGCGCACGCGCGCCAGCGCCGCCGCCGCGCTGTAGAGCCAGAACGCCGCCACCATCAGCAGCATCGACGTCACCATGATGTGGGCCATGCTGGGCGCGGTGGTGAGATTGATCGAAGCGCCCTGATGCAGGGTGCTCCACCAGCGCACCGAGAAATAAATGATGGGCACGTTGATCACGCCGGCCAGCACCAGGATGGCGCCGCCGCGGTCGGCCCGCTGCGTGTCGTCATCGGCGGCCGCCTGCAAGGCCATGAAGCCCAGGTACAGGAACAGCAGTATCAGTTCGGACGTGAGCCGCGCGTCCCACACCCACCAGGCGCCCCAGGTGGGCTTGCCCCACAGCGCGCCGGTCCACAGGGTCAGAAAGGTGAACAGCGCGCCGGTGGGCGCGAGCGCCCGCATCATCATGAACGACAAGCGGGTATTGAAGATCAGCCCCAGCGCGGCGTACAGCGCCATGACCAGGTACAGGAACATCGACATCCACGCCGCCCCGACGTGGATGAACAGGATGCGATAGACCTCGCCCTGCTGGCTGTCGGTGGGCGCCACCACCAGCCCCACGTACAGGCCCGCGGCCGCGAACAGGGCGGCGCCCAGCGCCAGCCATGGAATCATCCGGCCGGCCAGCGGATAGAAGGCGGCGGGCGAGGCGTATCGCAACCAGCCCGCGCCCGCTGCGGCGGCGGGCGGATAGGCGTCCAGGGCAGGGTGCTTGTGCATGGCGTCCTCAGTCCAGCGCCACGCGCAGCGCCGCCGAGGCGCTCCAGGGGCACAGCAGGATGGCCAGGCACAGGCACGCGCCCAGCAGCGACAATTGCGGCCCGGCGCCCATGCCGGCGTGCGAGGCAGACACCGCGCCCGC
>NZ_DATCUY010000404.1:0-7176 GCF_036567245.1 Achromobacter sp. | reverse complement strand
ACCATCGGCCACCGCGTTCGCGCCCAGCGCCACGCTGCCCGCATGGCTCGCTTTGGCTTCGCGGCCCAGCGCCAACGCGCTCTCGGCCGTGGCCGTCGCGTTGTAGCCTACCGCCGTGCTGCCCTTACCTTGCGCCGACGCGTCGCTTTTCGTCAGCCCCGCCTCGTTGGTCCGCACATAGCGGATGCCCATGCCATTGGCATCGGTGTTCGCCTGGCTCGTGTCGCCCGCAATGTTCGTGATCGTGTCGCCGACCTGGTCGATAGCCTGACTGGTAGCGTAGAGCTGCGAACCATTGATGGCGTCCGTACTGCTTGCGCTAAGGCGGCCTGCGGCGACATTCGTGATTGTACGTTCGGCATTCGGGGCGCCGATGCTCACCGTACTGGACGGCGCCGTGCCCGCGAAGGAATAGGTGGTTCCATTGATGACGGTCTGAGACGTTCCGACCGCCGCCGCCGTGTTCGAGCCGGCCCCCAGGGCCACATCGCCGGCATTGGAGGCGACCGCATTGGACCCCAGCGCAACGCCGTTGAGCGCCGCCGCGCGGGCCGTGTCCCCCAGCGCCAGCGAACCGGCGGCAGACGTCCACGATGCATTGCCCAGCGCGACCGAGCCCCGCCCCACGGCCTGATTGCCGCTGCCGATGGCTACCGCGCCCTGTGCGGCACTATTGCCCGCGGCGTCGCCCGCCGCCACATTGTTCTCGCCCACCGCCACCGCGCCATTGCCATTGGCCGTATTCGGATCGCCGAGCGCTACCGCGCCATTACCCGAGGCTTTCTGGCCACGCCCGATCGCCACCGCGCCGCCGGATGCATTGCTCGCGACCGCCGAGGTAGACCCCGAACCTATCGCAACGTTCTGACCCGCGGCGCCGGTCGTCACGCCATTGCCCATCGCAACATTGTTGCCGGCCGACTGCGCCGACGTCGCCGCGCTGCGGCCGATGACGATATCGTTCTGGCCTCGCGCGGCCGCGCCGTCTCCCAACGCAACGCCGTAGGCCGCGCTATCGAAGACGCGCGCGCCGCGACCCACCGCGATGCCGGACGCCGCGTTGGCGTCGACGATGGACTCGCCGCCCAACGCAATCCCGTCCTGCCCCGCCGCCACAGCTCCCCGAACCTGATTGCCGCCCAACGCCACCGCGCCGCTGCCTCTGGCCTGCGCGCCGACATAGGTTCCCGGCATCCCGCCGCCGCCGATGGCCACGGCATTGAGGCCTGACGCGGCCGAAAAGTTACCGATGGCAGTGGCCGCCCCGCCGCTGGCCGCAGCCGAATTGCCGACCGCCGTTGCGTTGCGCGTCGTCGCGGCGGCGAAATTGCCGACGCTCGTGCCGTAGTCGGCTTCCGCCCGGGACGAATTTCCCAGGGCCGTGGCATCCTCCCCCACGGCTCGGGCTCCACGGCCGATGGCCATGGAAGCCAGATTGCTGGTCGTCCCGTTGGCCAGACTGTCGGCGCCGACGGCGATGTCGCCAGCATTGACCGCGCTGGAACGCACGCCGATGGCGATAGATTCCCCACCGCTGGCCATGGACTGCCCGGCGATTGCAACGGCATTGTTGCCACTAGCCAGAGCGCCCGCCGCGGCGGTATTGGATGTGTCGTTGCCGCCGATGGCGACGGCACCCGTGCCCGTAGCCCGGCTCCATTGGCCCAGTGCGGTCGCGGACATGCCCGAGGCTACTGCCTGCATGCCGACCGCCGTTGCGCGCATGCCCGCAGACGAGGCATAGCCCAGAGCGACGGCTGCATCACCCGTCGCGGTGGCAAAAGGCCCCAGCACTTGCACGCCGAGCATGTTTCCGCCGTTTGCGCCGCACCCGATAACGTTGGACCATATACCGGAGCCGTCCCTGGCCGCGTTAGACGCTGGACGGCTGATTCCGTCCGGCCCCACCCCAGTAGCTGAAGCTTCACATACGGTTTGGGTCGGACCATAAGCCGACGCATGCGCCTCGGGAGGCGCCCCGAACATCCCCATTACGAACGCACCGCCCAATGCCAAGGCCGGAGGACAAAGTCTCAGACGATTTCTTGAGGATTTTCCACGGGCTGCGGTGTTCTCCCCGACAGCAATCCAAGCTCCCACGGATTCACTCCAGATCGTCTTGTAAACCTTGTTCATAGATACGCTCGTAATTACTCAATTTGACACATGCGCTCCGAATGCGCGCCGGCGCCATGCCTGAAAAAAAAATTCCATTCGGGCGGGAAAAGCGTATGATTCAGCAAAATATGAAACAAATTGATTCAGCCAAATACGCTGGGCACGCGCAGGGAAAAGCATCGCCGAGCTTACCTGTTGGGTCTGGCCCCAAATAGGCACATAAAACCGATAGAAATCATCGGGTAATGCCTTACCCATATTTCGGTTTTCGTTCAGTAGAATCCTGCGTTGGCAATCGACGCGGCGACCACAAAACCGCGCCCGTATTACGGGACCGATATGCCATCGGTAGAACGGGCTCGCCAGCTATCCGCGCGGCCTCTGGTACGGGCCGCCTCCACCCCGACGGCCATACGCCCTGCGACAATCTCGATCAGAGGCCTCGCCCTGCTGCTTCCCCAAATCTCAACTCGCACTGTGGGCGTAACCTGCGGTTTTCCATATGCGTCGAACATTCGGGACCGGCTCCCGCATCCCTTGCAAGAACCACCTTTCGACTCCCGGTGATTCCGCATGGATCTGCTAGCGATGATGCGCATCTATGTGCGCGTGGTAGAACGAGGCACCATGTCCGCGGCCGCGAGAGACCTCGATCTGGGACAACCGGCAGTCAGCGAACGCATAGACAGGCTTGAGAAGTTCCTTGGAGTCAGGCTCCTGACGCGCAGTTCGCGCACGCTCACCTGCACCCACGAAGGGCTTGCCTTCTACGAGAACAGCCGCCAACTGCTGCAGGCGGCCGACCAGGCTGTGCACTCGATCTCGCAGCTGGACCAGACGCTGAGCGGAACCATCCGGATCGCCTCGGCGCAGTGCTTCGGAGAGATCGTCCTGCCCGGCGTTCTGCTGCAGATGCAGGCCAAGTACCCCGATCTGAAGATAGACCTGATCCTGAACGACACCATCGTCGATCCGCTGACGGAAGGCGTGGACATATCGCTGCGCCTGGGACGGTTGGCCGAAGGCGCCTACATCGCCTATCCGCTGGGCGTCGTGGAGCGCGTGCTGGTCGCGACCCCCGCCTATCTGAGCAGGTACGGCGAGATCAGCAAGCCATCCGACCTCGCCAAGCATCCGTTCATCCGCGTGAAGGGCGTCTTCAACAGCGACCGTTTGCCATTGAGCGGCCCCGACTTGCCGAGCGACAGCGTACAGATCCGCACCACGATGACGACCAGCCACTGGCGTCCCATGTACGAGATGATTCTGGCTGGCAGCGGCATCGGCGTCGTACAGAAACCCGCCTGCGCCGACGCGCTGGAACAGGACAGGCTGGTCCGCCTACTGCCCAGCTATGCGGTGCCGCCTTTCACGCTGAACGCCCTGGTGCCCGCACAGCGCCCGCTGTCGCCCCGCATCACCCGCATCATCGAAGTGTTGCGGGATGAAATTCCCCGGGCGCTCGCGAAAGAAGGCAAGGTATCGCTGTTTAGCTGAGGCGGCGCAGGCGCGGCAATTCGCCTTGGAACTCGCCGACCTCCAGTGGCGGAGAGAGCAGGAAGCCCTGACCGATCTGGCAACCCATGGAAGTCACCAGCGCCAGCCCTTCCGGCGTTTCTATCCCTTCCGCCACCGACCTCAACCCCAGGTCCCGGCTCAGTTGCAGCGCCGATGCCAGCACCGCGCGCGCCGCCGGATCGATGGCCGCCCGGCGCACGTACCTGGAGTCGATCTTGAGTTCGTCGAATGGCAGCCGCGTCAGCAGTTCAGGGGTCGAATTGCCGACGCCGAAGTCATCCATCGATGCACCGAACCCATGCAGGCGCAACAGATTCAAGGCCGTCGACAGGCAGAGCAGATCGTCCGCAGGCATGTCCTCGGTCAACTCCACCGTCAGGCGCTTCGCATCCAGTCCCAGCCTGCCGAAATCTCCGATCAGCCTGGGTACGAACTGAGGCGCGCAGAGCACGTCGGCTGACACGTTGATCGCGATACGCAGGCCCTCTCCGGCGCGCTGCAGCCTTGCGAGTACCGATGCGGTCAACCCGGCGACATGGTGGAACAGCGCATCTCCAAGGCCATGGCGGTGCGCCAGCGTTACCGTGACGATCGCGGGCACTTCGCCTACCCGCTCGTGACGCCAGCGCACCAGCGCTTCAGCGCCTGCCAGCAGGCCGCTGGCCAGCTCGTACTGCGGCTGGAGCACAATGCGCACCTCGCCCGGCGAGCTCAGGCCGCGGCGCAGGTCCGATTCCTTCAGACTGCCGTAGCCGTTGTGCCTCCGCTTCGTCCGACCCTTGGGCGGAGCGCTGAGTATGCCGCGCAGAATTTCGAGCACGCCCGACATCCGTCCTTCCCTGCGCACGACGCGCACGTCCAGCCCCTGATCGCGCGAAATTTCCGCATGGCGCACTAAGGTTCCATAGGCGATGTCCCCTTGCAGCAATACGATCACGGGTTGAGCTCCTTCGCCCTCGCCGTCGCGCTCGCAAAACTGCCTGACGCAGGCCGGCAACCGTATGCCGTCGGCGTTGAGGCCGCTGACCTCCGCCACCACCACACCCACCGCGCCGCCCTGCAGCGAGGCGCCGAGCTGGGCCAGTGACTCTACCCAGCAATACTCCATACAGGCCGAGGCCAGGACGCGATCGAAGTGACGTATTGCGGCCCTGTCGGCCAACACCAGCAAACGCGGGATGCCACTTGCTGCCATACCCACCCCCTCCGGCATACTTGCGCCGCCCTTGCACCGACCTTAACCGTAAGTGTCCGCCGGCGCCTGCCGAAGTATCCGATTTCTACCATCGGCGAAAGATGCACCGAGCATGATGGCGCGCCGCGCCGATATTAGGTATCGGACGGACCTACTTGTCCGTGCGCCGCGGGGCTCCTAGGATCTGCATGTGTTGCTTATCGCTGAAAGCTCGTCTTGAATTCTCCAAAAGTCCCGCCGGTGCCTCGCCGCTGGCCGGTATTGCCAGACCACAAAGCGACCTCGTGGTCCGCCCCGCCCAGGCTGCCTTCCGGGGGAATCTGCGACGCCTGCTACGTCCAGTTGACGACGCGTACGAAAACGCAACCGCATCCCACCCTGCTGTTCCGGGGAGAAATACCCGCGCTGGGCATCCTGAAGGAGCGCAGCGCCACGGGCACATTCAAGAATTACTTCTGCGCCGCATGCAAAAGCATGCTGTTGCAGCATTTCGACGACTTTGGCTCTCCAGGCGGCTTCCGCCTCAGTCCGTAAGCGGAAGATGGCCCCGGCGGCCGCCCCCCGCTCCTGCCGCCGGGGCTCACCGGCGGAACCCGCCGCCGTGGAATCCGCCAAAACCGCCGCCCCAGCCTCCGCGGCCACCCATGCCGCGGCCCTGCCACCCGCCGCCTCCCATTCCACGCGCCCGCCAATCTCCGTCTTCCGCGGCGCCCATGCCGCGCCCCTGCCAGCCGCCGTCCATGCCGCCCGTGCGCTCGCTGGAATAATCGCGCGCCTGACGCTGGCCATTCAAGTAATTGCTGCCCGACTGCGCGCTGGGCTGCACCGGTTGCCAGCCCGAGCTGGTGTGCTGCTGCCAGCCATTGTCGTTGTGCTCGTAGACATTGCCGTTGTGGTCCGCGTAGACGTTGCCGTTGTTCCACGCCATGCCGCTGTTCGTGTTGCGGTCGTAGGTGGCGCCACGCCGGTCCACGCTGCTGACTCCGTCGCCGGCCGTGCCGGTCGCCGTGGCGGACGATATGGTGCTGCGGCCCGTGTTGGTGTTGGTGCGCACATTCTGGCGGCCGGCAGCCCATTGGCCGTCGTCATTGGCGGCCACGCCCGCGCGCCCCGCGCCCGATGCGCCCGTCGTGGGGTTGGTGTAGGCGTCGCGCCGGCCGGCGGCCGCATTGCCGGTGTACTCGTTATAGGCCGCGCCGCGCGAGCCTTCGAAGGCCGCGCCGGTCTGCGGGTTGTAGCCCTCGGCATGAGTGCCCTGCCATTCGGTGCCGGTCCAGCCATTCCAGCCGGCCGCGTGCGTGACCACGCCCGAACCGCCCCAGGCGCCGTAGACGTCCACCTGATTGACGTTGACGCCGCCCCAATAGGGCGCGCCCCAATAAGGCCCCCAGTAGGGCGCGGCGCCGCCCCACGTCTCTCCGGCGACGAAGCCGAAAGCGAAGCCGGTCGCGGTGGCGAAAGCCGCGTCGTAGCCGTAGCTGGGCGGATAGCCGACCCAGGTGTCCTGCACGATGACCGGCGGATAGGCGTAGCCCGTGCCGTACACCACGGTGCCGTCCGGACTGGCCACCACGCCCATGTAGCCGGGTGTGTAGCCGAACACCACGCTCTGCGGGGTGGAGCCGTACACCTGCACGTAGGTGACGTAGTGCAGCGGCGAGCTGACGGGTATGGCGTAGATGGCGGCCGGCACATGGTCGGCTACGCGCCACGGCCCGCGGGGCGAGTCCGACACGAACCACACGGCGCGCGACAAGGCGTAATAACGGCCCTCGGCCTGGATCACCGGCACTTGCGAGTTGGCGGCGTAGTACAGCGCCGTACCCTGAATGGGCCGCAGCGCAGGCTCGCCGCCGGCATACTCGACCTGCAGCTTCGCCGCATTGCGCGACACCGTGGCGGTCTGCGGGATGGTCGAGGCGATCAGCGCCTCCTTGGCCTGCGGCGTGCCCGGCACCGAAGCCAGCACGCCCGATTGCGGATCGTGGGCCGGGATCCGTGCAAAGTCGCGCGGCAATTGCTTGCCCGGCACGAAGGACCAGGGACCATCCAGGCTGGCGCCGCGGAACCAGCGACCGGACACCAACAGGTAGTAGCGGTTGTCGCCGGGATTCATGAACAGGGCATGATCGGCGTTGGCCACCGACAGCAGCGAGGTCCCTGGCACGGGCCGCATCTCGGGCTGGCCGACTGTCACCAGCAACTCGGCCGGCGCGGTGGACACGGCAATGGCGGGCGCCCGGTGCGGCGCCTTGCCGCCGTGCGGCATCAAGGGATCGGGCTCGGTCTGGCGGCGCGCCGCGTCGGCGGCTGTCAGCAATGCGGCGGGCGGCTGCGGCAGGTCC
>NZ_DATCUY010000403.1:0-2002 GCF_036567245.1 Achromobacter sp. | reverse complement strand
GGCCAGCGCCTGGCCCAGGGCGAGCGCGACGCTGCCGCCCTCGAGCGCGAAGCCGTTGAAACCCTGACGCGGCGCGGCTGGCAGGTGGACTACGTGGCCTTGCGCCGCCAGCGTGACCTGAAGCGCCCCGATGTCGCCGACCTGCAGGCCGGCGAACCCCTGGTGGCCCTGGCCGCCGCCAAGCTGGGCGCGACGCGCCTGATCGACAATCTGGAACTGGCCTATACGGCCTGAGGCGGCAAGGTTTTGGGGGTGGCGTCCGTGTCCACCCCTGAAAGAACTGCCAGCTTACGTCGTGGCGGGCAGCGGATCAGACTCGACGCAATCCTACATTGCAAGCGAGCCGCCCCATGCAAGCTCCCCGTCCCGACCTGGAAGCCGTCCTTTCCTCGCTCACGCCCCGTGAGCGGCAGATCGTCACCTACGTGGCCGCCGGCCGCCCCAACAAGGTCATCGCCATAGACCTGGGCATTTCCTTGCGAACGGTGGAAGCCCACCGCTCCCGCATTTTCACCAAGCTGCAAGTCCGCAACGCCATGCAATTGGCCTGCCGGCTGTGCGAGCACGGCCGCACGGGCGCCTCGCCCGTGCCGGGCGCGGCTGACGTGGAGCGCGAGCATGCGCTGGTTCCCATGCCTTTGGCGGGCAGCGCCGGTCCAAGCTATGTGCTGCATGAGGCGCCGGGGCCGGAATATGGCCGATGTCTGGCAAGCTCCGCGCCATTCCACACCGATCCCGGCGCCGACCCGGGTCGCGATGCCGGGTAGCCCAAAAACATCGGGCCCGGCGAATGCAAGATTCGTCGGGCCCGGGGGCAGGGGGGGCTTGCGCGGCGGCGCGTTCAACGGCCGCTGGCGGGCCTCAAGGGCACTTGGGCGCTGCTGCCTTGGCCAATTCGTCGATTGGGTCCAGATCCGGCTGGCGGGTCAGGTTGTAGTTCAGGTTGGGCGTCTGGCCGTCGATGGAACGCACGCGCAGCACGTTGTTGGCCGCAACCACGAATTCCGCGCGGCCATTGCCCTTGCTGTCCATCAGGATGACGCGCGGCGGGCGCTCTTCGGTGGCGTCCCAGCAGCCTTGCTCGGTGACCGGCGGGCCTTTCTTGGGGTCATTTTCCAGATAGGCCACGCGGCCACGCCAGCGGCCGTTGGGCGCCAGCGTCAACGTCACGCGCTGCGCCGTGCACTGCATGGCAGGCGAGAAGCACGGCAAGGTGCCCATATAGGTTTGCGGTTGCGGCACCAGGCTTTGCACGGCCGCGTTAGGCGCGGCGGGGCTGGCTGCGGCGGGCGCGCTCGCGGCCGATGCCGTGGTGGTGTGTTCAGTGTCGGCCGGAACGGCCTGGCCGTCCTCGGTGGTCTGGCCGCCTGCGGTAGCCTGGGCGGCCTGATTCTGGTTCTTGCGGGGGGCGTCCGGCTTGAGCGCGATTTGCACTTGCGACGGCGCGCGGATGACGCTGCGGTAGCCCGCGCCCGACCCCTGGTACTGCGCGTCGGTCACGGTGCTTTCGGCCGGGGGATCGTAATAGCCTTCGGTCTTCTGTTGGGCACAGCCGGCCGCGCCCAATGCGGTGCCTGCGAGCAGCAGCCCCATGACGCTGAGTTTGCGGGAGCGGGTACCGATTTCTACGCGCGCGGTCATGGCAGCTTATCCGTATGTTGAGTCTGTCTCCGATTTTACGCACTTATGCGAAGATTCGATACGTTCCCCTTAGCCGCTCTTGGGCATCGTCAACACTTTATGCACTATTTACGACACGGCCGCTGCCGGCCTGCTCCGCGTACTGCCGCCAGCTCCTGGCGTGGCAGCGACGCGGCTCCGTGCCGCACGGGCGGATGACGGCGATGCGGCATGTCTTCGATCTGCCCTTGGGCATCTTCATCGGCCTGGCGGCGCTGGCGGGCCTGTTGGTCGGCAATTGGCTGACGGCGCTGACGCACCGGCTGCCGCGCATGATGGAACAGGAATGGCAGGCACACTGCCAGGAAGCCGCAGGCAAGCC
>NZ_DATCUY010000402.1:0-14188 GCF_036567245.1 Achromobacter sp. | reverse complement strand
GCCGCGCTGGCGGGCGCCGACGAGATCGCGTTGGCCGATACCGTGGGCTACGCCCATCCGGCCCAGGTGCGCGATGCGGTGCGCGCCACGCAGGACGCCGTGGGCGCGCGGCTGGTCAAGCTGCACCTGCACGACACGATGGGACTGGGCCTGGCCAATGCGCTGGCCGGCCTGAACGAGGGCATCCGCGCTTTCGATTCCTGCCTGGGCGGCCTGGGCGGCTGTCCCTTTGCGCCGGGCGCGTCGGGCAACATCGTCACCGAAGACCTGGTCTTCATGCTGGAAAGCATGGGGTACCGGACGGGTGTCGATCTGCCGCGGCTGCTGGCGGCGCGCCCCTTGCTGGCAGCGGCGCTACCGCAGGAACGCCTGCGCAGCGGGGTGGCTGCCGCCGGCATTCCCAAGACCTATGGGGCGCCGGCCGCGGCATAGCGCCGGTACGCGCAGGACGGCCGCCTCAGCGGTAGACGATTACCGGCAGCGTCGAATGCGCCATCACCTTCTGCGTCTGGCTGCCCAGCAGCACGGCCGCCAGGCCGCCGTGGCCGCGCGAGGCCATGGCGATCAAATCGCAGCCTTGCGTCATGGCGACGTCGATAATGGTCTGCGCCGGGTTATTGCTTTCGCGCATTTCCGTGGTGCAAGGCACGCCCGCCGCGTTGGCCTGGGCGGCGGCTTGCGACAAGTACGACTTGGCTGTTTCCGTGGCCTCGCGTTCATACTCCGTATGCACGCCTTCCAGATGCACGGTTTCCATGGAAGTCGGGCGGAAGGCGCTGTACACCGTCAGCACGGTGACGCTGGCGCCCAGGGCGCTGGCCAGGCCCAGTCCTTGCGCCAGCCCGGCATAGGCCCGCGCGGAACCGTCGATGGGGATGAGTATGTGCTTGTACATGACGACCTCCTGAGGGTGTGGAGGGCGGCGCGAGTCCGCGCGGCCCTAGGAGCGTGAACAGCAGCTATCCCCATACTACCCCTTGTGGTGCCCTTAGCCCACCTTTCTCTCCTCACGCGTCCAGTGCGCGTCCCTCAGTTGCTTGCGGGCGAGCTTGCCATTGGCATTCTTCGGCAGCTCGGCTACCAGGTCGATGCTGCGGGGTTTCTTGAAATCTGCCAGGTGCTTGCGGCAATGTTCAATCAATTCGGCCTGCGTCGTGGTGTCGCCCGGTTTGAGCACGAGCACCGCCTTGACGGCCTCGCCCCACACTTTGTCGGGTACGCCGAAAACGCAGGCTTCGTATACACCTGGATGCTGATACAACGCCTGTTCGACCTCGGTAGGGTAGATGTTGAATCCGCCCGAGATGATCATGTCTTTCTTGCGGTCCACGACATAGAGGAAGCCTGCGTCGTCCATCCGCGCCAGGTCGCCGGTGTGCAGCCGGCCATCGCGCAGGGCCTGTGCGGACAGCTCGGGTTCGCGCCAATAGCCTGCGAAGATGTCGGGACCGGCGGCGGTGATCTCGCCGACCTCGCCGGGCGCGACCTCATGGCCGTCTTCGTCCAGCAAGCGCACCTCGCTCTCGCCGAAGGGACGGCCGCAGGACAGCAGCCGTTCCGGGTTGCCCGACATGGCTTCGGCATGATCCAGCGCGCTCAGCAGCACCAGGCCGCCGGTTGTTTCACCCGCGCCGTAGCCCTGGCTGAGTTTGGGGCCCAGGGCCTCCCAGGCTTCGCGGATGCGCGCCGGCGCCATCGGCGCGCCGCCATAGGAAATCTGCCGCAGCGCGCTCAGGTCATGCTGTTGCAGCCGCGGATGCGCGGTCAGCATGTTGACCATCGTGGGCACCATGAAGCTGAAGGCGGCGCGGTGCCGCGCGGCAGAGGCCAGGAAGCTCTCGGGCTCGAAGCGGTCGTGCAGCAGGATCGTTCCGCCCTGGAACAGGAAGGGCTGCATGAACATGCCGCTGGCGTGGGTAATGGGGCCGGCGAGGGCCAGCACTTCGCCCGGATTGGCGCGCATGCGCCCCATCACGACCTTGCGCAACGACGCCAGGCGGTTGCCTACTGTCTGCATGGCCGCCTTGAGCTTGCCGGTCGAGCCCGACGTGAAGTGCAGCACAGCCAGATCGTCGGGCTGCATCGGAATGTCGGGATTGCTGTCGGCGGCCGTTTCGAGCAGGCGTTCGTACGAGCGCCAGCCTGCGATGTCGCGAGGCCCGGTCACCAATCTGTGCCGCGCGCCTTCCAGGCCATCAAGGATCGATTCTGCCCCCTCCACATGGGCCGGGTCCACAATGAACGCCGCTGCCTGGGCATTGTTGACCGAGTCCAGCACCTCCTGGTTCGACAAGCGCGCGTTCAAGGCTACCTTGACCAATCCGGCCTTGTAGAGCGCGCACTCCAGCTCGATGATCTCCGGGCAATTCCAGGCCAGGATGGCGACCCGATCGCCCTTGCTCAACCCCAGGCCCAGCAGCGCATTGGCCAGGCGGTTGGAGCGCGTTTCCAACTGTCCGAAGCTCAGCGTCCTGTCGCCGAAAATGACGGCGGGACGGTCGCGCCAGTAGCGTGCATTGCGTGTGGTGTATCGGCCTTGGTTCATGATGTATCCGTATCTGGGGTTTGCCTGCCGCTATCGTGCGGGGCAGCAAGCCGCAAGCGCATAACGAAGACGCAAATCCTCATGCCGCGCCGTTATCGCGCCCACGCGATTCCCCCGGGTTATGGGATTCGGCGGTTGCGGCATCATGTTCAAGCGGCCTGCGGGTTACCTCTATGCGAAAGCGGGCCAGCATCGGGCCCCGCGCCGTACAAGAACAGGAGACAACATGAAACAGCGAAATTTCCGCCTATGGGGCAGGGCGGTCCGTTGCCTGGCCCTGGCGGGCCTGGGTTTGGCCGCGCTCATGGCGGGACCCGTACAGGCAGCCGGCGCCGCGCCGTCCGGATACCCCGACAAACCCATACGCTTCATCGTGCCTTTCTCGGCCGGCGGCCAGTTCGACTACATCGCCCGGTTGGTCGCGGTGCCGCTGGGCAAGGAACTGGGCCAGACGATCATTGTCGAGAATGTGGGCGGCGGAGGCGGAAACCTCGGCGGCGCGAAGGTCGCGAATGCGCCCGCCGATGGCTACACCCTGCTGGAGTACGGCGGAAACTTCGCCATCGCCAAGCACCTTTCGCCCAATCTGTCATTCGATCCCATCGCGGACCTGGCGCCGGTTTCCGGGTTGAGCATTGCGCCCCACGTGGTCCTGGTCAGTAGCGCCCTGCCGGTCAAGACCTTTGCGGAACTGCTTGCCTACGCCAAGGCCAATCCGGGGAAACTGAGCTACGGCAGCCCTGGCATCGGCTCGTCCATGCATCTGACGTTCGAAACGCTCAAGCAGCATTTCGGTCTGGATGCCATCCACGTGCCCTATCGAGGGGGCAGCAATGCGCTCAACGATCTGGCGGGCGGCCAGATCGATATGGGGATCGTGGCCGTGGCGCCCGCCATGCCTTTCATTGCGTCAGGCAAGATCCGCGCGCTGGCGGTCACCAGCGCGAAACGCGCGGCGTCCTTGCCCGATGTTCCGTCCGTGGCCGAATTGGGCTACGACGGCTTCGACAGCGGAAGCTGGGCGGGAATCGCCGTGCCGAAAGGCACGCCGCAAGAAATCGTGAACAGGCTGAACGCCGCCGCCGGCCGCGCGATGCAGGATCCGCAGGTATTGCAGGCCTTGGCGTCGCAGTCGTTCACGCCCATTCCGGGTAGCCCGCAGCAGTTGCGGGAACTCATCGATCAAGAGTCGGCCCGCTATGGGCCGCTGATCAAGAAACTGGGCCTGCAGGCAGAGTGAGGCGAGGAGCTACGCACTTGCCCTTGCCCTGGCGCGGGCGTGCTCCCGCAGGATCTCCAGCAGCCGTTGCGTGAGCGGAGACTGATAGCTGTTGCGCCGTGTCAGCACGCCGATCTGCCGATGCCAGGTCATGTCCTCCAGGGGCAGGATGCTCAGGCCCTGGCCGGCATGCGCGGACAAGGTGATTTCGCTGACCAGCGTCAGCAGGTCTGTGCTGTGCAGGATGCCCAGCAGTCCTGATACCGAGGCATTGGACTCGATCATCACATTGGGCGGCGCCGAACCGTGCTGTTCAAACTTGGCTTCCAGCCAGCGCCGCGATGCCGCTTGCGGCCCCGGCAGCATCCATTGGCAGGCCGCCAAGTCGGCAAAGCGGATCTTGCGGCGGTCCAGCAAAGGGTGGCCAGGGCGGGCGGCGACGAAGAGCTTGTCGGCGAACAAGGGCTCCCGGTCGAATTCCGCCGCCGTGGAAGACTCGAACAGTGAACTGATGGCGAAGTCCAGATCGCCCTGGCGCAGGGCAGGAACCAATGCGTCGTTCAGGCTGACCATGACCTGGACCTTGGCGGCGGGCCGCTGCGCCAGCAGTTCGATACAGGCCGGATTGAAGAATGGTTCGGCCAGCAGCGGCGTGACGCCGACACGCAGCAAGCCGATGCTGCCGCGGTGCAGGTCGCCGGCTTCCTGCATGGCGTCGTCGAGCTCGCGCCTGGCCTGCATTGAACGCTGATAGAACGCCCGCCCGGGAACCGTCAGCTCCATGCCTTTGGGGGTACGAACGAAGAGCTGCAGCTTGAGTTCCTCTTCCAGGCGCCGGATGCCTTTGGTCAGCGCCGGCTGACTGATGCCGATGCCATCGGCAGCCCGGCCCACGTGGCCCAGCCGGGCGACCGCCAGGAAATAGTCCAGATCTTCCAGCCTCATGATTCCGTCAGGTTATCGAAAACGAAGAAAAGATAATTACGAGGATGCCGGGCGCTGTCAAGCTGGGGACTATTCAGAGGAGATGACATGCCCCACGACCACCCCGAGACGCTTGCCGGCCTGCGCGCCCGGCTGCAGCAGTATCTGCAGGACGAACTTTTACCGCTAGAGCAGTCGTTGGGGCTGGGGTATGAGGACAAGTTCGCGCGCGACCTGGTGCAGTCCGTTTGGAAACGATGCCGGGAATTGGGATTCTATGGCGTGCAGCTTCCGTCTGAGCTGGGCGGACAGGGGCTGCCGTACCGCGACCTGTGCGTGCTCAAGGATGACGTCGCCGCGTCCGGCGCGATCCTGTTTCCCCATGTGCTGGGAGATTGGGGCGGGCCTTCGCGCATCGGCAACCTGATCCAGTATGCGACGCCCTACCAGCGGGATCGCTACATCATGCCCGTGGTGAACGCCGAACGAGGGGCGTGCTTCGCCATGACGGAGCCGCAATCGGGGTCCGACGCCACCCGTCTGCAGACCGCCGCGGTGGCGGATGGCGACGACTACATCATCACGGGAACCAAGCACTACATCACCGCCTCGACCTTTGCCGACTTCGCCATCACCATGTGCGTCACGGACCCGAATCTGGGCGGGGACGGCATTTCGGCGATTTTTATCGATCTGGACAGCCCCGGCGTGCGCCTGGTGCATGATTGCGTGCCGATGACCGGGCAGTACGTCGATGCGGATATCGTGCTGGACCATGTCCGGGTGCCAAAGAAGAACCTGATCGGCAAAGAAGGGCAGGGTTTCAAGATCGCCATGAACCGCGTCAGCGTGAACCGCCTGCTGCATTGCCCCACCATGATCGGGCTGGCGCGCCAGGCCTTCAGGCTGGCGGTGGACTATGCCAAGCACCGTCAGCAATTCGGCGGCCCCATCAGCCGCTTCCAGGCCATACAGCACATGCTGGCCGACATGGCGACCGCGCTCTATGCCTGCGAGCAAATGGTGCTTGCCACGGCCGAACGCGCCGACAAGGGCGAGGACGTGCGCGACGCGGCTTCGATGTGCAAGCTGTTCGTGTCGGAGCGCTGCTTCGAAATTGCCGACAAGGCCATGCAGATTCACGGAAATGTCGGCGTGACCAAGAACCATCCGGTCGAGTTCATTTTCCGCCGCTTGCGCCTGTACCGCATCGTCACCGGAACCAGCGAAATCCAACGCAACACCATCGCCAAGGGGATACTCGCGTGAGCGCCGATGCGGGGCCCAGCGTGACCGGTTACTTGAGCGGCATGTCGGTGTTGGACATGGGCCAGTTGCACCCGGGCCCATACACCGCCATGCTGCTCGGCCAGTTGGGGGCGACCGTGCTCAAGGTGGAGAAGCCGCAAGGCGATACCGCCCGCCAGTTGGGGCCGGAGACCTTCGCCAAATACAACCGCGGCAAGCAATCCATCTGCCTGGATCTGAAGCGCGAGGACGACAAACGTATTCTGCTGGAACTGGTGGAAGGCAGCGATGTCGTGGTGGAAGGCTTCAGGCCCGGCGTAATGGCGAACCTGGGGCTGGACTACGCCCAACTGGCGCGCGTCAATCCGCGCGTGGTGCTGTGTTCGATTTCGGGATTTGGCCAGACGGGGCCTTACGCGCAACGCCCCGGCCATGATGTGAACTACATGGCCTTGGCCGGTTACTGGGCCGTGCCGTCGCAGGTGTGCGACGTCATGGCGCGGCCCCGATTGCGTTTGTCGGATTACTGCGCGGCCATGCATGCCGCGCTTGCGATCCTCGCAGCGGTGCAGGATGCGCGCGCCACGGGCGCAGGCCAGCACCTCGATGTGTCGATCCACGACACCTTGACCGCATGGATGGCGCCTGCGCTGCATGCGATGAACGGTACTTTCGGTGCGGACGTGGAACACATGTCGCACGTCATGCCCGACAACGACGTCTTCGAGACGGCGGACGGCCGCTATCTTGCCCTCGGCATTCTTGAAGAGTCCTTTTGGCGCAACCTTTGCGTGGCGCTGGCGCCGGCTTGCCCCGACCTGGACCTCGCGCGCTACCAGACGAGGGCGGACCGGATGCGCGACAAACGGCACTTGAACGATAGGCTGCGGGCACTGTTCAGAAGCCGCAGCCTGGCTGATTGGGAGCGTCTATTCGAAGGCCACGATATCCCCTGGGCTCCGGTGCTGCGGCATGATGAGGTGTTCGAGGACCCACACGTCAGGCACCGCGCGATCACTGCCGAAACTCCCGAAGGAGGACGCCAGGTCGGCTTTCCCGTGAAATTCTCCAAGCCTTTGCCACCGGCCGCATCGGACGTTCCAGCCCTGGACCAGCACCGCGAACAAATACTGGCGCGTTTGCGCGCCAAGGCGTCGTGAACGTCTACGGCGCACCCATTGCGCTCGCGTTGACCGTACCTATTGCAACAGCCCTCCGCCACCTACACTTTCTCCTGAAGCCATATTTTTCGCAGCGCGGCTGCAGGGGAGATAGAAGTGAGCGGAACGGTTTACTTGGTTGGCGCCGGCCCGGGCGATCCCGAACTGCTCACGGTGCGCGCTCTGAGGCTGCTGCAACAGGCCGACGCCGTGGTGTGCGACAGGCTGGTCGGCGCCAGCATCCTGCCCCTCATCAATCCTGCCGCGCAGTTCCATGACGTAGGCAAGATGGCGGGCGACTGCCGCCACCGCCAGGAAGACATCCATCAATTGATGTTGGCGTTGGCTGGATCTTGCTCCCGCGTGGTGCGCTTGAAAGGCGGCGACCCGTTCATTTTTGGCCGGGGCGGTGAAGAACTGCAGTTCCTGTCGCGGCATGGCGTGCCGGTCGAGGTCGTGCCCGGCATTAGCGCCGCCAACGGCTGCGCGGCAGCGTTGGGCATTCCCCTGACGCACCGGGGCGTGGCGGCCAGCGTGCGTTTCATCACGGGCCATCTGCGGGATGACGCCGGCCTCGAGCTGGACTGGAGTTCGCTGGCCGATCCCTCCTGTACCCTGGTGTTTTACATGGCGGTGGCCAACGCCGCCGAGATCGTCGCCGCCTTGCAGCGGCACGGGCGCGGCGGGGATACGCCGGCCGCGTTGATTCATGCAGGAACCACTGAAGACCAGGACTGGACGGTCGCGTCCTTGCGCCAGATTCCGCTGCTGGTGTCGGGCTTCCAGCCGCCCACGCTGCTGCTGGTCGGCGATGTGGTGCGCCTGGCGCAGCGCGCGTGGTCCGGCGCCGGAGTCGGGCAATGGCTTTTCCGTGACGCGGCCGAGCCATGCACCCCGGTCGTCGCCTGATATGCCTGATGCTGGCAAGTTGCACCGGGTTGGCAGCGCCGGCAGGCCAGGCGCAAGCGCAGCCGGCTATCGATCGCGCCGATCGGCAGCGGCTCATCCACCTGGTGCGCCAGGATTGCGGCTCCTGCCATGGGCTGCGCCTGAACGGCGGCCTGGGCCCGGCGCTGACGCCAGAAACGCTAGCTGGCAAGCCGCCAGCCTATCTCGAACACGTGATCCTGCGCGGATTGCCCGGAACCGCCATGCCTGGGTGGCAGCGCATGCTTGCGCCCGACGAGGCCGCCTGGATCGCCGCGCGCCTCCTTAAAGGCTTTCCAGAGGAATAGAAGGCACATGAAACTGCGTTTCCTGCTCGCCCTGGCCGCCCTGGCGCTGTCCGGCTGCGCCGCAATGACCAACCCGCGCGGCACCAATGACCTGGGCATGGTGATCGAGCGCGCCGACGGCGCCGTCTCCATCGTCGAAACCACCGGACAGACCCAGCTGGCGCGCGTCCCAGGATTGGGGGACCTTTCCCATGCGCATATCGCCTATTCCCGCGACGGGCGTTACGGCTACGTCTTCGGCCGCGACGGCGGGCTCACCAAGGTGGATCTGCTGCGGACGCGCGTGGACCGCCGGATCATTCAGTCCGGCAATGCGATCGGCGGCTCGATCTCGCAGGACGGGACGCTGATCGTCGTGCAGAACTACACGCCGGGAGGCATCAAGGTCTTCGACGCCCGGACCCTGCGCCAGATCAGCGAGGTGCCCGCAGAGTACGCGCCCGGCAAGCGTTCCAAGGTGGTCGGCCTGGCGGACCTGCCCGGACAGAAGTTCGCCTATGCGCTGTTCGACGCCGGCGAGATCTGGATCACGGATCTCACGGACCCGGCCCGGCCGGTCACGCAACGCTACCAGGCCGGCCGCCAGCCCTACGACGCGCTGGTCACGCCCGACGGCCGCTATTACATCGCCGGACTGTTCGGCGAGGACGCGCTGGCCATGATGGACCTCTGGCATCCGGAGGCGGGCGTGCGCAAGATCCTGCCGGGCTATGGACGCGGCGAGCAGCCGCTGCCGGTCTACAAGATGCCCCACCTGCGCGGCTGGAGCGCGGCGGGCGGACGCCTGTTCCTGCCGGCCATCGGCAGGCACGAGGTGCTGGTGGTGGATACCGCCACCTGGCAGGAAACCGGACGCATCGCCACGCTGGGGCAACCGGTATTCGTCATGGCGCAGCCCGACGGTCGTCGCGTGTGGGTCAACTTCGCGGTGCCCGAAAACGGCCAGGTGCAGGTCATCGACACGGAAACGCTGGCCGTGGTCCGGACGCTGGCGCCCGGCCGCGGCGTGCTGCACATGGAGTTCACGCCGCGCGGAGAGGCCGTCTGGCTGTCGGCGCGCGATGACGACCTGGTGGTGGTGTATGACACCCGGACCTTGCAGCGCGGCGCCACCCTGGACATTGCCAAGCCCAGCGGCATTTTCTTCACCAGCAGGAGCGGCCGCCTTGGCTTCTAAACTGTCCGATTCCGACCTGCTCCTGCTGGACCGTTGGCAGCGCGGCTTTCCGCTGGTATCGCGGCCCTACGCCTTGCTGGGCGAGCGAGTGGGCCAGGACCAGGACGCGGTGCTGGCGCGCTTTCGCGGGTGGCAGCGCGAGGGCGTGGTGAGCCGTATCGGCCCCGTGCTGCATCAGTCCTGCTTCGCCAGCGCACTGGTGGGCATGCGTGTGCCGGCCGGCCGCCTGGACGAGGTGGCCGCATACGTAAGCGCCCTGGATCAGGTCAATCACAACTACGAGCGCGAGCATGCGTTGAACCTGTGGTTCGTCACCGCCTGCAGCACGCCCGGCGCGCTGGCGCGCCTGCTGGAGCGGATCGGGCAGGACACCGGTTGCGAACCGTTGGCCTTGCCGATGGAGGCCGAGTACCACATCGACCTGGGATTCAGCCTGAGAACGCCGCAGCGCCGCGCGGCGCCGGTCCAACGCTGCATGCCGGCCAGCCTGCCGCCGGCGGGCAGCGCGCAAGAGTCCCTGCTGCTCGCCGTGCAGGATGGCCTGGAGCTCTGCGAGCAGCCTTATCGCCGCCTGGGACGTCTTGCCGGGCTGGATGAAGAGGCGGTGCTGCGCTGCCTGGATCAATGGCAGCGCAATGGCCTGTTCCGCCGTTTCGGCGTGGTGCTGAGGCATCGCCAGCTCGGCTTTCGCGCAAATGCGATGTGCGTCTGGAACGTCGACGACGCGCGGGTGGATGCGCTGGGCCGACAACTGGCCGCCGAGCCGGGCGTCACGCTCTGCTACCGGCGCGCCCGGCGCTTGCCGCAATGGCCCTACAACCTCTTCTGCATGATCCACGGCAAGGAACGGCGCGCGGTGCAGGCGCTGCGCGATGCCGTCGCCGTCCGGCTCGGGCTGGATGTCTGGCCGCATGCCGTACTGTTCTCCACGCGATGCTTCAAACAGCGCGGCGCGCGGATCGCAAGCGAGGAGACGATGCATGGCTAGGCGCCAGGACCTTGCCGCGAGCGCGCCACTGGCGCTGGACGATGCCGACCGCGCGCTGATCAACCGCCTGCAGGGCGGCTTTCCCATCAGCCCGCGTCCGTACGCGGACGTCGCGCAGGCGCTCGGCCTGGACGAGGACGCCGTAATCGTGCGCCTGGCCCGCTTGCGCGCGTGCGGCGCGCTGAGCCGCTTTGGCCCGCTCTTCCAGATCGAGCGCGCCGGCGGCGCGTACTGCCTGGCGGCCATGGCCGTGCCGCAGGCGCGATGGGATGAGATCGTCGCACAGGTCAACCGCCGGATCGAGGTGGCGCACAACTACCGCCGCGAGCATGCGCTGAACATGTGGTTCGTGCTGGCGGCGGCTGATCCCGCGGACATCGCTGTCAGCCTGCGCGCCATCGAACAGGAGACGGGCTTGCCCGTGCTGGCGTTTCCGAAAGAGCGTGAGTACTTCCTTGAAATGAAGCTGGAGGTTTGAGATGGAGGTCGTCGAGCTTACCCCCTTCGAGCTATCCCTGGTTCGTGCCACCCAGGATGGGCTGCCGATACAGCGGGAGCCCTATCGAGCCGTGGCCAGGCAGTTGGGCGTCACCGAAGCCGAGGTGATGACATGTTTTCGTTCCATGCTCGCGCGCGGCATGATCCGGCGCATCGGCGCGGTGCCCAACCACTACGCGTTGGGATTCGTGGCCAACGGCATGACGGTCTGGGACGTGGCCGATGGCCAGGTCGACGCCGTGGGCGCCTGGCTGGGCCAGTTCGCGGACGTTAGCCATTGCTACCGGCGTCCCCGGCGCCCGCCGCTGTGGCGCTACAACCTCTACGCCATGTTGCACGGCGCCGACCGCGTGGCGTTGCTGGCGCGTATCGCCGAGGTCGCCGAGGCCTTGGCCGCTCGCTTTCCGGGCGCTCTGCGTGCGCGGGAAGTGCTGTTTTCCTCGGCCATCCTGAAAAAGACCGGCCTGCGCCTGAGAGACGGCCCGGGTCCGGCCGCATAACAAGGAATCCCGCATGTTCCGCATTTCCGCCTTTGTTTCCGAACTGCTGCGGGCCACGCCGCTGGCGCCGCGCCGAGGTCCGGCCGGCCCCGTGGTGATCTGGAACCTGATCCGGCGCTGCAATCTGCATTGCCGCCATTGCTATTCGGCTTCGGTCGACAAGGATTTTTCCGGCGAGTTGAGCTACGCCGAGATCTGCGAAGCCATGGATGATCTGCACGCCTATGGCGTGCGGGCGTTGATCCTGTCTGGCGGGGAACCGCTGCTGCGGCCGGACATTTTCGATATCGCGCGCAGGGCCAAGGGCATGGGCTTCTACGTCGGCCTGTCGTCCAACGGCACCCTGATAGACCGGCGCAACATCGAGACCATCGCCGGTTGCGGATTCGACTACGTGGGCATTTCGCTGGACGGCCTGGGCGCGACGCACGACCGTTTCCGGGGCGAGGCCGGCGCATTCGACGCCTCGCTCGCGGGCATCCGGCTGTGCCGGGACCGTGGCTTGAAGGTCGGCATCCGCTACACCATGACCCAGGGCAATGCCGACGATCTGCCCGGGCTGCTCGCCCTGCTGGATGCCGAGAACGTAGCCCGCTTCTACTTTTCTCACCTGAACTACGCGGGTCGCGGCGGCCGCAACCGGGCCGAGGACAGCCACCACCGCATGACGCGGGCGGCCATGGAGCGGATCTTCGAGACCTGCCTGGAACATGCAGCGGCTGGCCGGCCCAAGGAATTCACGTCCGGCAACAACGACGCCGACGGCGTGTTCTTCCTGCATTGGGTACGCCGGCGCTTCCCGCAGCACGCGCCGCAGATCGAGGCCAGACTGCGCCTGTGGGGCGGCAACGCCAGCGGCATCAACGTCGCCAACATCGACAACCGGGGCAATGTCCACGCCGACACCATGTGGTGGCACTACACTCTGGGAAACGTGCGCCAGCGGCCCTTCTCGGCAATATGGTCGGATCCCGCCGAGCCCTTGCTCAAGCTGTTGCGGCTGCGGCCGCGGCCGGTCAAGGGACGTTGCGCCAGCTGCGCCTACCTGGATATCTGCAATGGCAACACCCGCATCCGCGCGCAGAAGCAGTCCGGCGACCTCTGGGCCGAAGATCCGGGCTGCTATCTGACTGAAGACGAGACAGGAGCTTTGAATGGAATTCCCGCCCACACCGACGGACGCTGAGAATGCGCCGCTGCAGCGCGCCTTGCAGCTGTTCGATGACTACAACCGGCGCGATCCCAACCTGGCCGTCTGGGATGGCGCGATGCAGCCGCGCGAATGGCTGCATGCCCAATTCCTCCACGGCTGGGTGCTGAAGCTGGCGCCGCAGGCCGGCACCGCCTTGCGCCTGGCCGCCCGCTGCCAGCACATAGGCCGTTGGGAGGTGCCGCGCGAGGCCTGTCCTGCCGGCCGGGCGGGCTACCTGCAATGGCGCAATACGCTCAAGGAGCATCACGCGGGCATCGCCGCAAGACTGCTCGCAAGCGCCGGCTATGACGCTGAAACGGCGCAGGCGGTGCTGAAGATCGTGCGCAAGCAGGGCATCAAGCGCGATTCCGACGTGCAATGCATGGAAAACGGGCTATGCCTGGTGTTCCTGGAACATCAGTACGAGGAGTTCTGCGACCGCTATCCGGACAAGGTCGTCGCGGTGCTGCAGAAGACCTGGAACAAGATGGATGAGGCCGGCAGGCAGGCGGCCGCGTCGCTGTCCTTCAGCGAGCGGGGCCAGGCTTATCTGGCGGCTGCGCTGGCGGGCGGAGATTCCGGCGACGTGGCCCGTGACGCAAGTTCCTGATTGAAGCGCTTGCCGGGTGCATGGGATTCACAGCACGGTACACGCCACGCCGCAAGCCGCTATCCGCCGGGTCAGCAGTTTCGGATCGTGCGCCGTACCCAGTAGCAGGA
Organism: Achromobacter sp.; assembly: GCF_036567245.1. GTDB lineage: Bacteria > Pseudomonadota > Gammaproteobacteria > Burkholderiales > Burkholderiaceae_B > Achromobacter. The sequence continues at coordinate 782 of NZ_DATCUY010000402.1, read as the reverse complement.
CGGCGCGCTGGCCTGCCCGCACCTGCCGGGCCAGCCAGTCCAGCCCTGCGCCTGCGGCAATGGCCGGATCGGGCTGCAGGCCCGGGCCTTTCAGCTCGATCCTCGCAGCGTCCCGCCTCGCCTTGTCCAGGATGGCCGGGTTGACGGCCGGCACATGGGCGACGATGTCGGCCTGGTTCAACATGCGCAAGGCGCGCAAGGTCAATAGGTCGGCGGGACCGTCGGCGGCCGCCAGTATCGTCGCACTGCCTGTGCGGGGCGGGGCGTCGGCCAGCATGGCGGCTTCGAGCGCCAGACAGGCCTGCCTGCCGTCTCCGGCGGCCAGCAAGGAGGGCACCGGACCGTCCAGCATCCAGTCGTAGAAGTCGCGGCGTCGGTCCAGGTCGCGGAAGCGCGAAACGATTCGGCCGCGGTAGCGCGCCGCGAGCCGGGCCAGATCGCCGGTGCTTTCGTCAAGCAACGCTTCGAGCCGTTCGCGAATGCGCCGCGCCAGCACGGGGGCGCAACCTCCTGAAGAAATCGCCACAACGAGCGGGGAGCGGTCCAGGATGGCGGGCACCTGTATCGTTGAAAGAGCCGGATCGTCGACCACGTTGCAGGGAATTCGGCGCGCAAGCGCTGCCGCGGCAACGGCCTGGTTCGTGGGGCGGTGATCGGTCGCGGCCACCGCCAGCCAGGCGCCGTCCAGACATGCGGGCGAGAATGCGGCCGGCAGATGCTGGAGCTTGCCCAGGTCCATGGCCTCGCGCAGCCAGGACGTCAGGGCGGGCGCCGCCACGGCA
>NZ_DATCUY010000401.1:0-1721 GCF_036567245.1 Achromobacter sp. | reverse complement strand
CCCCCCCCCGCCGTATCATCGGTCATGCCAACCCAGGCAATGCGCTCCGCCCCAGCCGGCGGCCCGCGCCCTCCCACACCGGCCGCGCTCGCGACGGGCGCGGCCCTTCTACAGGAGTCACGCATGAAGAAAACCGCAACCGCCCATTGGTCCGGCGACCTGAAGACCGGCAAGGGCACGATCTCCACGCAAAGCGGCGCGCTCAAGGAACAGGCCTACGGCTTCAACACCCGCTTCGGCGACACCCCGGGCACCAATCCCGAAGAATTGCTGGGCGCGGCCCACGCCGGCTGCTTCACCATGGCTCTGTCCAACATCCTGGCGGAAGCAGGCATGGTCGCGCAAAGCCTGGACACCAAGGCCGAAGTCACGCTGGACAAGGTGGACGACGGGTTCTCGATCACAGCCGTCCACTTGACCGTGGAAGCCGTCATACCGGGCGCCAGCGCCCAGGCCTTCGAGGACGCCGCCCGCAAGGCCGAGAAAGGATGCCCGGTGTCCAAGGTGCTGAACGCCAAGATCTCCATGGACGCGAAGCTCAAGTCCTGATCCGCGAGACGGCCCATGGCCTGTCCCGCAAGGGCGGCGCCATTGGGCCGGCCTATCCCCTGCTTGCCCAAAATCAATTTGACGGTCTGCCCCTCCAAGAGGATGATGAGAATCATTCTCAGGAGCGAGCATGAGCCATTTCATCTACGCGATATCCGGCGGCAGGACTGCGCTGGCGCAGGACGTGCAGGTGTCGGCCGGACTGCGCCGCATCGCCGGCCCCGGCATCCTGGTGGCCGTGGGCTATATCGATCCGGGCAACTGGGCCACCGACATCGCCGGTGGCAGCGGCTTCGGCTATGGCCTGCTGCTGGTGGTGATCACCTCGGCCCTGCTGGCGCTGGGCTTCCAGATCCTGGTATCGCGCCTGGCGCTGGCCACCGGCGAGGACCTGGCCACGCTGACCGCCCGCCACCTTTCCCCGCGCCTGGCCAGGACGGCCTGGCTGGCCGGCGAGGCGGCGATCCTGGCGACCGCCCTGGCTGAACTCATAGGCGGCGCGATCGCGCTGCGCCTGCTCTTCGGACTGCCGCTGATCGCAGGCGTGGCGATCACCGGCGTCGGCACCTTCGCCGTGCTGGCGCTCACGCGCGGCAACGCCGACAAGCATGAACGCTTCATCGCCTTGCTGTTGTCGGTGGTCGCCATGTCCTTCGTGTTCCTGCTGTTCAAGGCCAATCCGGCCTGGACGGAAGTGGCGCATGGCGTCACGCAGACCGGCCGGGCGCTACGCGACCCGCAGGGCTTCCTGATCGCGCTCGGCATCCTGGGCGCCACCCTGATGCCGCACAACCTGTACCTGCATTCCGGCTCGCTGGCCCAGCGCGCGCAGCAATTGCCGCCGGCGGCGCGCGACCTGGCCATGCGCGTGGCGCGCAACGACACCGTGGTATCGCTGGGCCTGGCCATGCTGATCAACGCTGCCATCATGATCGTCGCCGCCGCCTCGCTGTCGGGTTCGGGCATCATCGTGTCCAGCCTGGATGATGCGCATGCCGTGATCGGCCAGACCTTGGGCATGGGCGCGGCCATCGTGTTCGCCGTGGCGCTTTACGCCGCGGGGCAAAGCTCCACCATCACCGGCGTGCTGGCCGGACGTATCCTGTCCCAGGGCTTCCAAGTCCGTAGCGGCTGGTCCGACCGGCGCCGCGCCCTGGCGACGCGGCTGGTGG
>NZ_DATCUY010000400.1:0-3208 GCF_036567245.1 Achromobacter sp. | reverse complement strand
GCCGCCACGCCGCAGCCGGTGATCCAGCGCCTGAACCAGGCGGTGGCCGCGGCGGTGCGCGACCCGGCCATTGCCGGACCGTTCACGGCGCAGGGCGTGGTCCTGCGCAGCTCCTCGCCCGCGGAGTTCCAGGCATACCTGGGGCAGGAGGTCCGGCGTTGGGGCGACGCGGTCAGAATGGCGGGCATACAGCCCGAATGAATACGGCAAACGCCATGGCTGCACAGCCACGGCCATGAACGCAACAGCCTTGCGGAGACAAGCATGAACATCAGGACCCTGGCCGTGACGGCCATGCTGGGAGCGGCGCTGGCGTCGGGCGGCAACGCCCGCGCGGCGGACAAGTATCCCTCGCATCCCGTGAAGATCATCGTATCGCTGCCTCCGGGCAGCGGCGCCGACACGACGGCGCGATTCCTGTCCAAGCATCTGGCGGAGCAGTTCGGCCAGCCTTTCATCGTCGAGAACCGGCCGGGCGCCAACAGCTTCATCGCCGCCCAGGCCGTGGCGACCGCCGCGCCGGACGGCTACACCATGTTCGTGGCCAGCAATTCGCCCATGACGACCAACGCCGCCGTCTTCAAAAACCTGCCGTATGACGCGATCAAGGATTTCTCTCCGGTCGCGCCCATCGCGCGCTTTCCGATGGTGCTGGTGGTGCCTGCCAGTTCGCCATACCGCAACGTGGCGGAACTGGTGTCGGCCGCCAGGGAAGCGCCCGGCAAGCTGAACTTCGCGAGCGGCACCGCGACCTACCAGGTAGTGCTGGAGCTGTTCCATGAACAGAACGGGATCAAGGCCACGCACGTGCCGTACAAGGGCACCTCGGCCGCTCTGGCGGACCTGGCCGGCGGCGTGGTCCAGTACAGCCTGGCCGACGTCAGCGCGGCGCTGCCCCTGATCCGTGGCGGCAAGCTGCGGCCCCTGGCCGTGACCAGCGCCAAGCGCATCAAGGACCTGCCGGACGTACCCACAATGCAGGAGAGCGGCACCAAGGGCTACGAGGCCTATGCCTGGACGGCCGCGTTCTTTCCTGCGAAGGTCGATCCCGCCATCGTGGCGCGCGTGTCGGATGCGGTGCAGGCATTGGTGCGCAGCGACGAGGGCCGGGCGTTCATGGCCAATCTTGGCGGCGAGTCGTTTGTAGGCGGCCCCGATACGCTGGCGGCATTCCAGCAGGACGAACTCGAGTCCATGCGGCGCATCGCCAAGCTGGCCAACATCCAGCAGGAGTAGGCGCGCCCGCGGCCTGTCATGCGGAGACCGCTGCGGCGGTCTCCGGCCGCATCAGGCGGCAGGCCATCTCGACGAAATTGGCGGTGGTCGGCGTGGCGTTGTCCGGGTGTACGGCCAGGGCAATGCCCACTTTGATGGTGTCGGCCAGCTGCGAAACATTCACCAGGCGCACATTGCTGCCGGCCTGACGGCGGGCCACCGCCGGCACGATGGCTACCCCGAGTCCGCTTTCCACCAGGCTCAGTATGGTCTGCACCTGGATCGCTTCCTGCGCGATGCGTGGCACCACGCCCGCCTGCTGGAAGGCATACATGACCAGCGCATGCATCCCCGGCACATGGGTGCGCGAATAGCCTATGAACGGCTCGTCCGCGAGTTCGCTCAACGCAACATCCGCGCTCTCCGCATGGCGGCTGCCGGCTGGCACCGCCAGCATCAGATGGTCCGGCTGCAGCAGGGTGACGCGCGCCGCCGTGGGTTCCAGCACGGGGAAGCGCACCAGCGCCACGTCCAGCGTGTGCGCGTCCAGGCGACGCAGCAGATCGACGGTGGTGGACTCTTCGATGATCAGGTCGACGCGCGGGTAATCCTTGCGGAATTCCGACAGCAGCCGCGGCATCAGCGAGTAGGTGGACGAGCCGACGAAGCCCACCTTCAGCACGCCTTGTTCGCCGCTGGCGCCTTCTCTTGCCGCGCGGCGGATCTCCTCGGCATAGAACAGGGTGGTGCGCGCATACTGCAGCACGACCTGGCCGGCCGGCGTGGGCCGCAGGCCGGCTGGCAATCTTTCGAACAACTGCACGCCGAGTTCCTGCTCCAGCTTCTTGATCGCGGTCGACAGGGGCGGCTGAGCCATGTGCAGCCGCTCGGCGGCGCGATGGAAGTTGAGCGTCTCGGACAGGACCAACAGCTGCTTGAGCTGGCGTAGCTCCACGGGTGTCTCCCTTGATGCGCCGGGCTCGCGATATTTGTGATGTATTACCCGGTCCACATCTAATATTAGACCGGGATGTGACCCCCGTGTAGATTGCCATGAAGCCCGCGCGCACCGCGCCGGACAGGGTTTTCACGGCACTTTCGGCAGTTCGAATGCATGCGGCGGCGCCGTGCCGTCGCGCGTTCCGGGGATCACATTGGGCGCTATCAACGAGGCACTGCGGCTTGCCGCGATTCCTGCGCAGGACGAGGCCTTGCGTCCGTCCGTGCGCGCCTTCCTGCGCGAGGCGCTGAAGGACATGCCGGCGGACCGCCGCGCGCGTTCCTGGATGGGTTACGACGCGGAATTCAGCCGCGCGCTGGCGCGGCAGGGCTGGCTGGGCCTGACCTTGCCCGCCGCCTATGGCGGCGCGGCGCGCAGCAATTTCGCCCGCTTCGTGCTGAGCGAGGAACTGCTCGCGGCGGGCGCGCCGGTGTCGGCGCATTGGATCGCTGATCGCCAGACCGCGCCGCTGATCCTGCGCTACGGCTCGCCCGCGCAGCGCGATTTCTATCTGCCGCGCATCATACGGGGCGAAGCCTTCTTCGCCATCGGCATGAGCGAGCCCGACACCGGTTCCGACCTGGCCAGCGTGCGCACGCGCGCCACCCCCGACGCCGACGGCTGGCTGCTGAACGGCCGCAAGATCTGGACCACCAACGCGCACCGCTCGCATTACATGTGCGCGCTTGTGCGCACATCGGGCGCGCCGGAAGACCGGCACAAGGGACTGTCGCAGATGATCTTCGACCTGTCTCTGCCCGGCATCGAGATCCGTCCAATCCGCGACATCGCGGGCGACGCCCATTTCTGCGAAGTCCTGTTCGACAACGTCCGCCTGCCGCGCGATGCGCTGGTAGGCGAAGAGGGCAGCGGCTGGCAGCAGGTCACGGCCGAGCTGGCGCTGGAGCGCAGCGGCCCGGAGCGGATCTACTCCAGCATGCTGCTGATTGACGGTTGGCTCGCGCATCTGCGCCGGGCGGCGTCGCCGGACCC
>NZ_DATCUY010000399.1:0-20305 GCF_036567245.1 Achromobacter sp. | reverse complement strand
CCGCATTGCGGGAATTGGGCGGTGCCCTTCATGAACAGCACGACGGGGTGCTGGGTCACGGTTTCGCGGATGAATTCTTGAACGTCGCTCATGGTGGTCTCTTGGACAGGCATAACGGAATACGCCAATTATAGGTACAGCGGGAAAATCCGCCCGGATATCCCGGGCGCCCCACCGGGAATGCGGTCAGGCGGGCAGCCGGCCGCCGGAAATACGCTCGATGCCGGCCAGGTCCTGGCGGCTGTGCACGTCCTGGAATCCAGCCGCGGCCAGCAGGTCCCGCACGGCTTGCGCCTGGTCCCAGCCATGCTCCAGCCACAGGGCGCCGCCCCGCTTCAGGTGGCGGCCGGCGCCCTGGACGATGCGGGCCAGGTCTTCCAGCCCGCCCGCGCCGTCGGTCAGCGCCCCCCGCGGCTCGAAACGCACGTCGCCCTGCTCCAGATGCGGGTCATCGCAGGCCACATAGGGCGGATTGGACACAATCAGGTCGAAGCCTTCGCCCGCCGGCACGGCCTGGTACCAGCTGCCTTCGACCAGACGCACGGACGCGGCCAGATCCCAGGCATTGGCGGCAGCGACCGCCAGCGCGGCCGCGCTGACGTCGGACGCCATCACCCGCGCGTCGCGGCGCGCCAACGCAATGGAAATCGCGATCGCGCCGCTGCCGGTGCCCAGGTCCAGCACCGCGGGCGCAGCCTGGCCGGCCAGGCATTCCAGCGCGGTCTCGACCAGCACCTCGGTATCCGGGCGCGGAATCAGCACGTCCGGGGTCACGCGGAAACGGTGACCCATGAATTCGCGGTGGCCCAGCAGGTAGGCCATGGGCTCCCCGGCCAGGCGCCGCTGGGCCAGGGCCTCATAGGCCGCGGCCGTCTCGGGCAGCAGAGGGTCGGTGTCGTGCGCCAGCAGCCAGGCGCGCGGCTTGGCCAGCACGTGCTCCAGCAGCATGCGCACCTCCAGGCGGGGCAGGCGCGTATCGAGCAGCAGGCTTTTCAGCTGGGGCGGCGTCATGGCCGGGCTCAGATGTCGTCGCCCAGGGCCGCCAGCTGTTCGGCCTGGTGTTCGGCGATGAGGGCGCCGGTCAGCTCTTCCAGATCGCCTTCCATGATCTGCTGCAGCTTGTACAGCGTCAGGTTGATGCGGTGGTCGGTCACGCGGCCCTGCGGGAAGTTATAGGTGCGGATGCGCTCGGAACGGTCACCCGAGCCGATCAGGCTCTTGCGCTCAGCGGCTTCCTTGCTCTGCCGTTCGCGGGTTTCCTTGTCTTTCAGGCGCGCGGCCAGCACCTGCATGGCCTTGTCCTTGTTGCGGTGCTGGGAACGGTCGTCCTGGCATTCCACCACCAGCCCGGTCGGCAGGTGGGTAATGCGCACCGCCGAATCAGTCTTGTTGATGTGCTGGCCGCCCGCGCCGCTGGCGCGGAAGGTGTCGATGCGCAAATCATTGGGGTTGATGACGATTTCCGACATCTCGTCCGCTTCGGCCATGACGGCCACCGTGCAGGCCGAGGTGTGGATGCGGCCTTGCGCCTCGGTGGCGGGCACGCGCTGCACGCGGTGCGCCCCGGACTCGAACTTCAGGCGACCATAGGCGCCGTCGCCGTCGATGCGGGCGATCACTTCCTTGTAGCCGCCCAGTTCAGAAGCGCTCTCCGACATAAGCTCCACGCGCCAGCCGCGCTGTTCGGCGTAGCGCGTGTACATGCGCAGCAGATCGCCCGAGAACAGCGCGCTTTCGTCGCCGCCCGTGCCCGCGCGGATTTCCAGGAACAGGCTGCGCCCGTCGTTGGGATCGCGCGGCAGCAGCAGCAATTGCAACGCGGCTTCCAGTTCTTCGAGCTTGGCGCGGCCGGACTTGATCTCGTCCTCGGCCATGGACTTCAGGTCCGGGTCGGACAGCATTTCCTGGGCTGCGGCCAGATCATCCTCGGTGCGGGCGAAAGCGGTGAACGCCTCGACCACCGGCTCCAGTTCCGCGCGTTCACGCGAGAGCTTGCGGAAACGGTCCATGTCGGACGCGGTCTCCGGTTCGGCGAGCAGGGCGTCAACCTCGATGAGGCGATGACACAGGTGCTCCAGCCGGCTGCGCATGGAAGATTTCATGGGGAATGACCAAAAAGAAAAGCGGGAAAGCGGATAGCGGGCGCCCAAAAGACGAACGCCCGCCAGGAGGCGGGACGTGGGGCAGAGTCGCTAACGGCGGGAGTCGCGGCCAGGGAACAGGCGCGGCATCCAGGCAAGCAGCTGCTTGCGGTCATCGCCTTCGCTGCGGTTCAGGGCCGCCAGCGGGCCGTGCAGGTATTTCTGCGTCAGGCCATGGGCCAGTTGCTCAAGCACGGCTTCCGGCGACTCGCCCCGTGCCAGCAGGCGGCGGGCGCGTTCCAGCTCGGCGCTGCGCACGTCCTCGGCGGCCTGGTGCAGGTCGCGGATGACGGGCACCACTTCGCGGGACTGCATCCAGTGCATGAAGCCCTGGACGCGGGTTTCGATGATGGCTTCGGCCTGCACCACGGCCGCGCGGCGCGCGTCCGTGCCGGTCTGCACCAGGCGGCCCAGGTCGTCCACCGAATACAGGTAGACGTCGTCCAGGCGGCCGACTTCGGGTTCGATGTCGCGCGGCACGGCCAGGTCGATCATGACCATGGGGCGGTGGCGGCGCAGGCGCGTGGCCCGTTCCACCATCCCCAAACCGAGGATGGGCAAGGAGCTGGCCGTACAGGACACGATGACGTCGAACTCGGACAGGCGGTCCGTCAAGTCCGACAGCTTCATGGTGCTGGCGGCAAAGCGATTGGCCAGGACTTCGGCGCGTTCGGCCGTGCGGTTGGCCACGACCATGCTGCGCGGACGCTGCGCGGCGAAGTGCGTAGCGCACAATTCGATCATTTCGCCCGCGCCGATGAACAGCGTGCGGGCCTGGTCCAGGTTGCCGAACACGCGCTCGGCCAGGCGCACGGCGGCGGCGGCCATGGACACCGATTGCGCGCCGATGGCGGTCTGCGACCGCACTTCCTTGGCCACCGAGAAGGTGCGCTGGAACATCTGGTGCAACAAGGTGCCCAACGACCCGGCTTCACCGGCGGCGCGCACGGCGTCCTTCATCTGGCCCACGATCTGGGTTTCGCCCAGCACCATGGAATCCAGGCCGCTGGCCACGCGGAAGGCGTGGCGCACGGCGTCGTCCTGGTGATGGCGGTAGAGATGCGGGCGCAGCGTGCCGGCGTCCAGGCGGTTGTAATCCGCCAGCCAGGCAGGCAGTTGATCGGCCACGTGGCCGTCAGCGGCGCAATAGATCTCGGTACGGTTACAGGTGGACAGGATGGCGGCTTCGCGCACCGAGCCGCCGAACGCCGAGCGCAGGCCTTCCAGCGCGGGCTTCACCAGATCGACGGGCATGGACACGCGCTCGCGGACCGAAACCGGCGCGGAGGTGTGATTCAGACCGAAGGCAAGGACAGCTACCGACATGTGGGAAGGATGGCCGGGCCATCCGCGCGTAAGCGTTAAGTACTGCCACCAAGAACGAGGCGCTGCAAACCGGGGTTATTCAATCGGGGGAATTCAACCCGGGAGCAGCGTCAGACCGCTAATCATTATACCCCTGCGGGTTATCCCCAGGCCATTTCACCCCCAGGCCGCGACCTTGGGTCGCACCTTTCGTGCCATCCGCCCAACAACCTGGCTCATGATTCATGCAGCGATCCGGCCGAGCAAGGCAATATCCAAGATTTTCGCCCCCAACTGGCGCAAGCCTAAAAAATTGTGTATAGTTGCGGACTTCGTTGGCCTGGTAGCTCAGTCGGTAGAGCAGAGGATTGAAAATCCTTGTGTCGGTGGTTCGATTCCGCCCCAGGCCACCAAAAGATTCAAGCACTTAGCCCCGCCCGGTCTTCAATACGGCGGGGCTTTTTGCTTTGGTACGTCAGTTTCTGCTGTTCTTGGCGGCGACAAAGGCCACGGCGCGCTTCACGCTCGCATGGGTCTCCGAGGCGCTCATGGACAGCGCGGCATAGGCCCAGCGCTGTGGGGGGTGGGCGGCCACCTTTAGCAATACCAACAAGTCTTGGGGTTTTAGTTCCATCTCAGGGTGATATTCGCTATTCGCGAATCACGAATACCGGCGATGAGACGGTTTTTGGCAAGCCCTCTACTCGCCGTCGGCCGAGCAAAGCCACGACGGCCGAACGTGTGCAACAGGTAGCGGCTCAGGCCGCCTCGGGCGGCGATGACGCCCTCGACGCGCGGATGAATTCGAGCGCCGCCTGCTTTGAAACCACATCCCCGTACTTGCTGTCGATATCGAAAAGATTGGCTTCATGCGGATCGGGGTGGCGGTCCCCCACTCCCTCCCGCACCACGATCACGTTCAGGCCATGCTGCACGCCATCCACCGCCGTTGCGCGCACGCAGCCGCTGGTGGAGCAGCCCAGCACGATCAGGGTGTCGACCCTGGAAGCCGTCAGCGTACTGGCCAGGCTGGTGCCAAAAAAACTGCTGGCGTACTGCTTGTGCAGGACGATCTCGCCGGGCAAGGGTTCCAAGCCGCCACAAAACTCGTTGTAAGGCGCGTGTTGGAACAGTTCGAGGATCGGCGACTTGCGATACCAGGCGCCGGCGTCGGCCAGCGTATCGGACTGGTGCCTGATCGTGGTGTGGATGACCATCATTCCGGCATCTCGCGCCACCCGCAGGATTTCCGCGCTGTGCGCCACCGCGGCCACAACGCCAGAGGCAAACATGGGCGATTCTTCCAGCGTATAGGCTTGCACGAAGTCGATGAGAAGCAATGCCGCTTTGTCGCCAAAGCCGACTCGATGCCCCCATACGCCCTTATAGTTTTCCGCAGCGCTGCTCATGCAAAACTCCAAAACAGAAGGATTTGGCGGCCGTCACTCGATCCGGGCGCCGGTCTGCTCGATGATCCCGGACCACGTTTTCAGATCGGAGTCGATCAGCTCGCTGAACTGAGCGGGCGTCGTATTCGCCGCTTCCGCGCCCTGGGCCCTCAAGTTGGCTTGAAACGACTTGTCCGCCAGCACGCTCGAGGCTTCCCGGCGCAGCGTGGCAACCACGTCCGCCGGGGTGCCGGCCGGAGCGAACAAGCCATACCACGACATGGCCGCGACGCCAGGCACGGTCTCGGCGATGGTCGGCACGTCCGGCAGCAACGATGAGCGCTCGGACGACGCAACCGCGATCAGGCGCAGCTTGCCGGCATGGACAAACGACATGACGCTGGGCCAGCTGGTGAAAGTCACCGACACCCGGCCAGACACCATATCCGTGTTGGCGGCGGAGGCGCCCTTATAGGGAATGTGCATCATGTCGACGCCGGCCGCCCGCTTGAACATTTCGCCCAGCAGATGATCGAGCGTGCCGTTACCCGCGGACGCCATGTGCAGTTGGCCTGGCTTGCTTTTGGCCAATGAGATCAGGTCCTGCACGGTCTTTACCGGCAGATCCGGATTGACGATCAAGACATAAGGAGCCGTCGCGACCAGGCCGATGGGTTCAAAATCCTTCTTGGGGTCGAATGGCACGGACTTGTATACGAATGGGCTGATGGTATAGCTGCTACCCACGGTCAGCAGCAGGTTGTAACCATCCTGACTGCCTCGCGCCGATACGCCGATACCGATATTGCCGCCCGCGCCCGCCCGGTTCTCCACCACGAAAGTCTGATGCAGGCGCTCGCCGATTTTTTGGGCAAAAGGCCGAGCCACCGCGTCGTTGGCCCCTCCTGGTCCGTGCGGCACGATCACCGTGACGGCCTTCGACGGATAGCCTTGCGCGTGGACGGCGCCAGCATGGGCAAGGCCCAGGGCGAAAATCAGCGCAGAGAAACTCAGTATCTTTTTCATCTTGACCAGTTTGTTCGGGTTGAAATGGAACTTCCATGCCGCGACTGAAACAACCAGGTTCATTGCCTGCTCCCCATTCTTTGTATTTATCGTCCACGTCCGGCTGCCCGGAGCGAATCATTTGATGGCAATTCTCGGCATCGGGATCGATATCGTCCAATACGAATTTGGGAATCATCTATAGTGTTTCCAGATAAATAGGACGGGATGCCCAACCATGGACTTGCGGCAGCTTCGGTACTTTGCGGCGATTGCGGAAGAACAGAGCTTTACGAAAGCGGCCCAGAAGCTGCACATTTCGCAACCTCCACTCAGTCAGCAGCTGAGTAATCTGGAGGCCGACCTCGGCGTCCGTCTTTTCATACGCACCAGCAGAAGCGTCCAGCTGAGTGAAGCGGGCAGCGTGCTGCTGCCCCACGTCCGCGCCGTCCTGGATCGCCTGGACGAGGCCAGGCTTCAAGTGCGGCGCGTGGCACAGGGCCTGGAGGGATGCGTGACGCTGGGCTTGACCGGCTCGCACTTCCTCGGCACGTTGCCCCAGTTCATCCGCGAGTTCCGGCAGGAGCGGCCGCAGGTGGACGTGGCCTTGAAGGAAATACCCCCCTCCGATCAGCTGACGGGGCTGCAGGACAGGCGCCTGGATCTGTGCCTCTCACGCGGCATCCCCGCCGATCCGACATTCGCTTCCGAGTTGCTGTGGCACGACTCGTCGGTGGTCGTGCTGCCGCCGGGCCATCCGCTATCGCATCGGAAACGGCTGCGCCTGCACGAATTGAAAGACGAGGATTTCGTGTTCTTTCGCCTGGCGTCGTCCATCTTTGCCGACTCGGTGTACCAGGCCTGCCTGTTTTCGCGCTTCGAGCCGAAGATCGTTCAACAGGTCGTGGAGGTGCCCGCCGTGGTCAATCTGGTGGCCGCGGGGCTCGGCATCTCCATCGTCCCCGAATCGATTGCGCGCCTGCGCGCCGATGCCGTCGCGATCTGCGAACTTGCGCATGAAAAAAGCATGCCGAGAATTTCATCCAGCATCTATCTCGTGCGCCGGTTTGACGAAGACCGCCAGGTCGTACTGGGATTTGCCGCCGCGCTCAATCAATGGGCCAGGAAGTCGATGCCCGCGCCCCTTTCCCTGGCTCGCCCTTCCGCGATATCGTAAGACGCCTTCTCCGTAGACCGCCGCATCCATCCACCGGAGCCGCGACATGCGCGCCCAAGCGATAGCAAGAGCAAAAGCGCTTTTCGGTCTGATTGCACTGCTGGCCTGCCTGCTGGGGCCCGCGCACGCGCAGAGCGCCTCGACGGCGCCGGTCCGCCCAGTTCCGGCTTCCGCGCAAGCCCAGGCGATCCTGGTGGCGGAAATCCCGCTGCGGGCGGACACCGATCACCGCTATGCCGAAAGCGTCATGGAACGCGTCACGGGAGCCGACCCCACCGACGCGCTGGCGCCGCGCCTGGAAGCGATTTCCCGGTCTGTCGACGAAAAGCTCCAACAGTTCCAGTCAGCCCAATTGCGCACCCTGCCGATCATGCGGCTGGAAAGCCTGGAGCGGCATTGGATGTTCGACGCGCGCCGCTTCACGGACTGGCAGGAGGACATGCACCAGGCGACCGCCGCCTACGCCAACGACGCCGCTGAACTGGCGCGCCGCCGCGAGGCCTGGCAGGCCCTCAAGAGCGCGCCCGGCGCCGCCGATCTGCCGCCGGCCCTGACCGGCCGTATCGACTCCGTCATCGCCCAGCTGACCCGGGCCGAACAGGCGCTGTCCGTGCCGCTGGGCCGGCAGATCGCACTAGGCCAGCGCGCCAACGCCGTCGAAGAGCGCATCCAGTCCGGGCAGCGGGCGGTGGCCGACGCCATCAACTACATCGACGCCCGCCTGCTCGCACTGGACGCGCCGCCGCTCTGGGCCGCCACCTTCACACCCACGGCGCGCAGCGATGCGATGGCCTATCTGCGGAGCGGCCTGGACATGGAACTGCGCTTTGCCCGCCAGTACGCCGCGGCCGACACCGGTAACCAGCTCGCCCTGCACGTGCTGCAAGTCGTGCTGCTGCCGCTGCTGCTCTGGCTGGCCTGGCACAGCCGCCACGCGATCCGGGCCGGCGAAATGAGCAAAACAGCCGCGCGGGTGCTGGGACGCCCGCTGTCCGCCTGGCTGCTGCTCGCCATGATGGGCGTGCAGCTGTTGGAGTCGGATGCGCCGCTGATCGTGCTGCAGGTCGCGCTGCTGCTGGCAGTCGTGCCCGTGCTGCGCCTGCTGCCGCCGACCGCGCGCGAGCAGCTCGACCTGTGGCCCTACGCCATCACCGGCCTGTATCTGGCGGAGCGGCTGGGCATTTTTTTCCTGGCCAGCGAAACACTGTACCGGCTGCACAACCTCGTCATCACCCTGCTGGCGCTGGCCACCGCGATCTGGCTGCGCGCCCGCGCCCAGCGCCGCGGCAACGCCCAGGCTCCCGGCCGGCTGCACAAGGCCGTGCGTGTCGGCGGCTGGGTCGCGGTGGCGCTGCTGGCCATCGCCGGCGTCTCCAATCTCGTCGGCAACTTGTCGATGGCCGAGATGCTGACCAGCGCCGTCATCAGCAGCGGCTACTTCGGCCTGATGCTTTACGCCGGGGTCACCATCATCGTCACCCTGCTGCAGCTGATGCTGGCCCGGCCCGGCGTGTCGCGCTTCCGCATCGCGCGCGAGCACGCTCCGCCCCTGGTGCAACTGCTGATCCGCCTGGTGATGCTCAGCGCCGTCGCGGGTTGGACGATCTACACGATGGATCGCTTCCGCATCCTGCGCGCGACCTACGCCTTCACGACGAAGGTGCTGTCTTACACGCTTGCGCTCGGAGACATCACCATCAGCCTGGGCAACATTCTGGTGTTCGCGATCTCGGTGGTGATCGCGTTCTGGGCCGCGCGGGCGATCCGCCTGGTGCTGCACGACGAACTGCTGGCGCGCATGCCGCTGCCGCGCGGGGTGGGTAACAGCATCGCCTCGCTGACCTACTACTCGGTACTGCTGTTGGGCTTGGCGGTAGCGCTGTCGGCTGCCGGCGTCAAGACCAGCCAGCTGGCCCTCGTGCTCGGCGCTCTGGGCGTGGGCATAGGCTTCGGCCTGCAGAACGTGGTGAACAACTTCGTGTCCGGCCTGATCCTGATGTTCGAGCGCCCGATCCAGCCCGGCGACGTGGTAGAGATCGGCGACACCTCCGGACAGGTGCGCGACATCGGCATGCGCGCCACCCGCATCAAGACCTTCGAAGGCGCCGACGTGGTGGTCCCGAACGGCACCCTGCTGTCGGAAAAACTGACCAACTGGACCATGCTGGACCGCAACCGCCGCATCGAAATCAACGTCGGACTGGCCTACGGCACGGACCCCGCGCAAGCCATCGAACTGCTGGCTTCGGTGGCACGCGGAACGCTGGGCGTCTCCACCCAGCCGGCGCCGATCGCGCTCTTCATGGGCTTCGGCCCCAGCGCCCTGGAGTTCAGCGTCCGCGCCTGGACGCCCGACTTCGATCAGTGGATGTCCATCCGCAGCGACATGCTGTCGCGCATGTACGAGGCTCTGAAGCAGGCCGGCATCGACATCCCTTTCCCGCAGACCGACCTGCGCCTGCGCAGCATTTCCGACGAGGCCGGCGCCTTGCTCGCACAAGCCCGCCACGCCGCTCCAGGCGGCGGCCAGGCGCCCACGTAGCGCGGATATTGTGTATAGTGGCGGACTTTCGCGTTGGCCTGGTAGCTCAGTCGGTAGAGCAGAGGATTGAAAATCCTTGTGTCGGTGGTTCGATTCCGCCCCAGGCCACCAATGAATTCAAGCACTTGGCCCCGCCTTTGGCGGGGCTTTTTGCTTTGGCGCGCGGCGGCTTTTGTCGGATAGCATAGTCACGCCATGCCACTCCTGACTTCCCCTCCCACGCGATGAAGCCTGAATCCTCTTCCCCGTCCTCCTCCATCGGCATGGGCCGCGCGGCGCTGGTGCTGTATCGCGCGCTCTGGCACTATGCCGACGGCGCGCGGCGACAGCTGATGGGCGCGATCGCGCTGCTGTCGGGCGCGCAGCTGGTCAAGCTGACCCTGCCCTGGCTGGCCTCGCACGCCATCAATGCCTTGCAGCAGAACGACATGTCCACGGCGGGTCTCTGGATCCTGTTCCTGGTCGGCAGCTACATGATGTCCTGGGTGTTCCACGGCCCGGGACGCGTCCTGGAAGGCAACGTGGGCGTGCATGTCCGCGAACGACAGGCCGACGACCTCTATGCCCGCATCGCTGCCGCCCCGCTGACTTGGCGCGACGGCAGACATTCCGGCGACCTGCAGCACCGGGTGCTGCAATCCAGCCGGGCCTTGTCCACGTTCGCGCGAAGCATGTACGGATACCTGCACAGCGCCTTGAACTTCATCGGCCCGCTGGTGGCGCTGACCCTGCTGTCGCACGTCAGCGGCATCATCGCCGTGAGCGGCTATCTGATCATCGCCCTCGTCACGTTGCGCTTCGACCTTGCGCTGATGCGGCTGGCGCGCTCCGAAAACGACCAGGAGCGCCGCTACGTCGCGGCACTGCTCGACTTCGTCAGCAATGCCGGCACCGTGATCGGCCTGCGGCTGCAAGCCGCCTCGCGCAAGATCCTGGGCCGCCGCCTGGAGGCGGTCATGAAGCCCTTGCGCCGCGCCCTGTGGATCAACGAAGTGAAGTGGTGCGTGGTCGACCTGGCGGGCATGTGCCTCACCTGGATCCTCGTGGTGGAATATGTGCTGCGACACCGCGAGCCGGGGCAAGCCCTGTTGTTGGGCACCATCTTCATGATCTATCAGTACGCCCAGCAGGCCGCGTCCGTGGTCAGCGCCATCGCCTCCAACTTCCAGAGCTTTGCGCGCATGCACACCGACTACAGCAGCGCCGAACCCATCTGGCAGGCCCCCGGCAACCCCGAGGCAGCCGTCCCCGCGGTCCAACCCGACGCGCCTTGGCAGACCCTGGAGTTGCGCGGCGCCACCTGGCGCTATTCGGATGAAGGACGTGGCGGCCTGCATGGCGTAGACCTGGTGCTGCGCCGAGGCTCGCGCGTCGCGCTGATCGGCGCCAGCGGCGGCGGCAAGAGCACGTTGCTGCGCACCCTTGCCGGACTCTACCCGCCGCAACAGGGCGATCTGCTGCGCGACGGCAAATCCGTGGACTGGACCGAGCTGCGCTCGCTGGCCACGCTGATCCCGCAAGAAGCCGAAGTCTTCGAAGCCAGCGTGCAGGAAAACCTTACCTTCGGCGAGCCTGCCGATGCCGTGGCGCTGCAGGCCGCCGTGCATACCGGCGTATTCGACGAAGTGCTGCAACGCATGCCCGACGGCCTGGCCAGCGCGATGAACGAGCGGGGCAGCAATCTTTCCGGCGGGCAGCGCCAACGCCTGGCCCTGTCGCGCGGCGCGCTGGCGGCGCAAGGCAGTTCCCTGCTGCTGCTGGACGAGCCCACCAGCGCGCTCGACCCCCAAGCCGAGGCCCGGGTGTTCGATCGTATGTACGCCGCGTTCCCGACGGCTTGCATCGTGGCTTCGGTGCATCGGCCCAGCCTGCTCAACCGCTTCGACACCATCGTAGTGATGGACGCCGGGCGGGTGGTGGATGCAGGGCCCCGCGATGAAGTATTGTCCCGGCATCAACCTTGATATAAAGCCCCGTCAGCCAAGTCCCTACACGCCATAGCCATGACTCAGCCACCCACATCCCCCGCAACGCAGCGCCCGCCCGGACGCAAGCGGATGAACCTGTTGGCCTATGTCAGCCTGACGATCAGCGTCGTGTTTGTTTTCCTGGGTTCGCAAATGATCCGGGACGGCGCCGAAGCGGGGATTCCCGTCACGCTGTTCTTTGCCATGTGCGCCGCAATCGGCATTCTGCAGTTAAGGCCTGGCCTGCTCCAGCGCGACTCGCGCTCAGCCTTGACGTTGCTGGCGCGCTATCCAGGCCCCTTGGTGCTCAAGGCCGCGAAAGGCAAGCTGCTGGTGTTCTCGTTCCTGTCCGCGGCCTTCGGCGGCGTGATCCTGTGGATGCTGCTGCACGAAGCGCTGCCGCCGCTGAAGCAACTGATCCTCTGGCCTGGCGCCGGATTTTTTCTGCTCGGCGCGGTCATGCTGCTGGTGCGCGCCGCGAAAGACGATACCGCCTTGCGGCTAAACCGCAATGGCTTCGAAACCCGGCAGGTGTGGAACGGCAGGACGATACGCTGGCAGGACACCAGCGAATTCACCGTGGTCAGCGTCAGCCAGGCGGTGCCCAAGCTCATTGTTTTCGACGATGCCGCGGTCGAACGCAGCGGCACTGCGGGACTCAACAGGCACATCGTCGGGCGCAATTCCAGCCTGGGTGAAACGTATGGGCTGACCCACGAGGCCTTGGCCGAACTGCTCAATGCGTGGCGGGCGCGGGCCTTGGAACAGGATGCGATCTTTACGCGGTGGCCTGAGAACGGATGAGGGCTGTTCTTCAGGAGAGCAGCCCAAAATGGATGTACTGGGGCGCGGGCTGATGTCGCGCATGCGGCGCCCCCATGACATTACAAAAAAGTAATCCACGCGTAACCTCCCCGCCCCTGTCAGCCCACCACACTGGAGTCCATGCACTTCCAGACCACAGAAAGGAGCTGACCATGAAGACCCTGACCACCTTGTTCAGTGCGTGCGCATTGAGCCTCGGAATGATAGGCGCGGCCAATGCGCAGGCCGCTGGTAGCGAACATGCCACGCATCATCCCGCGGCGGCCGAGACGGCCTCCCAGCCGCAAATGGCGCCGGGCGCCGGCATGATGCAGAACATGGAGGCGCACATGCAGGCCATGGGCGGGATGCACCAAAAGATGGCTGCGGCCAAGACGGCCGAAGAGCGCCAGGCTTTGATGGACGAACACATGAAGTCCATGCCCGCCAATGGCGCCCACATGCAAGGCTGCCGCGAGATGATGGGATCGATGATGAATCCCGCGGCGGCGTCCCCGGCAGCCAGGGGCTGAGCGCCACGCATCATTGCTGGGGCCGGCACCGCGGCGGTGTCGGCCCCACGTTGTTGCGCTACGAGCGCCCTGCCTGGGCATGAGGCGCACGAAGGATCACACCAGCACTCGAAAGGGATGGGTATGAATCACTCTCGTCACGGCGACGCGGCAACGAACGACGGTGCGCTCTATGTGTGCCCCATGCACCCGGATATCCGCCAGGACCATCCGGGCCGCTGTCCGAAGTGTCAGATGCATCTGGTGCCGGAAGAACAGGCGGGTGCCCAGTCGGCACATGCGCATGGCGGCCATGGATCGCACCAGCAGCAGCATCACGACCACGATCACAGTAAGCATCACGTGGGCAGCGACGAACACGACGGCGTAACCGCCCGGCCGACCGCTGCCGACCCGACGGGAGCTCCCGCCGACGTTCCCGCCGGCACGATCTACACCTGCCCCATGCATCCCGAGATCCGTCAGGACCACCCCGGGAACTGCCCCAAGTGCGGCATGACGCTGGAGCCCCTTATCCCGCTGGATGAGGAGGACAACAGCGAACTCAAAGACTTCCAGCGCCGCTTCTGGTGGACGCTACCCCTCACGCTCATCGTGGCCGTGATGGCCATGTTCGGCCATCGCCTGGGCTGGTTCGACATGGCGACCCAGAGCTGGCTGGAGTTGGCGCTATCGCTGCCGGTCGTATTCTGGACCGGCTGGCCGTTCTTCGTGCGCGGCTGGCAGTCGCTCGTGCATCGCAGCCCCAATATGTGGACGCTGATCAGCCTGGGCACGGCCGCGGCGTTCATCTATAGCGTGGTCGCCACGCTGGCGCCGGGCGTGTTCCCCGATTCCTTCGTATCGATGGGGCGCGTGGCGGTGTACTTCGAAGCCGCGGTGGTCATCATTTCGCTGACCATGCTGGGACAGATCCTGGAGCTGAAGGCGCGCTCGCAAACGTCCGCCGCGATCAAGGCACTGCTCGGCCTGGCGCCCAAGACCGCGCGGCGCATCAATGCCGACGGCAGCGAGGAAGATGTGCCGCTGAACCACGTGCACGTGGGCGACCTGTTGCGGGTGCGCCCGGGCGAGAAGATTCCGGTGGACGGCATCGTCACCGAGGGCCGCAGCGCCGTGGACGAATCCATGCTCACCGGCGAGCCCGTGCCCGTCAGCAAGCGCGAAGGCGACAAGCTGATCGGCGCCACGCTCAACACCAGCGGCACCCTTGTGATGCGTTCGGAAAAGGTCGGCTCCGCCACCATGCTGGCGCAGATCGTGCAGATGGTCGCCAACGCCCAACGATCCAAGGCGCCCATGCAGCGCATGGCGGATGTGGTGGCGGGCAAGTTCGTCGTCGCCGTGGTGCTGGTCGCGATCTCCACGCTGCTGGTGTGGGGCTTTTTCGGGCCGGAACCCAGCTGGGTGTATGGCCTGATCAACGCCGTCGCCGTGCTCATCATCGCCTGCCCCTGCGCGCTGGGACTGGCCACGCCCATGTCGGTCATGGTGGCCACGGGCCGCGCGGCCGCGCAGGGCGTGCTGTTCCGCGACGCCGGCGCGATCGAGAAGATGCGCGAGGTGGACACGCTGATCGTGGACAAGACCGGCACCCTGACCGAAGGCAAGCCAGCCTTCGATACCGCGATCGCAGCGCCGGGATACACGCCCGACGAAGTGCTGCGCCTGGCGGCCAGCCTGGACCAAGGCAGCGAACACCCCCTGGCCGACGCCATCGTCAGCGCCGCACGCGCGCAGGGCCTTGCGCTGGCCAAAGCCGGGGACTTCGATTCCGGCAGCGGCATCGGTGTGCGCGGCACGGTGGAAGGCAAGCGTCTGGCGTTGGGCAACACCGCCCTGATGGAACAGGAAGGCGTGCGGGTGGACTCCCTGCGCGCGGACGGCGAACGCCTGCGCGGCGAAGGCGCCAGCATCATGCACCTGGCCGTGGACGGCCAGTTCGCCGGCATCCTGGCGGTGACCGATCCCATCAAGCCCAGCACGCATGAAGCCATCCAGGACCTGCACGGCAGCGGCCTGCGTATCGTGATGGCGACCGGCGACGGCCTGACCACCGCCCGCGCCGTGGGCACCGCGCTGCGCATTGACGAAGTGCACGGCGAGGTCAAGCCGGCCGACAAGCTGGCGCTGGTGGAAAAGCTGCAAAAGGACGGCCATGTGGTGGCGATGGCGGGCGACGGCATCAACGACGCCCCTGCGCTGGCCCGCGCCGACGTGGGCGTGGCCATGGGCACGGGCACCGACGTGGCCATGAACAGCGGCCAGGTAACCTTGGTCAAGGGCGACCTGCGCGGCATCGCCGCCTCGCGCCAGATCTCGATCGATACCGTGCGCAACATGCGGCAGAACCTGATGTTCGCCTTCGTCTACAACGGCATCGGCGTGCCGATAGCGGCGGGTGTGCTTTACCCCTTCACGGGATGGCTGCTGTCGCCGATGATTGCGGCGCTGGCGATGAGCCTGAGTTCGGCTTCGGTGATTTTCAATGCGTTGCGGTTGCGGGGCGCGAAATGAACGGTCCGTCTCCTTATTCCCTCAACCGCGCCAGCGTCCTCTCCACCACCCTGTCGCAATCGTCCCCATCGAATTCGAACAAGCGCTTCTCCACCACCCCCACATCCCGCGCCAGCGACTCGCGCAGCAAGGCGTTGGCGCGGAAGTGGCGGCTGCGGACGGTGGCTTCGGGAATGCCCAGGCAATGCGCCGTTTCCTCGACCGACAGTTCCTCTACCGAGCGCAACACGAACACGGTGCGGAACGAGACGGGCAAGGCGTCCAGCCGCGCTTCCAGCAAGCCTCTGAGTTCGGCGCGGGCGGCGGCGTGGTAGGGGGGGTTGAAGTCGTTGATGGTCATCGCATCAACCTCTTTCTCTATGTCGTCGGCAATGGGGAACAGCGCCTCGCGGCGGCTGTGCTTGCGCAGCCGACCGTAGCATTCGTTGAGCAGGAGCCGCGACAGCCAGGTGAACAGCGTCGAGTCGCCACGGAACGCAGCCATGCTCCGGTAGGCCGCCAGGTAGGTTTCCTGCAGGGCATCCTCGGCATCCGCGTCGTTGCGCAGGGTGGCGCGCGCCAGGCGGTAGAGCCGCCGGTTGTGCCGCCGCATCATCAGTTCGAATGCGGTCTGCTCGCCCGCCGCGATACGGTGCGCGAGCGCCAGGTCTTCGTCCTCGGCCGGCGTTGCCGCCAGCGCCGCAAGTGCAGTCATGAGCCAGACCTCCGCCATGCGTCATTGCGCAATCAAGGTACCTTGCATCGTCGGATGGAACAGGCAGGCATAGGCGCTGCTGCCTGCCTCTTTCACAGTGTAGGTCCAGGACGCGCCGGCGGCGATCACTCCTGAATCGAAGGCCTTGGAAACCGCGGTGGCGGTGTGCGGGACCAGGTCCTTGTTGGTCCACGTCACCCTGTCGCCCCGTCTGAGGGTCAGCGTCGCGGGCATGAACTGCATTCCTTCAATGGTCACGACATGTTCGGCCTGTTGGGTGCCAGTGGGGCTTTGCTGAGCGGACACTACCCCGCCCGCCAGCATCAGGCCGGCGCACAGCGCGGCCAGACCAGCACACCCGCGCGCGGAAAATGAGCAGGTATCAGCCACCGTTAAGCCTCTTTTGCAGGGATTTTGCATGTTCCAGGTGCGCGATGAACGCCGGCCGCACCTTGACCAGCAGTGCCTTCAATTCCGCGTTGTGCGCGCCAGGAATCAGGGTCGTGTCCAGTGCCTGGATCACGGCCTCGTGGTAGGCCACCTCGTGGTCCACATAGGCTTTGTCGAAGGCGGCGCCGCTCATGCCCTTGAGCGCGGCGAGGTTCTTGTCGCCGCCCTGCTGCAGGCTGTCGCTGGTGGCGTTCGGTTCGGGCTTGACCTTGAGCTTCTGCACCAGCTCGCCGGCCGACTTGTTGACCGCGGAATGATCCGTCACCATCAGCGTAGCGAAGTCACGGACCTCCTTGTTGCCGGTCTTGTCCTGCGCCAGCTTGCCGGCGTCGATGTCAACCTGGTTGGCCACCACCACGATGGCGGCTATCTGCGGATCGGTCGGCCCGTTGCCGTGGGCAAACACCCCGCAGCTCACCAAAGCCAGCGCATAGAACCATCTTGCTTGAATCGCTTTCATCTCATCCCCCGAAACCATGGATGCAGGCGCGGCCGGAATGGCCAGGAATCTTGCCTGCTTATGGGGTTGGATGTCACGAAAACGCGCCGCGTTCCGGCGCTGGGCGACGACGGGGGCTCAGCCCACCGGCACCGTCATGCCGTACTTGGCACGGTTCATGACCACCAGCGTGGAAAAGCGCTTGACGTTGGGATTGCCCCAGAAATTGCGCTGGGCGAAGGTCTCGTACTCGGCCATGTCGCGCATGGTGATGGTCAGGACGAAGTCCACCTCGCCCGTGACTGACAGGCACTGCATGATTTCCGGCGCGGACTGCATGGCGCGCTTGAACTGGTCGAGCTTGTCGGCGCGTTCGCTCTCCAGCGTCACCAGCACGACCATCATGATTCCCCGGCCCACGGCAGCGGGGTCGACCACGGAGACGTCGCCCAGCACAACCTTGGATTCGCGCAGCCGCTTCATGCGGCGCAGGCAGGACACCGGCGACAGGTTCACGCGCTGCGCGACTTCCTGGCTGGTGCGCTGGTTGTCTTCCTGCATGCTTTGCAGGATCTGGAGGTCGAAGTCGTCTAGTTCCATAAGGGTCTCGGAACGGCTGGAAACGGGCCGGAAAAGGGCCGCCGATAGATTCTAAGCCCGGCCGCGCCGGAATCCGGCCCCATTTTGACGGGAAACTTCATTTCCGCGCCCTGCGATGCAGGAATTATTCAGCCGGCTTGCTTACACTGAGAGCCCTCTGCCCGCGCCGCGGGTACGTCCGCACCCCGTATCATGCCGTCACTCCAGCTTTTCCTGCTGTTTCTCGCCGCCGACGCGGCGCTCAAGCTCACGCCCGGGCCCGACATGGCGCTGACCCTTTCCCGGGGCATGACGCAGGGCTTCCGGCCCGCCTTCCACAGTGTCCTGGGCAACGTCGCCGCCGGATTCATCCAGGTGCCGGCGGTGGTGCTGGGCCTGGCCTCGGTGCTGCAGGCGTTCCCGTCGCTGTTCGTGGGCATCAAGGCGGCTGGGGGCCTGTATCTGGGCTACCTGGGCATCAAGGCCATCATCCGCTGCGCGCGCTCGGCCGACGTGTCGCTCGCGGCGCGCCCCGGAGACGCGCGCGACGCGTTCTGGCAAGGCTTCACGACCAACCTGCTGAACCCCAAGGTGCTGTTGTTCATGATCGCCTTCCTGCCGCAGTTCACCACCCCGGACAACGGGCCGGTGTGGATCCAGATGCTGGTGCTGGGCGTGACGATGAAGGCGCTGAGCCTGCCGTATGGCAGCTTCTTCGCCTACGGCGCCTCGCGCATCCGCGGCTGGGTCGGGCGCAATCCCTGGTTCCTGCGTATGCAGCAGGGTCTGCTCGGCGCCGTCATGCTGGGCCTGGCGCTCTATGTGCTTTACTCCACCGCCGAACACCTGACGCCCTGAACCGCGCGCCGTCCTGTACGTATCCTGCCTTTCCGCCATTGCCATGACCGCCGCCACCCTTAACACCGAACGCAACGCGTCGTCCTCCACCCTGGTCCCCATCCTATCGCTGATCGGCGCGATGGCCTCGCTATGCATCGGCACCTCGTTCGCCAAGTCGCTCTTTCCCATGGTGGGCGCGCAAGGCACGACTGCCTACCGCATCACCATCGGCGCGCTGATCCTGCTGGCGATCTGGCGGCCGTGGCGCTTCCCGCTGACCCGCAGGGACGCCGCCAAGATCGCGCTGTACGGGGTGACGCTGGCCTGCGTGAACCTGCTGTTCTACATGGCCTTGCGCACGCTGCCGCTGGGCGTGGCCATCGCGATCGAATTCATCGGACCGCTGACCCTGGCGGTGGCGCTGTCTCGGCGCGCCATCGACTTCGTCTGGATCGGATGCGCTGTCGCCGGCCTGGTGCTGCTGATTCCCACCGGCCCGTCGGTGCATGATCTGGATCCCGTCGGCATCGCCTATGCGCTGGGCGCGGCGGTGTGCTGGGCGCTCTACATCATCTTCGGCAAGATGGCCGGCAATGTGCACGGCGGACAGGCCACCTCGCTGGGGCTGACCGCGGCGATGTTGGTGGCGTTGCCCATCGGCGCGGCGCATGCGGGCACGGCCCTGCTGGACCCGACCCTGATCCTGGCCGGCATCGCGGTGGGCGTGCTGTCCAGCGCCTTGCCCTATTCGCTGGAAATGGTGGCGTTGCGGCGCCTGCCGCAGAAGACCTTCGGCGTGCTGCTCAGCATGGAACCCGCCATGGGCGCGCTGGCCGGCATGATCGTACTGAATGAGCAACTGTCGCAGACGCAGTGGCTGGCCATCTGCGGGATCATCGTAGCGTCCGCCGGCTGCGCTGCCACCGCCCGGCGGCAAAATACCGCCCCTGCGCCCGCGCCGGACTGAACGCGGGCGTCCCCCCGCCGCGGCCTGAGGGGGTTCAGCCGAATCCCACCTCACGCTGAGGCGGCGCCAGCGGGTCGAAGTCTTCCCAATGGTTGTTGCGCCAGCGGCCGTTGGCGTGTTCCACGTCGGCGCCGCCCGCATCGCGCAGGATGCGGCAGGCGAGCATTTCACGTTGCGGGCGCGTGCGCACGGCGACCATCACGCCGGCCTGGCGGATCTCGGCATGGGAATCGGGATTGAAGTGTCCGTGCAGGGTGCTGCCGTGGCCCGTCACCCAAAGCGCGCCGAAAAGCGATCCCAGATAGGCGCCGACCCCGGCCGCGGCCAGGATCAGCGGCGTGGAATCGCTGATCTCGGACATCACGAACCCGCCAAACACCGCGAAGCCTGCACCCACCCCGCCTGCGCCCAGGAAGGCGCCGATGTCGGCGCGTCCCGAATCCGGATCGGAGCGGCGGTCGCCGCCCAAGGGGTAGCGGCCATGCTCGCCGGCCGGATTCACGTAGAAGGTGTTGATGTCCCAGTGGGGAAAACCGTTGGAGGACAAGCGCTCGGCCGCGGCGTGCGCCGCTTCGAAGCCCTCGAATCGGGCTGCTACGATCAGAGACATGATGTGCTCCTTGCCCGGGCTGCCGGACAGGATGTACGTGCCTTTATCGTACGCCCGCGTCGCCTCCGCGAACTTGCCGGTTACACCTTGCCGCGGCTGTTACCACCCGCCTTCAATTGGCCGAAATGTTCTTGCTCCGGATCACCGCTCCCCAGCGCTCGTACTCCTTGCGCGCATAGTCCGCGAAGGCTTGCGGCGTGCTGCCGGTGGGCTCCATGCCTTGCAGTTTCAGTTGCTCGGCCACTTCCGGCGAGCGCAGGGCCTGGGCGATGGCGTGGCTGAGTTTCTCGACCACGGGAGCCGGCGTGCCGGCGGGCGCGACCACGCCCTGCCAGGCGGCGGCCTCG
>NZ_DATCUY010000398.1:0-8781 GCF_036567245.1 Achromobacter sp. | reverse complement strand
CGCGCATTGGCCGGGCTGTGCGGCGCGGCGACCTGCGGCGCCAGCGCCGCGGCATCGAAGTCGTGCCACTCCGCCTGCGCCCCCTGGTCGCTGCGCCAGCGCGCCAGGTCGATTTGGTCCGTGACGCCTGCCTCGCGCAGATAGGCCACGGTGGTTTCATCCGGAGCGATCAGGCCGACCTGCGATCCCAGTTCGGCGCTCATATTGGACAGCGTCATGCGTTCCTGCATCGACAAGGCGCGCACCGCCTCGCCGCAGAATTCCACCGCCTGGTAGCGCCCGCCGTTCATGCCGTAGCGGCCTATCATGCGCAGCATCATGTCCTTGGCGGTGACGCCCGGCGACAGGCGGCCGTTCCAGCGCATCATCAGGGTCTGCGGCACCTTCACCCAGATCTGACCGGTGACGGCCACCCCCAGCATCTCGGTACTGCCGATGCCAAACATATAGGCGCCGAAGGCGCCGCCCGTGGGCGAATGCGAGTCCCCGCCGACGCAGAACATGCCGGGCCGGATATGGCCGTGCTGCGGCACCACCACGTGGCAGATGCCGAGCGAGTCGTAGACATTGGGCAATTGCTGTTCGGCCGCCCAATCGCGCGCGATGCGCACGATACGGCGCGACTCGTCGTCGGATTCCGGCACGTAGTGGTCGATGACCAGCACGATCTTCGATGGATCCCACAGCGTGGCGCCCAGCTCCTGCAACATGGGTTGCAGGCGGCGCGGGCCGCTGGAATCGTGGAACATGGCCAGGTCCACCGCACAGGTGACGATTTCGCCCTCGGCGACAGAAGCGCGACCGCAGGCCGCCGCGATCAGCTTCTGGGCCAGCGTTTGAGGCTTGGCCATGGCTACATCCCGAGATAGGCCCGGCGCACGTCGTCGCTGGCCAGCAGTTCCGGACAGGCGCCGCTATAGCGCACTGCCCCGTTTTCCAGCACGTAGGCGCGCTGCCCCATTTCCAGGGATTGGCCCACGTTCTGCTCCACCAGCAGGATCGCCAGCCCCTCGCCATGCAGGCGTCCGATCAGGCCGAACAGCTCTTCGACCATCAGCGGCGACAGGCCCAGCGAGGGCTCGTCCAGGATCAGGAGGCGCGGCTCGGCCATCAGGCCGCGGCCGATCGCCAGCATCTGCTGTTCGCCGCCCGACATGGTGCCGGCCAGTTGCGCCAGGCGTTCGCGCAGGCGCGGGAAGATGTGCAGCACCTTCTCCAGGTTGGCGGCGCGGCGCTCGCGCGCCCGGGTGAAGGAGCCCAGCTCCAGGTTTTCGCACACGCTCAGGTTGGGAAACACGCGCCGACCTTCCGGCACCTGGATCAGGCCGGCCTTGACCACGTCGCGGTAATGGCGGCCGGTCAGGTCCTGCCCTTCGAAGCGCACCGTGCCGCCCCAGGGCCGGCACAGACCGCACACCGTGTTGTTCAGCGTGGATTTGCCGGCGCCGTTGCTGCCCAGCAGTACCACGATCTCGCCCTGGTCCACCCGCAGGTCGACGCCGCGCAGCACTTCCATGCGGCCATAGCCCGCCCGCAGTCCCTGGACTTCCAGCAGCGCGCTCATGCCGGCGCTCCCTGCGCGGCCAGCCTGGCCGCCGCACCCTGGCCCAGATAGGCCTCGACCACCGCCGCATCGCGGGTGACCTCGCCTGGCGTGCCCGAGGCGATCAGGCGGCCTTGCGCCAGCACCCACACGTGTTCGGCCAGGCTCATCACCGCGCGCATCACGTGTTCGATCATCAGTACGGTCACGCCGTCGTCGGCCAGATTTTTCACCACCGGTATCATCTCGTCGATCTCGCTGGGGTTGAGCCCCGCCAATACTTCGTCCAGCAGCAGCAGGCGCGGCCGCGTGGCCAGCGCGCGCGCCAGTTCCAGGCGCTTGCGTCCCGCCACCGTCAGGTCCGCCGCAGGCCGGTCCAGCAAGGACCCCAGGTTGACCCGCGCCGCGACTTCTTCAGCCGCTTCCAGCGCCTCGCGGCGGTTGCGCAGGCGCAAGTGCGCGCCCACGGCGATGTTCTGGCGCACGGTCTGCGCGCCGAAGGGCTGCACGATCTGGAAAGTGCGGGTCAGCCCCAGCCGCGCCGATTCGTGGGGCGGGCGACCGGTGATGTCCGTGCCGTCGAAATGCACCGAACCAGCACCCGGCTTGAGAAAGCCGGACAGCAGGCCGAACAGCGTGGTCTTGCCCGCGCCGTTGGGACCGACCAGCGCGGTCAGCGAGCCCTGGCGCACGTCCAGGCTCACGTCCTGAACCGCCTTCAGGCCGCCGAAGGTGATGGACAGATTGCGCGCTTGCAGCAGGATCTCAGGCACGGGCGCGCTCCTTGGCACTGAACAGGCGACCCAGCGCCTGGCCGCCGCCGGTGATGCCGCGCGGCAGAAACATGACGATCAAGATGAGCACCACGCCATAGATGACCATGCTGATGCCCGGCAATTCGCCGAACAGGTTGCGCGTCAGGTCGCTCAGGGCATGCAGGGTCACCGCGCCCAGCAGCGGCCCCCACAAGGTACCCAGGCCGCCTACGATGGCACCCACCAGGGCCTCCACCGACACGGCCGAGCCGAATGCGATGCCCGGATCGATGTACTGAAACACCTGCACGTAGAAAGCGCCCGCCGCGCTCATGAAGGCCGCCGACAGCGCGATGCCGCCCAGCTTGACCCGCAGCGGATTCACGCCGATCGCGCGCGCCGCGTCTTCGTTGTCGCGCACCGCCTGCAGATAGGCCCCGAAGCGCGAATGACGCAACCATGCGGTGACCACCAGCGCCAGCAGCACGAAGCCCAGCAGCAGATAGATATAGCCGCGGCGCGAGCCGAACTGCATGTTGGCCACGCCCTCTTGCAGCGGCACCATCAGGCCCACCCCGCCCCCGGTGAACGACACCGACAGCGCCAGAATGCGGAACACTTCGGCGAACGCCAGCGTCACCAGGGCGAAGTAGGAACCCTTCAGGCCGTAGCGGAACGTCAGCCCGCCCACCGCCAGGCCGACCAGCGCGCCCAGCGCGATAGCCATGGGCAGGACCAGCCAGGGATTGATGCCCAGGTTGAGCTGGCCCAGCGCCTGCGCATAGGCGCCCACGCCGAAGAACAGCGCGTGGCCGAACGACAGCTGGCCGCCGTAACCGCCCAGGATGTTCCAGGCCTGCGACAGCAGGGCCGCGTACAGCGACATCATCACGAACGTCAGCGCCACGCCCGATTCAGTCAGCGCGGCCGCGGCGGCCAGCGCCGCGCCGAACAGCGCGATAGTCAAAAGATCCTTGCCCATGCTCAGCCCCTCGCCCCGAACAGCCCCTGCGGGCGAAACAGCAGCACCGCGATGAAGATCGCGAATATGCCCATCTGGCCCAGCGAGTCGCCCAGGAACAGGCCCCCGATGGACTCCACCACCCCGATCAGCAGGCCGCCGACCAGCGCGCCGACAAAGCTGCCCATGCCGCCCAGCACCACGATGGTGAAGGCCACCAGCACGAAGCCGCCGCCGACCTGCGGATTCACGTAGTAGGCCGGCAGCAGGAAGCAGGCCGCCGCGCCCAGGCAGGCCATGCCGATGCCGAAAGACAGCGCGTAGACTTTCTCCACGTCGATGCCCATCAGCTTGGCGCCCTGCTTTTCCTTGGCCACCGCGCGGATCGCCCGGCCCAGATCGGTGCTGCGGATGATCCAGAACAGCACCGCCGCCACCGCCAAGGCGCCGCAGAAGGCGATGACCTTGGGCAAGGCGATCATGGCTGGCCCGATCTCGACCGTGGACAGCGTGTAGGCCGTGTCGATGGTGCGCGTGTCCGACTTGAACCACACCAGCGCCAGGTTCTCCAGCACGATGGCCAGCCCCAGCGTCACCAGCAGGATGTTCTCGTCCTTGCCATGGCTGGCGCGGTTGATCACATACCGCTGCAAGGCGTAGCCCAGCGCGAACATGCCGGCCACCACCAGCGGCAAGGCGGCATAGGGGTCGATGCCGAGGCGGTCCTTCAACAGGTACACGGCGTACAGCGCCACCATCAACGCCGCGCCATGGGCGAAGTTGATGATGTGCAGCACGCCGTAGATCAAGGTCAGGCCCAGGGCGATCAGCGCGTACACCGCGCCCGTGGTCAGGCCGTTGAGCACCGAGGAAAAGAGGATGGCGGGATCGAGCACGCTCAGGCCTTCAGCGGGAAGATGGCGTCGGCCTGGCGGTAGTCGGCCGGGATGACGACCTTGATATCGCCGCCGATCACCTGCGTCAGCAAGGGCTGCGCGCCCGTGTTCTGGCCGTTGACGAACTTGGTCGGGCCATAGGGCATGATGTGGTCGGAGAACGTGCTGGAGCCCAGCGCGTCGATGATGGCGGCGCGGTCGGCCGACTTGGCGCGTTCCAGCGCATCGGCCAGCAGCAGCACCGAGGTGTAGGTCATGAAGACCTCGTAGCTGAAATAGGCGCCCTTCTCCTCGACGCGCGCCTTCAGCGGCGCGACGCGCGCATCCTTGGGGTTGAACCAGTGGTTGCAGTCGAGGATGCCGTTGGCGATGTCCGGGAATTCCTTCAGGAACTTGTAGCTGGAGGCCGCGCCGCCCAGCACCGAGTAGATCGCCTTGGGCTGCACCTTCTGCTGCTTCATGGCGCGCAGAAGCAAGGCGTATTCGTTGTAGTAGTTGGCCGGGATCACGATGTCCGGATTGAGGGACTTCATGCGCAGCACGATGTTGTTGAAGTCGCGGGTCGGGTTCGGGTGCTTGACCACGTCCTTGACCTCGAAGCCGTGCTGCGGCAACGCCTTGGACAAGAGCGCCGCGGTGCCGGTGCCGAACAGCGAATCCTCGTGCACGATCATCACGGTCTTGGCCGGCTTGCCCGCCGCGTCGTTGAGCGCCGCCAGGTCGGTGATGGCGCGTTCGCTACAGGCGCGGTAGCCCGGTCCGAAGCGGAACGTGTTCTTCAGCCCGCGCTCGACGATCTGGTCGGCCACGCCCACGTCCACCACGTGCGGCAGGTTGTACTTGGCCGCGGTCTGGGTGGTGGCCAGGCAGATCGCCGAGGCGTAGGCGCCGACGATGGCCGACACGCCCGCCTCGTTCATCTTTTCGACCTCGGCCGATCCCGCCTCGGGCCGCGACTGCGCGTCGCCCAGCACCGCCTCGAGCGGCGCGCCGCCCAGCGACTTGATGCCGCCGGCCTTGTTGATGTCCTCGATCGCCAACAAGGCGCCCAGGCGGCATTGCTGGCCCGAATAGGCCAGCGCCCCCGTCACCGGATGCAGGATCCCGACCTTCACCGGCTTGGCGCCCTGGGCGCGGGCCACCCACGGCGCCGACACCAGGGCAGCCGCAGCGGCGGATTGATAGAGGAAAGTGCGGCGCGAATTCATGGGCGATCTCCGGGGGTTCAATGGAATTGGGCGGACAGCTCTTCGCTGACCCATACCTTGGCGTCGATGCTGCCGACGCGTGACAGCTGCAACTGATACTGATAACGGTCCGGCCGGTACAGGCCTTGCAGGAGCTGCACCGGCCGTTCGTTCACGTCGCGCACGATGCGCGTCACGGCCAGCAGCGCGGAGCCCACCGCCACGTCCAGGTGACGGGCCACCTGGGCGTCGGCCAGCCGCGCCGAAATGGTCTGGGTGGCGCCGCCGAATTCCACGCCGGCGGCTTCCAGCAGCATCAGCAAGGGCTCGCGCTCCAGGTCCGCGCGGGTGAAGTCGGCCACGGCCTGCGGCACGTAGGTGGTGATGTGGGACAGCGGCCCGGCCTCGGTGCTGCGCACCCGCAGGCTCTTGTGCACCGGTGCGCCGGGCGCAAGGTCCAGCGCCTCGGCCACCACGGGCGGCGCCGACACCAGGGTGCTGTCCAGCACCTGCACCGAGGTGCGCAGGCCCATGTTGACGATGTTTTCCAGCAGGCCGGTCAGATGCGCCTTCTGCGGAGGGTTGACCTTGGGTGCGCTGGCCGGATTCGCCGCCGCGCGCAGCGGCCAGGTGCCCAGGCCGGGCCGGCGCGACACCAGCCCGTCGGCCACCAGCATCTCCATGGCCTTGCGGATGGTGATGCGGGCCACGTCGAACTGGTCGGCGAGCGCGTGCTCCCCGGGCACGCCGTCCTGATCGAAACGCCCCTCCTGCACTTGCTCGCGCAGGACGAGATAGATCTGGTGGTACTTCGGTAGCGGTAGTGTGGTTCCCATGACGGGAACTCTAGGAGTGTCCTAATGTACCGTCAATGGAACAAATGACATTGCCGGTTGTTCTATCGGGAAAACACTGAGGGCGCGGACTCGATGCGGTTGCGCCCGCGCTGCTTGGCGTAATAGAGCGCGCGGTCGCTGCGGCTAAGCGCCAGTTCGGCGTCGGTATCCAGGGTGTGCATGGTCGAGATACCGATGCTGACTGTCAGCGGAATGTGCCGGTCGTCGCCCAACGAAAACGGCGCGGCCGCGATGCGTTGCTGCACTCGGGTGGCGAAGGCGTGCGCGCGCTCGATGTCGGTGTCCGGCAGCACCACGGCGAATTCCTCGCCGCCGATACGCCCCACCAGGTCGACCGCCCGGAGCTGCGCCCGCAGCGTGTTGGCGAAATGCTGCAGCACGCCGTCGCCGATGGCGTGGCCCCAGGTGTCGTTGATGCGTTTGAAATGGTCCAGGTCGCACATCAGCACGGCGGCGCAATCGCTGCCCTGCCGCTTGATCCGGGCCAGTTCCGCGGCGATGCGGGACATGAAGTGGCGGCGGTTCGGCAGCGTGGTCAGTGCATCCGTGGCGGCAAGTTCACGCAGTTCGAAGTCGGCGCGCTTGCGGTCCGTGATGTCGGTCACGAAGCCGTGCCACACCACGGTGCCGTCGGCTCCCGTGCGCGGGCTGGCGTCGCCCTGGCGCCAGCGCAGGCCCTGCTGCGGCAGGCAGACCCGGAACTCCAGGTGCCAGGGCGTCTGCGCCGCGGCCGCGGCCTGCAGCGACGCGTGGTAGGTCGCCAGGTCCTCGGGGTGGACGCGCTGTTCGATCGCTGCCGGGCTGGTCCGGACATCGTAGGGCGTCAGTTCGAACATGTCCCAGATGCCCGCGCTGACGTACAGGAAGCGCGACCCGCCCTCGGGGCGCTGGCCACACTGGAACACCATGCCCGGCACGGCGTCGGTCAGGTTGACCAGCAGGTCCGCCGTGCGCCGCAAGCGCTCCGACATCGCGCGCATGGCGCTGATGTCGGTGGTGGTGCCCATCATGCGCAAGGCCCGCCCCTGCGCATCGCGGCTGACGACCTTGCCGCGGCTGCAGATCCACTTGTAGCTGCCGTCCTTGCAGAGGATGCGGTGCTCGACCTCGTAGCTTTCGGTTTTGCCCTCGAAATGCGCCTGCATGGCGGCGCGCACGTAGTCGGCGTCGTCCGGGTGCAGACGCTTGTAGGAGTCTTCGATGCGGTTGGTGACCTCGGATTCGGCGTAGCCCAACAGGGCCTTCCAGCCCTGCGAATAGGTGATTTCACCGGTCAGGACATTGCGGTCCCAGATGCCGGTGCCGCTGCCGGCGATGGCCAGGGACAGATTGCGCGCCTCGGTGCGCCAGCTGTCTTCCGCCGCCCGTTCTGCCGCCAGGGCCTGGCGCTTCTCGACCGCCGCGACAGCCAGTTCGGCAAAATCGTGCAGGGCGTCCAGGTCCTCGCGGCCGAAGTCCCGCGGCTGGCTGTGCAGCAGGCGGAACGTGCCCAGCCGACGGCCATCGCAGGCGCGCAGCGGACTGTCCACGGAAAAAGGGAGGGATCCGGCCTCGGTAGCGGCTGCGGACAGAGCGCCTGCCTGGGCCTGCCAGACGCCGTCGGCGTCGCTGCAGGCCACCAGCACCATGTCCACGCCGAAATGCCGCTGGGCGAGACGGGCGAGCCGGTCCAGGGGACCGTCGAGCCCGGTTTGCATATTTTCCGCGCCGCCGGCGGGCGCGCATGCAGGGGGAACGTCACCTGTTGCTGGCATTTCTGGACCTGACTCAACACGGGTTCATCGACATGGCCATGCCGGTGGCCATGACTGACATTTTGTCACGCTCTGCACCAAAATAGCATCATTTTGAACGATATGATCACCGGCCTATGGAACACCCTATCCGCGTGCCCCCAGGCTGGCTGCAACGCGCCTGGCTTCTGCTCCTGGCCTTGCTGCTGAGCCTTTACTGCGGCGTCGCCGGCGCCCAGCAACTCGACCTCCAGGCGGAAAACGCCCGCTACCGGCAATGGCTGACGGATTTCCGCACCGACCTCCTGCGCCTGCGGCAGTCTCCCGACCCAGCCGCGGCCGATATCGACAGCCTGTTCGCGCAGACCATCGTGCCGGGTTCCCGCGCCACCCAGCTGGTCAAGACGCTGGCCGAGGCGCCGGGCGACTCCACCAGCGGCGAGATCCATTTCGCGGGCTTCGCGCGCGTCTTCCTGGCGGCCCTGGCCGACTCGGTGGTGGCGGGCGACGGCGGCGACTTCCCCGAGAGCCAGGCCAAGTACCAGAAACATGTACTGCGCGTCCGTTACATGCATGTGGACGGCGGCGGCCGGCTGGAACCCTATTTCAACAATCCGGAAGTCTTCAAGCCCTACCGCCTGCCCCAGGCCGGCACCCTGGAACGCAACGCCTATCCCTTCCTGCTGTTCGAGGACCGCGACGGCAAATTGCGGCTGGGCGGCGTGTCCAAGGAGTTCTGGGACCTGGTGAAGTTCATGGATGCGCTGCAATATGCTTGAACGACTTGCCCTTGCCCTGAGCGCCCTCGCCTATGCCGGCTGCGCGGCGGCGGCCTGCGGCCCCGCCCCC
>NZ_DATCUY010000397.1:0-10196 GCF_036567245.1 Achromobacter sp. | reverse complement strand
GCCCGTGCCGGGATGCCGTCAGGCAAGGGCGCGAACGTGCTTTTCAACGCCTCCGCGACCATCTCCCAGGCGGCGGCGTGGCGTGGATCAGCGCGCCGCCAGGCGTCGAAGCGAACCCGCTCGGCGTCACCGGCCACGCCCGATGACAGCACTACCATCCAGTCGACCGCGGCCTCGAGGTCCGCAGGCAGCGTCGGCCCGCTCATGCCGCCAGGCGCGCCGCCACGCACAGCGTGATGGCCTGTTTCATGCAGCGCCGGACGGTGATGGCCGACACGCCAAGGCGCTCGGCGATCTGCGGGTACGTCAGTTCGTCCAATTGGCTCAGCAGGAATACCTGGCGCGCCCGCGCCGGCAGGCGCTGCAAGGCGCGGTCGATCTGTACCAGGGCCTCGATCGCCAGCGCGCGTTGCTCTTCACTGGGAGCGTACGCCAGCGGCAGCGATTCGAGCGTGTCGAGATAGGCCCGCTCGAGTTCGCGGCGGCGCCAAAAGGTGTACAGCGTGCGCTGGGCCAGCGTGGTCAGGAAGGCGCGCGGTTCCCGGATCGCTTCGGACTGGCGGCCCGCCAGCACCCGCACGAAGGTATCGTGCGCCAGGTCGGCCGCATCGTGGCGGCAACCGAGCCGGCGACGCAGCCATTCCTGCAACCATGGATGATGGGCCTCGTACAACTGGGCGGCGGAGGGCGGCATCGGCTGCGCAGGATGGGACATGGAAGAAAACGCCAGGGCGGGCCAATCAAAAATAAGAATTATTGTCATTTATTTCCGACGGCGCAAGCGCGGCTTGCGATAGCGGCCGGCGGCAGCTGCCCGGGCAGGACGCAGCGCGCTCTATACTTCCTGACCCTGATTCCCTGGAAACCGACGTGCCCGGATTGACCGCCTCCAAATGGTTCAGCTGGACCGGCATCGTGTTCGCCGCGCTTTACCTCGCCATTGTCATCCTCTGCGTCGCCGGCGCGCTCTCGGCCGACGGCGACGACAAAGGACGGTTCGTATTGCTGCAATTGCCGCTGGCGCTGCAACTGGCGCTGCTGCATGAATTGAACCTGGACCGCCTGCTGGGCGAGCTGTCGTGGGTCGGCGGCTATCTGCTGATCGGACTGCCCACGCTGGCCCTCTTCTACTTCTCGGGGTGGTGCCTGGAGCGACTCGTGCGCGTGGCGTTCCGGCCGATCGCGGGCCGACGCTAGGCAAACGCCCCATGAAAAAACCGGCCTATGGCCGGTTTTTCGTATGGAGCAGCGAGGTCCGCGGACTCAGACCGGACCGGTCCACTCCGTGACGAACTCGCGGTAGTCCGGGCGGTTGGCGGGCGGCACGGCGCAAGCCGGGGTGCCGATGGCCAGGAAGCCCAGGAAGCGGTAGTCCAGCGCATCCAGGCCCAGCGCGTTCTGCACATCTTCCACGTAGGTGCCGATGCCCGTGCTCCAGAACGCGCCGTAGCCCAGCATGTGCACGGCGTTCAGCAGGTTCATGGTGGCGGCGCCAGTGGCCAGCAGCTGTTCCTGTTCCGGGATCTTGGTGTTGTCGTGCGCGATCTTCTGCGCCACTGCGATGAACAGCGGCACGCCCGCCATCCACTCGCGCACCGACTTTTCCTTTTCGGGCGTCATGCGCGGATCGCCGCTGCGCTTGACGGCGTTCAGCGCCAGATCGGCCAGCTTGCCGATGGCCTCGCCCTGGATCACCACGAAACGCCACGGACGCAAGGCGCCATGATCGGGCGCCGACATGGCCGCCTGCAGGATCTGTTCGAGTTCCTCGGGCTTGGGCGCCGGGGCGCGGAGGAACTTGAAGGAACGGCGCGTATTCAAGGCATGCAGCGGGGTGGCGGTCTGGGTAGTGGTCATCGGATCTGGCGTCAATGAGAAAGAAACACAATTCATATTACGCCACTCCGCTGCCACGGACCGTCATCCCCCCGGACCGTCAGAGGTCATTCGATCTGGATGCCGACCTCTTTGAT
Source organism: Achromobacter sp. (assembly GCF_036567245.1). Taxonomy (GTDB): domain Bacteria; phylum Pseudomonadota; class Gammaproteobacteria; order Burkholderiales; family Burkholderiaceae_B; genus Achromobacter. Next base: position 8,223 of record NZ_DATCUY010000397.1, on the reverse strand, counting down.
GACGCCCGCCCAGCGCGCCAGCTCACCGTTGACGAACTGGCCCAGCTCGGCCGGGCTGCTGGCGCCGGGCGTCGCGCCTTCGCCCTTGAAGCGGGTCTGCAGCGCGGGTACCGCCAACGAACGCGCCACCGCCTTGTTCAGCACTTCCACCACTGCCTCCGGCGTGCCCTTGGGCGCCATCAACGCATTCCACGTGTTGATCTCGTAGCCCTTGAACATGGGGTCCTCGGCCACCGTGGGCACCTCGGGCAGTTCCGCCGACCGGTCGCGCGTAGTGACGGCCAGGGCGCGCAGGGCGCCGGCGCGGACTTGTGGCAAGGCTGCGGGCAAGGTGGCGAAACTGAACTGGGTTTCGCCGCTCATGACCGAGGAATTGGCCAGCGAGCCGCCCCGGTACGGCACGTGCTGGATCTGCACCTTGGCCTCCGAGGCGAACATGGCCCCGGCCACGTGCACCGGCGAACCGTTGCCGCTGGAGGAATAGTTCAGATCGCCCGGCTTCTCGCGCGCCAGCTTGACCAGATCGGCCACCGACGTCACCGGCAGCTTGGGGTTGGCAACCAGCACCAGCGGGATCGAGGCAATCATGCTGACCGGCGTGAAGCCGCCCACCGGGTCGTAGCCCAGCGACTTCTTGTACACGACCGGATTGATGCCATGGCTGGACACGGTGGCCATGAACAGGGTGTAGCCGTCGGGCGCGGCCTGCTGCACGGAGGCCGCGGCGATGTTGCCGGCGGCGCCGGCCTTGTTCTCGATGATGACGGGCTGCTTGAGCTCCTTGCTCAACTGCTCGCCCAGCGCGCGCGCCAGGATGTCGGTGGTGCCGCCGGCGGCATAGCCCACCACGATGCGCACCGGCTGGCTGGGATACGCCCCCTGCGCGTGCAGCGGCGCCGCGCACAGCCACACCGCCAGCCCCGCCAGGCCTGCCCTCAGATGAACCGCTTTCATGTCTGTCTCCTCGTCGCCGCGCTTATTGCGCGGTCTATGGCCTGGCCGTCCGGAATGGGATCGGTGGCCGGGTTGATCCGGTCCGCGCGCGGATCCCGGACGCAAGCCTCCCCCGGCCGCGCCGGCGACGGCGCGGACCTGCAAGCCGCGTAGGGAATCCGGCCCGCGGCCGGAGATCAGGTGCCGGTAAACACCGGCGCTCTCTTTTCCGCGAACGCCTTGCGGCCCTCGCGGTAGTCATTGCTTTCGAAACACTCCAGCACCAGCCGGCGCATGCCTTCCACGTCGACCTCCGGTCCCAGTTGCTGGAGCTGGCGGATCATCTTCTTGCCCGCGCGCAGCGTCAGCGGCGCGTTGGCCTGGATCTGCGTCAGCATGGTCTCCAGTACCTGCGGCAGTTCTTCCGCCGGCGCCACCTTGCGGATCAAGCCCAGCTCCTTGGCCTGGTGGGCGTCGTAGCGCGCCGCTGTCAGGAAGATCTCCAGCGCGTTGGCCGGGCCGACCGCGGTGACCAGATTGCGGATCGCGGTCAGGCGGTAACCCAGGCCCAGCTTGCCGGCGGGGATCGCGAAACTGCTGTTGTCGGAGGCGATGCGGATGTCGCAGCACAGCGCGATATTGAGGCCGCCGCCGATGCAATAGCCCTGGATGTACGCGATCGTGGGCTTGTCGTAGTCGTACAGCGCCAACTGCGCGGCTTCGGCCACCCGCTCGTATTCCACCACCGCGTCTTCGCCGCTGCGCAGCGTGTCGAACTGCGAGATGTTCGCGCCGCTGACAAAGGCCTTGCCGCCCGCGCCTTGCAGCACCACCGCGCGGATCTCCGGGTCCTGGCGAAAGGCTTCGAGCACCACCGGCACCGCCTCCCACATGGCGAACGATACGGCGTTGTGCCGCTGCGGATCGTTGAAGGTCAGCCAACCTATCGCGCCGCGCTTCTCGGCCACGATGTTGTCGGTGATGTCGCCCTGCAGGATGCGTTGGATGCTCACGGTTGCTTTCCTTGTATGACGGTCTGGTGCCGTTGGATGCCATTGGTCAGGTGCACGCGCATGGCAAGGCGCGCGGCCTCGCTGTCGCCGGCCACGATGGCGTCGAAGATGCGGTGGTGTTCGCGCTCGATTTCCGGCACGCGCTCGGTGCCGGCGCTGGTGTAGCGCAGCGTGCGCACGGCGCCGCGGAACACGTGGCGCAGGTGCGCCAGCAAGCGTACGAAGTAAGGGTTGTTGGTGGCCTCGCCCACGGCCATGTGGAAGTCCAGCGCATGGTCGGCGCCGGCCTGCCAGTCGTTGCCGGCGGCGTCGACCCGTTGCAGAGCCTGGCGCAGGGTTTCGATCTGTTCTGCACTGCGATGCAGCGCCGCCTGTGCGGCCGCGCCGGATTCCAGTTCCACCCGCAGCCAGAATATGTGCAGCAGCGGCTCGGGCTGCAGCAGGTCTTCGGGCGCGATCTCGAAATTGCGCGTGCCCACGTCCTGCGCCACGAAGGAACCCACGCCGCGCCGCGTGTCGACGTAGCCCGACAGCTTCAGCCGCGCGATCGCCTCGCGCACCACGTTGCGGCTGACGGCGAACATCTGCGCCAGCTCGAATTCCGTAGGCAGGCGCTGGCCTGGCTCGAATTCGCGCGCCACGATCTTCTGGCGGATCTGCGAGGCGATCTCGTCCGGCAGGTTGTCGGGGCGTCCCAGGCTGGTGAAGACCTGGTCGGCGGGGGTGGATGGTGCGTTCATGTCTGGGCTGTCTCCGTCTGGGCCGCCGGATACGCGGGCGGCCTTGGCGGCGATATTATGCTTGGAGCCTGGGCCGGCGGCCCTCAGATGACGCCCTCGCGGGCCAATTGCTGCAAGTCGGCCTGCGCCAGGCCCAGCATGCCGCCATAGACGTCGCCGTTGTGCTGGCCGCGTTCGGGCGCAGGCGCCATCTCTCCGGACGCCGAGCGGCTCAGGATCATGGGCTGCCCCACCACCGAAATCGGCCCCAACGAGGGATGCTGGATCTCGCGGCTCAGCCCCAGATGCTGCACCTGCGGATCCTCGAAGGTCTGGTCCATGCCCAGGATCGGGCCGCAAGGCACACCCTCCTTGTTCATCAGCGCAATCCATTCGGCGGTGGGCCGGGTGGCAGTGCGCGCGCCGATGGCCGCGTTCAGTGCAGGACGGTTGCGCGCCCGCAGCGGCACGGTCAGGAAACGCTCGTCCTCGATCAGTTCAGGCAGTTCCAGCACGCGGCACAGGCGCGCGTAGATATCGTTGCCCATGGCCGCGATATTCATATAGCCATCGCTGGTGGGGAACACGCCGGTCGGGCTGCTGGTGGGGTGATCGTTGCCGCTCTGGCCCGGCACTTCGCCGTTCATCAGCCAGCGCATCGCCTGGAAATCCATCATCCAGACCTGCGATTGCAGCAGCGAGGTCTGCACCCACTGCCCCTGTCCCGACACCTCGCGCTCCAGCAGCGCGATGAAGATGCCGATGGCGCAGAACAGGCCGGAGGTCAGGTCCGCCACCGGAATCCCGGCCCGCATGGGGCCGCGGCCGGGTTCGCCGGTCACCGACATCAGCCCGCCTATGCCCTGCGCGATCTGGTCCAGTCCCGGCCGCCCGGCGTAGGGACCATCCTGGCCGAAGCCGGAGACGCTGGCGTAGACGATGCGCGGATTCACCTGGCGCAGCGTCTCGTAATCGATGCCCAGCTTGAACTTGACGTTGGGCCGGTAGTTTTCCACCACCACGTCGGCCTGGCGCACCAGGTCCAGGAACAACGCCCGGCCCTGCGGATGCTTCAGGTTCAGGGTGACGCTGCGCTTGTTGCGGTGGGTGTTCTGGTAGTCGGCGAACTGGGCCGAGCCGCCCGGCTTGTCGTCCTGCTCGTCGCTCGGCTCCTCGATCTTGATGACGGTGGCGCCCCAGTCCGCGAACTGGCGCACGGCGGCGGGTCCCGACCGCACCCGCGTCAGGTCCAGGACGGTAAATCGGCCCAAGGGCTTGGAATCCATGCTTGTCTGCCTCTCTGTTCGGCGCTGTTGGTCGTGGACCACGGCTGCCTTTTCTTTATTTGTTGGATGTTGGACATCTTACATGCTGGTTTCAGTCGCAACAAGACACCGCCGCGCTTTTTGCGCGACGGGTTTTCCCTAGGATTTCAGCCTTGCCCTCACTGGCTTCGCCCCGCTGGGGGCGAAATTCAGCCCAGGTGCGTGTGGCGTTCCTGGCGCTCTTCCACCTGCATTTCGCTCAGGCCATGCAGGATGCCGCAGTCTTCCGCATCGGGCCGGGCCGACAGGCAGCGCTGACGCAGCTCGGTCAGTTGGGTTTTGAGCTGGGTCAGTTCGGCGATGCGCTCGTCCACGTGGGAGATATGCTCGTCGAACAGTTCATTGATGGGGCCGCACCCGCTTTGGTGGTTGTCCGCCAGCGACAAAATGGCGCGGATCTCGTCCTGCGTCATATCCAGCGCGCGGCAGTTGCGGATCAGGCGCAACCGTTCCAGATGCGGCTGGCCATAGCTGCGGTAGTTGTTCAGTCCCCGTTCCGGGGCCGGCAACAGCCCTTCTTTCTCGTAATACCTGACGGTTTCGACCGTGGTCCCGGCCGCCGTGGCCAATTCGCCGATACGCATCGCTGCCTCCCGGATCGCATCCGATTGATATAGGGGGTTGACCCTATAGTAACTCCAAGGTGTGGAATAGCGTCACCAGCTTATTTCAAGGCAGAGGACGATGTCTTTACCTCCGGTCAAAAAACACGAACATATGCCCGTCGGGCAAGGCGGCGGCGGCTGCACGCATGACGCATGCGACGCCCCCGGCAAGAACGCTCAAGCCCATGCCGGCCATGACCATGCCGGGCACGACCACACAGACCACGGTCACGCCGGTCACAGCCACGCGGGCCATGATCACAGCCACGACCACGCCGGCCACGATCACGATCACAAGCATGACCACAGCCAGAAGCACGATCACGGCAACGACGCCTGCTGCGGCCACGGCGACGGCCAGCCCTTCAGCGTCTCGGGCGCCGGCGCAGCCGCGCTTAGCGCCGGCCCGGGCCAGTCGCTGGCGCGCCTGCGCATCGGCCAGATGGACTGCCCTACCGAGGAAACGCTGATCCGCAAGAAGCTGGACAACATGGCCGACGTGCATGCGCTGGACTTCAACCTGATGCAGCGCGTGCTGACGGTGGTGCACGCCGAAGGCGCGCTGGACCGCGTCATGGCCGCCATCAAATCGCTGGACATGACGCCGGAACCGCTGGCCGACAACGCGCCCGGCACACCCGCCCCCGCCGCCAAACCCGTGAACTGGTGGATGATCGGCGGCGCGGGCGTCCTGGCGGCGCTGTCCGAACTGTCGCACTTCGCCGGCTGGCCGCTGGGCGTCACCGCGGCCCTGGCCGTGGCCGCCATCCTGGCCTGCGGCATCACCACCTACCGCAAGGGCTGGATTGCCGTGCGCAACGGCAACCTCAACATCAATGCCCTGATGAGCATCGCCGTCACTGGCGCCGTACTGATCGGCCAATGGCCCGAGGCGGCCATGGTGATGTTCCTGTTCAACGTGGCCGAGTTGATCGAAGCCCGCTCCCTGGACCGGGCGCGCAACGCGATCCGCGGCCTGCTCGACCTGGCGCCGGAAACCGCCACGGTACGCCAGGCCGACGGACAGTGGCAGGAAGTGCCCGCCGCCAAACTGCAGGTAGGCGACATCGTGCGCGTGCGCCCTGGTGAACGCATCGCCGCCGACGGCATCATCGTCAGCGGCAGCTCGGCCGTGGACCAGTCGCCCATCACAGGCGAAAGCCTGCCCGTGGAAAAGGCGCAGAACGACCCCGTCTACGCCGCCACCGTCAACGCGGCCGGCTCCTTCGAATACCGCGTCACCGCGGCGGCCGGCAACACCACGCTGGCGCGCATCATCCACGCTGTCGAGCAGGCGCAAGGCGCGCGCGCACCGACCCAGCGCTTCATCGACCGCTTCTCGCGCATCTACACGCCTGCGGTGGTCGGCATTGCGCTGCTGGTGGCGGTGCTGCCGCCCCTGTTGTGGGACCAGCCCTGGTTCGACGCGATCTACCGCGCCCTGGCGTTGCTGATCATCGCCTGCCCCTGCGCGCTGGTGATTTCGACTCCGGTCAGCATCGTCAGCGGCCTGACCGCAGCCTCGCGCCGCGGCATCCTCGTCAAGGGCGGCGTGTACCTCGAAGAAGGCCGCAACCTGAAATGGCTGGCGTTGGACAAGACCGGCACGCTGACCCACGGCAAGCCGGTGCAGACCGACATCCAGGATTGGGACCTGTCCGACCAGAGCCGCCAGCCGGCCACGCTGGTCGCAGCCAGCCTGGCGGCACGCTCCGACCACCCGGTGTCCTTGGCCGTGGCCAATGCCGCGCGCGAAGCCGGTACGGTCCTGCTGGACGTGCAGGACTTCACCGCCCTGCCCGGCCGCGGCGTCAGCGCGACGCTGGACGGCGTGACCTTCCAGCTGGGCAACCGCCGCCTGATGCGCGAACTGGGCGTATCCAGCCCCAAGCTGGAAGCGCGCCTGGATGAACTGGAACGCCAGGGCAAGAGCGCCATCGCGCTGACCGACGGCAGCCGCGTGCTGGCCGTGGCCGCCGTGGCCGACACGGTCAAGCCGACCAGCGCCGCCGCCATCGCGGACTTGCACGCCCTGGGCGTACGCACGCTGATGCTGACGGGCGACAACACCCCCACGGCGCAGGCCATCGCGCAGCAAGTCGGCATCGACGAAGCCCGCGGCGACCAGTTGCCCGAAGACAAGCTGGCCGCCATCGAGAGCAAGCTGGCGTCCGGCGGCCGTGTCGGCATGGTGGGCGATGGCATCAACGACGCCCCCGCCCTGGCCCGCGCCGACATCGGCTTCGCCATGGGCGCGGCCGGCACCGGCACCGCCATCGAGACGGCCGACGTGGCCCTGATGGACGATGATCTGCGCAAGATCGGCACCTTCCTGCGCCTGTCGCACGCCACGCACCGCGTGCTGGTGCAGAACATCGTGCTGGCGCTGGGCATCAAGGCCGTGTTCCTGGCCCTGGCCATGACCGGCAACGCCACGCTATGGATGGCGGTGTTCGCCGACGTAGGAGCCAGCCTGCTGGTGGTGGCCAACGGCCTGCGGCTGTTGCGGGCGGCGCCGGCCGCCCATTGACACAAAGGGGCAGCCCGGCTCCCCGGCGGCGCATGCTGAGCATGGCCGCCGGCAACAGCAGGTTTCAGCCCGCCTGTTCTTCCTGTGGCCAGTCGCGCAACACCGGCGCATCCGGGGCGCCGGGACCGACGTCGCGCAAATGGTCGTGCTGCAGCAGGGCCATGCGGTAGGCGTCGCGGTAGCCGCCGTTGGAAAAGAACTCTTCCTTCAGCAAGCCTTCGATCTGGAAGCCGCAGCGCTCGTAGATGTGCACGGCAGCGGTGTTGTCCTTGTCCACCACCAGATAGACCTTGTGCAGGTTCAGCACGCGGAAAGCGTAGCCCACCGCGATGCGGGTCGCCGCCTTGGCGTAGCCCCGGCCCTGATAGCTGGGCGCGATGATGATCTGGAATTCGGCGCGGCGGTGGATGTAGTCGATTTCCACCAGCTCGACCAGGCCGGCGGGCTGCCCGGTGTCGTGCTCGATGATGAAACGCCGCTCGTTCTGGTCATGCAAGTGGCGGTCATACAGGGCAACCAGTTCGTCGTAGGCCTCGTAGGGCTCTTCGAACCAATAACGCATGATGACGTCGTTATTGTTGATCTTGTGCACGAAGTGCAGGTCGCCACGCTCCAGGGGGCGTATTTTGATATCGGATATGACCGACATAGTGATACCTCCGAAAGTGCGCCCATTGTATGCGGGCTCGGCCGGATGCGCTGGCGCTCAGCCCCCCGAGAAGGCCGGCAGGCGTTGCTCGATGCGGCGCATGACCTCGTTGGCGGCGGAAGACAGCGGCCGTCCCAGGCGCAACAGCGCCTGGCATTCCGGCGCGCTCAGGATCGGATGCGCGATGGGAATCGCCACCAGTTCGCCGCTAGCCAGTTCGTGATGCACACCCAGGTTGGGCATCAGCGTCACGCCCGCCCCCGTCATCGCGTACTGCTTCAACACGCGCAGCGAATTGGTGGTGAGGCTGGGCGTCAGATGGATGCGCTCGGTGAATTCCAACAGATCCACCGCCTGGCGCAGCCCATAGGGCGCGGACATCAACGCGAAGGGATACGGCAGGATGTCGGCAATGGTCAGCGGCCCGCGCCGCGCGGCCAGGGCGTGGC
>NZ_DATCUY010000396.1:0-1748 GCF_036567245.1 Achromobacter sp. | reverse complement strand
AGGTCCGGGACATCGCCGTGGCGGCGCTGGCCGCCGCCGGCGCGGCCGACGCCCAGGTCGAGGTGACCTGGAAGGTCGCCGCCCACGCGGTGCAGAAGGGCTTGAAGCCGCTGCCCAACGTGCGCAACATTATTGCGGTGGCCTCCGGCAAGGGGGGCGTGGGCAAGAGCACCACGGCCGTGAACCTGGCCCTGGCCCTGGCGGCCGAAGGCGCCAAGGTGGGGGTGCTGGACGCTGACATCTACGGTCCCAGCGTGCCGACCATGCTGGGTATCTCGGGCCGTCCCGAAAGCCTGGACAACAAGAGCATGGAGCCGCTTACGGGCCACGGCCTGCAGGCCAACTCCATCGGTTTCCTGATCGACGCCGATTCGCCCGCCATCTGGCGCGGCCCCATGGTGACGCAGGCGCTGGAGCAGTTGCTGCGCCAGACCAACTGGCGCGACCTTGATTACCTGATCGTCGACATGCCCCCGGGTACGGGCGATGTGGCCCTGACCCTGGCGCAGAAGGTGCCGGTGGTGGGCGCCGTCATCGTCACCACGCCGCAGGACGTGGCGCTGCTGGACGCGCGCAAGGGCTTGCGCATGTTCCAGAAGGTCGAGGTGCCGATCCTGGGCGTGGTCGAGAACATGGCCATCCACATCTGCTCGCAATGCGGCCACGCCGAACATATTTTTGGCGAGGGCGGCGGCCAGCGCATGGCCGAGCAATACCACACGCCCTGGCTGGGCAGCCTGCCGCTGACCCTGGCGATCCGCGAGCAGACCGACGCCGGTTCGCCGACCGTGGTGTCGGACCCGGGCAGCGAAGCCGCGGCCCTGTACCGCGGCATTGCCCGCAAGCTGGCGGCTGGCGTGGCAGCGCTGCCACGCGACATGGCCGGGAAATTCCCGTCCATCGTCGTGCAGCAACCGACCTGACGCATGCGGTGGGCAGCACGCGCCTTCTTGGCGGGACTGGTGGTGATGACGGGCGAGGCATTGGCCAAGCGCCCGGAAATCATCGTGGACCCCGGTGGAGTGCCGCCGGCCGCCCTGCAGGCGATCACCGAGGCGGTCGACGCGATCGCGCGGCTGGCGGAAGACCAGGACGGCGGTGAAATCAACCGGCTGCGCCGGCGCGCGCGCGACGCGACGCTGGCGGCCCTGGCCACCCAGGGCTACTTCTCGCCCACGGTGAAGCTCGAGGCCGGCACCGATATCGGCGGAGAAACCTGGGACATCAGCATCGTCTCGGGCAAGCGCACCACCGTCACGTCCGTGGATCTTGATTTCACCGGCCGCATCACTCGGCCCGAGTTCGCCTCGCGGGTGCAGAAGCTGCGCGACGATTGGCAGCTCAAGACCGGTCAGCCCTTCATCAACAGCGACTGGAACAAGGCGAAGTCGAGCCTGCTGGACGAGATATCTTCGCGTGACTTCATGCTGGCGCGCATGACCGCGTCGCAGGCCGAGATCGAGGCCGACACGGCCTCGGCCGCCTTGCGCGTCACGATAGACAGCGGCCCCCAGGTGCGCATGGGCGAACTCACCACCGAAGGCCTGAAACGGGTGCCCGAGAAGCTGGTCGAGCGCTATGTGCGCTACTCCCCGGGTGCGGCCTACGACCAGAACAAGCTGGATACCTGGCAACAGGACCTGCAATCCACCGCGTTCTTCCGCGGCGCGTTCGTGTCGCTGGAGCAGCCGGGCAAGGCGCAACCGACGCCCGCGCCCAACGCGGACCGCGCGCGCGCGGCGGGTTCG
>NZ_DATCUY010000395.1:0-6654 GCF_036567245.1 Achromobacter sp. | reverse complement strand
GGACCTGCGCGCGCGCGGCGTCGGCGGGATAGCCCAGCTCCAACGCCAGCGAAACGCGTCCGCCCTCCAGCTTGATGTCACGATCTTTTACAGAAACACCCAAATCCATACCGGTATTCGGGTCCTGCGCGGCGCGCAGCGCGGCGCGAATTTGTTCTATCGTTATACTCATGTCACTATGGTTCCGTAGGCAGCGCGGCTTCTGCGGCCCGCCATCCCCTAAAGGATAGCGGATACCCGGGAACCTTTCGCTGCGTTTTGCATCCGATCTTCATGACCAACACACTTATCCGCTTCTTTCGTGCCGTCCTATTCGCCGCCCTGGCCTTGATCGGCATGGCGATGGCGCTGGTGTTCATGCTTTCCACGGCGATCGCCGTGGCGATCCTGTACGTGGTCGCCAAGGTGCGCGGCAAACCTTTCGGCGTACGCGCCTACTGGAGCCAGCGCCAGGGCGCCCGCCCGGGACCGTTCCAGTCCGCCACCGCCCCCTTCGCCACGCAGCCGCGCGGCGATGTGATCGACGTCGAAGCCCGCGAAATCCGCTGACGGCGGCTTTGCAGCATGCTTGGCGCCGCCCTGCGGCGCGAGCGGGTCGTGGGCTCATGCGCCCACACGGCTGAATTGCCGGACGGCCGGCCCGCGGATGGCCGCCCCCCGGATGGCCGGCCCCCGCATCCACGCCGGTTCCCGCATTCTTTCGCAACCCGCCTGATTCGCCTGCCGCGAAGGGCGGGTTGAGCCATTGTTGGACCGCTGCGGGGCAAGTCCCCGCGGTTGCCCTAAAATGGCCGGCTAACCCCTTTTTCCCTCAACCTCCAAAGACAACCATGTCTCGCACCCTTTTTGTCACCACTGCGCTGCCCTACGCCAACGGATCTTTCCACATCGGCCACATCATGGAGTACATCCAGGCCGATATCTGGGTTCGTTCGATGCGAATGGCGGGCCACACGGTGCATTTCGTGGGTGCGGATGACGCGCATGGCGCGCCCATCATGCTGAAGGCGGAAAAGGAAGGCATCACGCCGCAGGCCCTGGTGGCGCGCTACGCCGCCGAGCGCCCGCAGTACCTGAACGGCTTTCACATCCGTTTCGACCATTGGCATTCCACCGATTCGGCCGAAAACGTCGCCCTGTCGCAAGACATCTACCGCGCGCTCAAGGCCCAGGATCTGATCGAAACCCGCTCCATCGAGCAGTTCTACGATCCGGTCAAGGGCATGTTCCTGGCCGACCGCTACATCAAGGGCGAGTGCCCCAAGTGCCACGCCAAGGACCAGTACGGCGACTCCTGCGAGGTCTGCGGCGCGGTCTACGCGCCCACCGAGCTGATCAACCCGTACTCGGCGCTGACCGGCGCCACGCCGGTGCTGAAGTCCTCGGACCACTTCTTCTTCAAGCTGTCCGATCCGCGTTGCGTGGAATTCCTGCAGCAATGGACCACCGGCTCCAATGCCGCCGGCGGCAAGCACCTGCAGCCTGAAATGCTGGCCAAGACGCGCGAATGGCTGGGATCGGACGATGGCGAGGCCAAGCTGGGCGACTGGGACATTTCCCGCGATGCGCCCTACTTCGGCATCGAGATCCCGGACGCGCCGGGCAAGTACTTCTATGTCTGGCTGGACGCTCCCGTGGGCTACCTGGCCTCGCTGAAGTCGTATTGCGCGGTCAAGGGCCTGGACTTCGACCAGCTGCTCGACCCCGCAGGCCCCACCGAGCAGGTCCACTTCATCGGCAAGGACATCGTGTATTTCCACGCGCTGTTCTGGCCCGCGATGCTGAAGTTCGCCGGCCGCAAGACGCCGGACGCCGTGAACGTGCACGGCTTCATCACCGTCAGCGGCGAAAAGATGTCCAAGAGCCGCGGCACCGGCATTTCGCCGCTGCGCTACCTGGAACTCGGCATGAACGCCGAATGGATGCGCTACTACATCGCCGCCAAGCTGAACGCGCGGGTCGAAGACATGGACTTCAACCCCGAGGACTTCATCGCCCGCGTCAACAGCGACCTGATCGGCAAATACGTCAACATCGCCAGCCGCGCCGCCAGCTTCATCACCAAGCACTTCGATGGAGTCCTCGGCTATTCGGGCGACACCTCGGCGCTGGCCGCGGAGTACGCCGAACAGGCGGAGTCCATCCGCGCCGCGTTCGAGGCGCGCGAGTACAACCGCGCCATCCGCGAAATCATGGCTTACGCCGATCGCATCAACCAGGCTTTCGACACGGCCCAGCCCTGGGTGCTGGCCAAGGGCATCGCCACCGCCGATGACGCGCAGAAGGCCGCCCTGCAGGACATCTGCTCGCGCTCGCTGGCGGGCTTCAAGGCGCTGTCCGTGATGCTGGCGCCGGTACTGCCCGAGCTGGCCGGACGCGTGGCCCTGGAGCTGTTCGGCGCGCAGGCGCCGTTCACCTGGGCTGACGCCGCCGTGCTGCCGCAGCGCGTGGCGCCCTTCAAGCACCTGATGCAGCGCGTCGAACCGCAAATGCTGGAAGACCTGTTCGAGCCGCCCGCCGCCCCCGTCGTGGTGCCCGGCGGCGAACCCATCGCCGAGACCATCTCCATCGACGACTTCGCGCGCGTCGACCTGCGCATCGCGCAGATCGTCAACTGCGAACAGGTGGAAGGCTCGACCAAGCTGCTGCGCCTGACCCTGGACGCGGGCGAAGGGCGCCACCGCAACGTGTTCTCGGGCATCAAGTCGGCCTACAAGCCGGAAGACCTGATCGGCAAGCTGACCGTGCTGGTGGCCAACCTGGCCCCGCGCAAGATGAAGTTCGGCGTATCCGAAGGCATGGTGCTGGCCGCCAGCCATGCGGATGAAGCCGTGGACGCCGGCATCTACGTGCTGGAACCGTTCCCCGGCGCCAAGCCCGGCATGCGCGTGCGCTGATCCCGCAACGCCCCGCTGAATGCAAAGAGCCCGCTGATGCGGGCTCTTTGTCATTGCGATTCTGCGTTTACGCCTTGCTGGGCGCCAGCGCCGGATCCAGCGAAATGCGCTCGTCGAAGACGAAGCACTTGCCGTCATAGCCCGGGCCGCCGGTTTCTTCGAAATACTTGAGGATGCCGCCGTCGAGCTGGTAGACGTTCTCAATGCCGACTTCGTTCATGTAGATGGCGGCCTTCTCGCAACGGATCCCGCCCGTGCAGAAGCTGACGACCGTCTTGCCCCCGAGCTCAGCCCGATGCGCCTGCACCGCCGCAGGAAACTGCGTGAAGCGCTCGATGCGCCAGTCGATGGCGTTCTTGAAGGTGCCTTCATCGACCTCGAAGGCGTTGCGCGTATCCAGCATGACCACGGGCCGCCCGGCATCGTCCACGCCGCTATCCAGCCAGCGCGCCAGCGTGCGCGCGTCCACGCCGGGTGCGCGGCCCACCGCCGGGCGGATCGTCGGATGGTCCATGCGGATGATCTCGCGCTTGATCTTCACCAGCAGCTTGCGGAACGGCACCGTGGCGCTATGGCTGAACTTCGCTTCCAGATCGGCGAAGCGCGGATCGGCGCGCAGCGTGCGCAGGAAGGCGTCGATGCCATCCGCCGCCCCCGCCAGGAACAGGTTGATGCCCTCTTCGGCCAGCAGGATGGTGCCCTTGAGCCCGGCCTGGCCGGCCTCGTCCAGAAGGCGGACGCGCAATTCCGGCAAGGAATCCAGCGAAACAAATTTGTAGGCGGCGATATTGACGACGGCAGTCATGGAAAAGCGGCAAAAAGCGGGCGGCGAAAGGCGTAATAGTAAACGCTGGGCGGTTTTCTCCGCCCGCCGCCCCGCTTGATCCCGCTCAACGATTGACGATTTCCTGCTCGATCACGGCATCCAGCACCCAGCTCAGCGTCGATGCGTCGGCCGGCGGATTCGGGTTGCGGACCTCGACCACGCGCAAGCGGTAACGCACGCCGGGCTGGAAGTTGAAGCCCGTGATTTCACCGTACCAGAGCTGCCAGGGCTGCCCCGCGCTGTCGCGCACCTGATAGCACATGGCGCGGCCCGCGCCGGCGGTGCAGGGCACACGTTCCGAGTTCACGTAGACCAGTTTGGTCGGCCCCTGCTGGCCGCCCGCGATGGGATCGGCGCGGCGTCCGAAATCCAGCCGGTCGCCCGAGCTGAGCACCCAGGTCATGCGCTGCGGATTGTTGGCGTTGTCCACCGACGTGGCGGTGATGCTGGTCAGCGCGGCCAGGAAGTCCTGCTCCAGCTTCATGTTCTGCGGCGCGCAGGCCATCATGGTCGACACGGGGCGTCCCTGCACGATCAAAAGGCCGTTGGCGATGGTGTAGGAGCCGTTGTACTGATTGCAGCCGGAAAAGCCGGATATGCGCGGCGAACCCTGGTCATGAATGAAGCTGACCGTGAGGGGACGCGAATTGGAAGACGGATGCGGAATCTGCCGCAGGCCGCCGCCGGGCAAGCTCCAGCGCGCCAGGTCCCAGTTGGTCTGGGCCAGCATGTCCGAGGCGGAGGCCGGCTGGAAGCGGGGATCCTGTCCATCCGCGGTGCGCTGCGGCGGTGACGAGCAGGCGGCCAGGCCGATGGACAACAGGCAAGGCGCGAGCCAGCGCAGGGACGCGGAAAAGGGCATGGGGGTCTCCCGGAAAAACGAGGAATGCCGCGCCCGCGCACGGCGGCGGGCCGGACCACGCCATTGTAGGCTGGGCCCGCCACCGTCTTTCACGGCTTAACACTCTTTGATACGCGCTGCGCCGGCTGCGTCAGGGCGTGGGCGGATCCTGCCGGCGCACGAACTCCAGCACGTCGCCGCCGCGCAGGTTGAAGGTCAGGTGCCGCGGCGCGCCGCCGTTGTCCAGCGTGAAAGTATCGATGGCGGTCAGGCCGCGCAGATAGTCCGCCTCCAGGCGGGCCCGCTCCGGCGCGGGGCAGGCCATGCGCGTGGCGGCCGGGGCGTCGATGTAGAGCTTGCCGCCTTCGAGCTTGTAAGTGCCCATGTAGCGGTTGCAGCCGGCAAAACCATTGACGCGGTACTGCTTGCCCTGCGCCAGGAACGTCAGGCGCACGGGTTCGCCGTTATCGCCATGCGGGATGTCGCGCAACGCGCCGCCCGCTTGCGTCCAGCGCACCAGTTCCCAACTGGTCTGGGCCAACGAATCCGCGCTGCTGGCGGCATTGGCCGCGGCGGCGCCTTGCGGGCGCGCGCCTCCGGTAGATCCGGCGCAACCGGCCAGGGCCGCGGCCAGCAGCGCCGGGGCAAGCAAGCGGCAACGCGTGGACAAGAGCTTAGGCATGTACGGGACTCCATGAATTTCACATACCCCGACTGTAACCGGCCTTGCGGGCTAGCACGCATGTCCTCAGCCCATAAGCGGTATCCAAAAGCAGCACGGCGGATCTGGCGCCACGCCCAATTGCATGGCCTTGCTGCATCGAACGCCCCATGGCGGCGACGCACCTCGACGCGCAGAATCAGTACAGATCGCCATCCGGGCCAGGCCGGCACGCAAAGGTACGGAAGCCGATCGCAACGACCGCAGGCGCAGGTGTCCGGCTCCTCACGGGGGCCAAAAATAAGATCAATCCGGGGAGACACGGCGATGGGCTTTTTGAGAACCTTGTTGGCATTGTCAGTGGTGCTGGACCATCTGGGCGCAGGCGCCACCGACCATCTGGTAGGCGGCCGCCTTGCGGTACAGCTGTTCTACGTCATTTCGGGCTTCCTGATTTCCTATGTGCTCACCGCCACCGACCACTATCAAGGAGCGGTGGGCAAGTTCTACGCAAACCGCTTCCTGCGCCTGTTCCCGATCTACCTGGCCGTCGCGGCGCTGACGCTTGCGGCGCACGTGATGAGCGGCGGCGCATTCTTCCGCATCTATGACGCCCTGCCCTTCAGCGCCGAACTGTTCCTGGTGCTCTCCAACATTTTCATCATGGGCCAGGACTGGCTGATGTTCTTCGGCATCGAGCATTCCGCGCTGACGTTCACCGGCAGCTTCGCGCACAGCGAAGTGCCGCTCTACGAAGGCTTGCTGGTGCCGCAGGCCTGGACGCTGGGCGTGGAGATGAGCTTCTACCTGGTCGCTCCCTTCATCCTGGGTTCGCCGCGGCGGCTGCTGGCATTGCTGGCCGCATCGCTGGCGCTACGCGGAGTGCTGGTCGCCACCGGCATAGGCTTGAACGATCCCTGGACCTATCGCTTCTTTCCAACGGAGCTGGCGCTGTTCCTGCTCGGTTCGCTGTCGCACCAGGTGCTGTTGCCGCGCTACAAAGCCTGGACGCAGCGCGTCAAGCGCCTGCCCGAGATCGGCACGGCCGTGCTGGCGGCCTACTGTGTGCTGCACTTCTCGATCGCCATGAACCACAACGTGCGCGACGGCCTGGCCGTGCTGCTGTTCGTGGCGCTGCTGCCGCTGGCCTTCCTATTTCAGTCGCGCCACAGGCTGGACAAAGCCATAGGCGAACTGAGCTACCCGATCTACATCTGCCATTCATTGGTGATCATGTTCTTCAAGTGGATGCTCGAAGAAGCCCACCTGGATCAGCCGCTGCTGTTCTCGGCTCTGGTGATCACGAGCACCATCGCGTTCTCGGTCCTGCTCAACAGCGTGATTGCGGACCCCGTGGAACGCCTGCGCAGCCGTCTGCGCACCGACGACGATACGTTGGCGCCCGCGGCCGGCACGCGGCTGCGCCCCG
>NZ_DATCUY010000394.1:0-2867 GCF_036567245.1 Achromobacter sp. | reverse complement strand
GGCTTGCGCAGTTCATCGGCTAGCGGCGCCGCGCTTCCCTGGAATAGCAGGAAAGCCGAAAGTGCCATGCATAGCGCCTTTCTGGTTCGGCCTGCGGCCGATCTCCGCCAAGCATATGACTTGGATGGCTTCAGCATCGTCATGACCTTGTCTTGAAGAATCCCGCGAGCCGGGGGTGTACCGGCCGGGCAAAGTCGCCAAACTACTAAATGGCGGCATGGGCGAATCCGTTCTGGTTCAGATCCAGGACGAAATCGCGTGCACGCTTGAAGCGATCCTTGCCCGCGGGTTCGTGTTGTTATTAGAAAATGACAAAATATGACGACATGCTATTTATATGACTAATGATATCAATATGTAATTTATTGATTCGATAACAGAAAATCTGAATACAAGATCGATCCGCGTACAACGGACGTCAGACAGGACCTGTGGGAAAAAGCGATGGAGGCGGTTCAGGCATGGCTGAACGCTGGAGACGCGGGTCGTGTCGAACAGACACGCCTGTCCGGCCGTGTTACGGCGCTTTCGTCAAAATGGGACGGAACCGAGGAAGCATCCCCGCCCGAAGAGGGCCGCCCACCCCAGGGGCAAGCGCCTCATGGCGCGCTGGCGCGCGCCCGCGGCCTTAATTGAACGGCCAGACCGGAGGATGGGTGCCGGGCGGGCTGGACGGACGGGTCCAGCGGGCCGGGGTTTCCGAGAACTGCGCGGCGTGGCGCAAGGCCACCAGCTCGCCGAAACCGGAGGGCTCGGTTTCCAGCAAGCCTTCGAAGCCCGGCATAGGACAGGCCAGGCCGCCCTCGACGCGGCCCAGGCCGCGCAGCCACTGCGCGGTTTGCGCCAGCGACACGCGCACATGCCAGCTGCCGCCTTCGGTCGCCTGCCGCGCCAGCGCGGCCTGCGCGCCGAAGGCCATCAGATAGCCCGAGACATGGTCCAGGATCTGCAGGGGCATGGGCTTGGGCGCGTCCTGGCCCGCGGCCTGTGCCTCGGCATGATTGAAGCCCGTTGCGGTCTGCACCAGGGAATCGAAACCGCGGCGGCCGGCCCAGGGGCCCTTGTCGCCATAGGCCGACAGCGACACGTAAACAATGCCAGGGCGGATGCGCGCCGCGTCCTGCGGGCCGAAGCCCAACGCAGCCAAGCCGCCGGGGCGGTAGCCCTGCACGAACACGTGCGCGCTGCGCAAGAGGTTGCCCAGCGCGATACGGCCGTCGGCCGTATCCAGGTCGGCCAGCACGGACAGCTTGCCGCGGCTGGTGTCGATGATGTTGTCGATGTTGGGCAGATGCGGCGAGTTGAGCAGCATCACGTCGGCGCCATAGGCCGCCAGCGCCCGCCCGCAGACGGGTCCGGCGATGATCCGCGTCAGGTCCAGCACGCGGATGTCCTTGAGCGGGCGGGCGCCGTTGCCGTACTTCGGCAAGGGTCGCGGATCCGCTTCGCCGATGCGCTCGATGGTGAGCAAGGGCTGCGCGGCGACCGCCACGGCTTGCGGGTGGCGGTCCCATTCGTCGAAGCTGCGCATGGCCGCCACCGGCAGGCCCGCGTCCGCAGCCACCTGCTCGAAATCCAGGGCCTTCCAGCGGCCCAAGGCGCGCTCCACCATTGCGCGGGTGGTGTCCTCGCCGGCGGGACAGCCCAAGAGCGCCAGGGCGCCATCGCGGTGGTGGGCAAAATTGGCGTGGATGCGAACCCAGCCGCCGTCGCCACAGCGGTAAAGGCCGGTAATGGGGTCCCAGGGATTGGGGGTGATGCCGTTGATGGTGTAGTGGCTGCGGCACTCCTGCACCGCGTGCAGCATGTCGACGCCGACCTGCTGCCGGGCGCCGCCGCGCAAATTCCAGATTTCGGCCGCGGCCAGCGCGGCCGCGGCCATGCTGGTCTGCGCCGCCGTCCCGACGGCGAAGGACGATGGGAGTACCGGTTCGGCGCCAGTCAACACCACATGGTCCAGCGATTCATCGGGCAGATCCACCGAGCGCCAGAGCTTTTGCAAAACGTCGCGCGACGAATTGCCTGCGGGTGTGCGGCCCCTCAGAAAAGACGGGCGTAGGTCCATCAGATTTCCCATAGCGTTCATCTTGCTCTAGTCGTTTATTTGAATTACATGGCGGGGCCCAGGCCGCGTCAATATGCCCGACGCGCCAGCGTGTTTCATGGTTTGACCGCAAAGCGCCGCAATTGGGCCGCGCCGCGCGGATTCCCCTGCGAGGCCCGCTGCGCCGGCCCGTGCAGGCAAGGACACATCTACTCGTAGTTTTTACATCGTCTTCCAAGCCCGTCCTGCCGGCGCGCGCCCCCGGCGGGCGCAATATAGAATGCCAGCCTCGCCGTCCCCCTGCCCTGGACCGCCATGAACACGCTGCTCTGGCTGCGCACCGACCTGCGCGCGCACGACAATCCCGCCCTGGCCGCGGCCGCCGAAGCCGGCAAGGTCACCGCCCTGTTTCTGGCCGCGCCCGGCCAATGGCGGCTGCATGGCGACGCGCCGGCCAAGGTCGATTTCTGGCTGCGCAATCTGCGCGAACTATCGCAGGAACTCGACCGCCTGGGTATTCCGCTGCGGCTGTTGACCGTGCATGACTGGAGCGACGCGCCGGACGCGCTGGCCAATTTCTGCCGTACCCACGCCATCGGCCAGGTCCACGCCAACGCCGAATGGGCCGTCAACGAACGCCGCCGCGATGCCGCGGTTGCCGGCCGCCTGCAGGCCATGGACGTGGATTGGACGCTGCATCACGGCGCCTCGCTGCTGCGGCCCGGCACCGTACTGACCGGCAAGGGCGAGTGCTACCGCGTCTACACGCCTTACGCGCGGGCCTGCCGCGAACGCCTGCGCACGGCGCCGCTGCGGGCGCTGC
>NZ_DATCUY010000393.1:0-7135 GCF_036567245.1 Achromobacter sp. | reverse complement strand
CCTGCCGGTCACCGGCCTGGCGGCGGAGTTGGCGCGCCAGAGCGCATGGGCCGGCGTGCAGGGCGACGCCATCATCCTGCGCGTGGCCGTCAAGACGCTGGCCGAAAGCGAAAGCCGCGTCCGTCTGCAGACCGTGTTGTGCGAACATTTCGGCCAGGGCATACGGCTGGACGTCGAGGTCGGCGTAACGGGCGAGGCGACGGCGCATGCCGTGGCCCAGGCCGAACGCGCCGCCCGCCAGCAGGCCGCCGAAGACGCGGTCGCCGTCGATCCATTTGTACAAGCGTTGGTCGCCGATTTCGGCGGCCAGGTCGTGCCTGGCTCGATCCGCCACGTTGATTCACCCGCCGCCGCTGCCTGAAGCGGCGGCCATCTCTCATTCCCCTCATTCAAGGAAGCATCGATCATGATGAAAGGACAACTGGCCGGCCTGATGCGCCAGGCGCAGCAAATGCAGGAAAACATGAAGAAGGCGCAGGAC
Source organism: Achromobacter sp. (assembly GCF_036567245.1). Classification (GTDB taxonomy): domain Bacteria; phylum Pseudomonadota; class Gammaproteobacteria; order Burkholderiales; family Burkholderiaceae_B; genus Achromobacter. The sequence goes on along the minus strand of NZ_DATCUY010000393.1, from coordinate 6,654 downwards.
GCGCTGGCCGACATCCAGGTTGAAGGCGCCTCCGGCGGCGGCCTGGTCAAGGTCACCATGACCTGCCGCCACGACGTCAAGCGCGTCGCCATCGACCCGTCGCTGCTGGGCGACGACAAGGACATGCTGGAAGACCTGGTCGCTGCCGCCTTCAACGACGCGCTGCGCAAGGCCGAAGCCACCTCGCAGGAAAAGATGGCATCGGTCACCGCCGGCATGCCGCTGCCCCCGGGCATGAAGCTGCCGTTCTGAGCGCAGCCCCAAGGCCGCAATGGATCCGCTACTGCCTGAACCCGAGCCGCTCGTCTCGCTGATCGAGGCGCTGCGGCGCCTGCCCGGCGTGGGCGTGCGCTCCGCCCGGCGCATGGCCTATCACCTGCTGCAGCATGACCCGCAAGGCGCGGACATGCTGGGGCGGGCGCTGGCGGGCGCGGTGCGGGACCTGAAGCATTGCGCCCGCTGCAACAGCTTTTCGGAAGAAGAAGTCTGTGGCACCTGCAGCAACCCCAAGCGCGATCCCTCGTTGCTGTGCATCGTCGAGACGCCGGCCGACCAGAACATGATCGAGTCCAGCCACGGCTACCGCGGCCTGTACTACGTGCTGATGGGCCGCGTCGCGCCGCTCGAAGGCATCGGTCCGCGCGAGCTGGATTTCGAGCGGGTGATCAAGCGCGCGACCGACGGCGCGGTGCAGGAAGTCATCCTGGCCACCAACTTCACCGCCGAAGGCGAAACCACCGCCCATTTCCTGGGCGAAGCGCTGGGTGAGCGCGGGCTGCGCGTCACGCGCCTGGCGCGAGGCGTGCCTGCCGGCAGCGAACTGGAATATGTGGACGCCGGCACCATTGCTTGGGCGCTGATGGAACGCAAGATCACCTGATTCCGCAGTACCAGAATGCCTGCCGGCAACGTATCGGCAACGGCAAAACAGTGAGGAAGACAAGCCATGTCAGCGCTGACCGGACTCAAGGTCCTGGAACTCGGCACGCTCATCGCCGGCCCGTTCGCCGCGCGCATCTTCGGCGAATTCGGCGCCGACGTCATCAAGGTGGAAACGCCCCACGGGCCTGACGGCACGGGCGGCGGCGATCCCATCCGCAGCTGGCGCCATCTGCACGAGGGCAATTCGCTCTGGTGGACAGTCCAGGCCCGCAACAAGCAATCCATCGCTCTCAACCTGAAAGACCCGCGCGCGCGTGAAATCGCCCGCAAGCTGGCGCTGGACGCCGACGTGGTGGTCGAGAACTACCGGCCGGGCGTGCTCGAGAAGTGGGGCCTGGGCTACGAGCAGCTGCGCGCGATCAATCCCGCGCTCATCATGGTGCGCCTGTCCGGCTATGGGCAGACCGGGCCCATGAAGGACCAGCCGGGCTTTGGCGCCATCGGCGAATCCATGGGCGGGCTGCGCTATGTGTCGGGCCATCCGGACCGGCCGCCCTTGCGCGTCGGCATCTCCATCGGCGATTCGATCGCCGCGCTGCACGGCGTGATCGGCGCGATGATGGCGTTGCGCCACCGCGACGCCACCGGCGGACGCTGGAACGGCAAGCAGGGCGCGGATTGCCAGGCGGGGCAGGGGCAGATGGTGGACGTGGCGCTGTACGAGGCCGTGTTCAACATGATGGAAAGCCTGGTGCCCGAATACGACGTGGCCGGCGTGGTGCGCGAGCGTACGGGCGGCGCGCTGCCCGGCATCGTGCCCTCGAATACCTATACCACCCGCGACGGCCAGAACATCGTCATCGCCGGCAACGGCGACGCGATCTTCCATCGATTGATGCGCGCCATTGGCCGCGACGACCTGGCCACCGATCCGGGCCTGGTGCGCAACGACGGCCGCGCCAAACGCGTGGAAGAGATCGACGGCGCCATCCAGCAATGGTGCGGCGCGCGCGGCATCGAAGAGGCGCTGGGCGTCCTGAAAGGCGCCGACGTGCCCGTGGGCAAGATCTACAGCGTGGCCGACATGTTCGGCGATCCGCAGTTCCTGGCGCGCCGCATGATAGAGCAGCATCGCTTCCCCGACGGCACGCCGGTCAAGCTGCCCGCCGTGGTGCCCAAGCTGTCGGAGACGCCCGGCGAGACGCGTTGGGTGGGCCCTGTATTAGGGGAACATACCGAGGAAGTCCTGAAATCGCTGGGGTATGATTCAGCGGCTATAGAAGCGCTGGCAAAGACCGGCGCTATCGGTCTGCCCGACAACTAGGAGACAACCACATGTCAGTCACTCGCCGTGATCTGCTCAAGATGGCCGGCGCCGCCGGCGTCATGGGCATGGCGCCCGCCATCGTGCGCGCGCAGAAGCTGGAGAAGACCAAGGTCCAGATCGCCGTCGGCGGCAAGCCGCTGATCTACTATCTTCCCCTGTCCATCGCGGAAGCCCGCGGCTACTTCAAGGACGAAGGGCTGGATGTCAGCATCGCCGACTTCGCGGGTGGCTCCAAGGCCTTGCAGGCCGTGGTGGGCGGCAGCGCCGACATCGTGTCGGGCGCGTTCGAGCACACCTTGTCCATGCAGTCCAAGGGCCAGGCCTATCGCGCTTTCGTGCTGCAGGGCCGCGCGCCCATGATAGGCGTGGGCGTGTCCAAGAAGAACCTGCCCAACTACAAGGGTCCCGCCGACCTGAAGGGCAAGAAGATCGGCGTGACCGCGCCGGGCTCGTCCACCAACATGGTGGTCAGCTTCTTCCTGGCCAAGCACGGCCTGAAGGCCTCGGACGTGTCCATCATCGGCGTGGGCGCGGGCGCTGGCGCGGTGACCGCGCTGCGCAGCGGCCAGATCGATGCCATCTCCAACACCGACCCCGTGGTGTCGATGCTGGAAATGCCGGGCGACATCCAGATCATCGTCGACACGCGCACGCTCAAGGACACCCAGGACATCTTCGGCGGCAATATGCCGGCGGGCTGCCTGTATGCGCCGCAAGCCTTCATCGACGCCAACCCCAACACCACCCAGGCCCTGGCCAACGCCCTGGTGCGCGCCGACAAGTGGATCCAGAAGGCCGGCGCCGACGAGATCGCCAAGGTCGTGCCGGAAACCTATCTGCTGGGCGATCCGGCCGTCTACAAGGCCGCCATCGCCAAGAGCCTGGAAGGCCTGTCGCCGGACGGCATGATCCCCGAGGATGGCGCCGCCACCGCGCTCAAGGCGCTGGCGGCCTACCAGGCGGATTTCGATGGCGCCAAGATCGACCCGTCCAAGGTCTGGACCAACGACTACGCCCGCCGCGCCAACGAGAAGTACCCCAATGGCTGAAGCCGCGCTGTCGCTGGAAAACATCAGCTGCACCTTTGTCTCCCGCGACGACCGGTCGCAGCGCTACACCGCTGTCAGCGACACCACCCTGGCCATCGAGCCGGGCGAGTTCGTGTCGGTGGTGGGCCCGACCGGCTGCGGCAAGTCCACCTTGCTCAACGTCGGCGCCGGCCTGCTGGCGCCGTCGTCGGGCAGTGTGAAGGTGTTCGGGCAGCCCCTGTCCGGCATCAATGAGCGCGCCGGCTACATGTTCCAGGGCGAAGCCTTGCTGCCCTGGCGCAGTGCGCTGGACAACGTGGTGGCCGGACTGGACTTCGCCGGCGTGCCGCGTTCGCAGGCGCTGGAGCGTGGCCGCGAATGGATGCGCCGCGTCGGCCTGGGCGGTTTTGAAAGCCGCTATCCGCACCAGATGTCGGGCGGCATGCGCAAGCGCGCGATGCTGGCGCAGACGCTGATCCGCGATCCGGACATCATCCTGATGGACGAACCGTTCTCGGCGCTGGACATCCAGACCCGCCAGCTCATGGAGAACGAGGTCCTGGACCTCTGGATGGCCAAGCGCAAGGCGGTGCTCTTCATCACCCACGACCTGGACGAGGCGATCGCCATGAGCGACCGCGTGGTGGTGCTGTCGGCAGGGCCTGGCACGCATCCCATCGGCGAATTCGTCATCGACCTGCCGCGCCCGCGCGACGTGGCCGAAGTGCGCACGCATCCACGCTTCGTGGAACTGCACGCGGCCATCTGGGGGGTGCTGCGCGAAGAAGTCCTAAAGGGCTACGCCCAACAGAAGCGAGCCTGAGCCATGCCCAAGCTGATCAAACCCGGTTCGGCCAGCCTGCGCTTCTGGCAGTTGCTGTTGCTCGTCATCATTTTGCTGGTCTGGCATTTCGCCTCGCGCGATCCCAAGGTGGCCTTCTTCTTCGGCGAGCCTCTGAAGGTGTGGGGCCGCATCTGGGCCTGGTTCGTCACCAACGCGGACATCTACACCCACCTGGGCGTGACGCTGACCGAGACCGTGCTGGCCTTTTTCATCGGCACCATTGCCGGGCTGGCCTTCGGCCTGTGGCTGGGGCTGTCGCCGGGCGCCAGCGCGATCCTTGATCCTTACATCAAAGCCGCCAACTCGATGCCGCGCGTCATCCTGGCGCCCATCTTCGGCATGTGGTTCGGCCTGGGCATCTGGTCCAAGGTGGCGTTGGCCGTGACGCTGGTGTTCTTCATCGTGTTCTTCAACGTCTACCAGGGCGTGCGCGAAGTCAGCCCCACCTTGCTGGACAACGCCCGGATGCTGGGCGCGCGCCGGCGCCAGTTGCTGCGGCACGTTTACCTGCCGTCGGCTACCAGCTGGGTGTTCTCCAGCTTGCATACCTCGGTGGGCCTGGCCTTCGTGGGCGCGGTGGTGGGCGAGTACCTGGGCTCGGCCAGCGGCGTGGGCTACCTGATCTTGCAGGCCGAAGGCACCTTCGACGTGAACACTGTGTTCGCGGGCATCATCGTGCTGACGGCGTTCGCGCTGGTGCTGGACGCCGTCGTCGGCATGGGTGAAAAACGCCTGATGAAATGGCAGCCCCGGTCCGGCGAAACCGAAAAGATCTGAAGGAGTTCCCATGGCCCGTCTACCCTACGCCGACCTGACCCATCCCGAAGCCAAGCCGTTGGTCGACCGCATCGTCGCCGAGCGCGGCAGTGTCCTGCACCTGTACCAGATGCTGCTGCACAGCCCCGCCGTGGCGGGCGGCTGGCTCAATTACCTGACTTCCATCCGCCAGCTCAGCACCTTGCCGGGCGACCTGCGGGAACTGGTGATCATGCGCGTCGCGGCCATCAACGGCGCGCCTTACGAGGCCGACCAGCATGCGCCGATCGCGCTGAAGGAAGGCGTGTCGCAGGCGCAGCTGGACGCGCTGGACAATTGGGAAGGCTCGGACCTGTTCGACCAACGCGAAAAGGCAGTGCTGGCTTACACCGACGCCATGACGCGGCAGGTGCAGGTGCCGGAAGCGGTATTCCAGGCGGCCCGGGCGGCGATGGGCTCGGAAAAACTCATCGTGGAACTGACCGCGACGGTAGCGGCCTACAACATGGTGTCGCGCTTCCTGGAAGCGCTGCAGGTGCATTCGCACGATCACCGCTGACGCAGGCGCGCGGCCGCCGGCCGTGCATTCCCGCGCCTGCAAGGCGACGGGCGCCGCGGCGCCCGCCCGATTCAGGTCCGCTGCGCCTCGATCAACGCATCCAGCTTGACCGCGTCCGCCACGAACAGGCGGATGCCTTCCGACAGCTTGTCGCTGGCCATCGCGTCTTCATTGAGCAGGGTACGGAACGTGACTTCGTCCGCGCCGATGCGCGCGATGTCGGCCGTGACGTCGTCCGCGCGCAATTGCGCCGGCGCGTCGCCCTCGGTGCCGGCCAGCTTGGTCAGCAGCTCAGGGCTGATGGTCAGCAGGTCGCAGCCCGACAACGCCAGGATCTGGCCGACGTTGCGGAAGCTTGCGCCCATGATTTCGGTCGGAATGTCGAAGTGTTTGTAGTACTGGTAGATCCGGGTCACGGACAGCACGCCGGGATCGCGCGCGCCGGCATTGTCGGCCTCGACCCAGTTGGCGCCGGCGGATTTCTTGTGCCAGTCGTAGATGCGGCCGACGAAGGGCGAGATCAGCTGCACGCGCGCATCGGCGCAAGCCACGGCCTGCGGCAGCGAGAACAGCAGGGTCAGGTTGCAGCGCACGCCTTCCGATTGCAGGGCGCGGGCGGCCTGGATGCCTTCCCAAGTCGAGGCGATCTTGATCAGCACGCGCTCGCGCGGCACGCCGGCGGCTTCGTACAGGGCGATCAGGCTGCGGGCGCGCTCGATGGTGGCGCGGGTGTCGAACGACAGGCGGGCATCGACCTCGGTCGAGACGCGGCCGGGCACGATGTCCAGGATGGCGCGGCCGAAGGCGACCAGCAGGCGGTCCATGAGTTCGGCGGTGGGCGCGCCGCGGTGCTCGCGCGCGGTCTTTTCCAGCAGGGGGCGGTAGGCGTCCTGCTGGACGGCCTTGAGAATAAGGGACGGGTTCGTCGTGGCGTCGGTGGGACGCAGCGCCTTCATGGCTTCGAAATCCCCCGTGTCGGCGACGACGGTGGTGTGGTTGCGCAGGGCGTCAAGTTGGCTGGACATGGACGGTACGGCTCGCAGCAGGCTAGGGTTGAAGGTGTCCTAGCGTATCACTGAGGCCGCCAGGCCGCTGTCGGCTGGATGAGGGAGGGGGACGGCGGGACGCGGAAAAACAGGCCAAAACGCCGTTTCCGGCCTTATTTGGCGCGGTTCGCCAGGGAAAACGGCCGCTCAGGGTATAATCCGAAGGTTTGATTATCGATTCTAAAACCGGGGTTTACTGTGCTGCCGCAACT
>NZ_DATCUY010000392.1:0-6214 GCF_036567245.1 Achromobacter sp. | reverse complement strand
GCGCGCGCGCTCCAGCAAGGTTTCGCCGATGGACGTGGGCCGAACCTGGCCGCGCTTGCGCGTCAGCAGCGGCGCGCCGATGCGTTCTTCCAGGTCGGCCACGTGCAGGCTGATGGTGGGCGGCGCCAGATGCAGCGCGCGGGCCGCGTCGGCGAACGAGCCCAGGTCGGCGATGGCGACCAGGGTGCGCAGGCGGTCCAGGCTGATCTCACGCATGGTGGTCTCGTTCAGGAAAGCTGAATTGGATAGTCATGATATTCGACTTTTGTTATCTACGATCCGGACCGATGATGAGGTCCTGCGCCCGGAACGTTCCGGCGCTCCCTTTGATCCAGGACGCAAGCGCCATGACCCATCCTCTAGTTTTCATCGACGGCGACCAGGGCACCACCGGCCTGCAGATCCACGAACGCCTGCATGGGCGCACGGACCTGCGGCTGCTGACGCTGCCTGAGGCGGAACGCAAGAACCCGCAGCGCCGCGCGCAGGCAATCAACGGCTGCGACATCGCCATCCTGTGCCTGCCCGACGAGCCGGCGCGCCAGGCCGCCGCTTCGATCGTCAATCCCGACGTGCGGGTGATAGACGCCAGTTCCGCCCACCGCACGACGGCCGGTTGGGTCTACGGTTTTCCGGAAATGAACGCGGAACAGGCTGGGCTTATCGCCCAGGCCCGGCGGGTGAGCAATCCCGGCTGCTATCCCACGGGCGCGATCGCCTTGCTCGGTCCGCTGCTGCGGGCGGGGCTGGTGCCGGCTGACTATCCCGTGGTGATCCATGCGGTGTCGGGCTATTCCGGCGGCGGCCGCGCCGCGGTGGACGCGTACGAGGCCGTCGATGGCGGCGGCGGACCGGCATTCCAGCTCTACGGGCTGGGCCTGGCGCACAAGCACACGCCGGAAATCGAACGCCATGCCGGCCTGACGCAGCGGCCGGTGTTCGTGCCGGCCTACGGCGCCTATCGCCAGGGCATCGTGCTCACGGTGCCGCTGCAGTTGCGGCTGCTGCCAGCGGGCGTGGACATGCAGCGCCTGCACGCCTGCCTGCAGCAGCATTACGAAGGCGCCAGGCATGTGCAGGTGGTGGCGCCGCAGGACGCGGCCGCCCATACCCACCTGGATCCCCAGGCGCTCAATGGCAGCAACGATCTGCGCCTGGCCGTCTACGGCAATGCCCAGGAGGGGCAGGTACTGCTGACGGCAGTGTTCGACAACCTGGGCAAGGGCGCGTCGGGCGCGGCGGTTCAGAACCTGGACCTGATGCTGGCCGCGATGGGATAGCGCGGCGGCAAGCGCCCTACGGCGCGGGCCGGCGGCCCGCTCCGGCTCAGGCCGGATCCGGGTCCGCCAGCGTTTCCACCACCAGGCGGCGCAACCAGACCGTGCCGGGGTCGCTTTCGAAGCGGGCGTGCCAATGCACGGTCACCGACAGGGGCGGCAGGGCGATGGGCAGCGGGCGTATCTGAAAGGCGTCGTCCCGGTTGAACCAGATCGCCGCCCGCAAGGGCAGGGTCATGGTGAGATCGGTGCGCCGCACGATCTCGGCGGCCGCCGAAAAATGCGGCAAGGTCAGATAGGGCCTGCGCGGCAGCCCGGCCTCGCTCAGCACGTCGTCCAGCAAGCGGTGGGCGCTGGCGCGCGAGGCCACCAGGATGTGGTCCAGGCGCTTGAACTGGCTGCGCGTCAGGCCGACCGACAAGACCGGATGGCCGCGCCGGCCCATGCAGGTGTAGCGTTCGCGGAACAGTTCGGCATGGCAGGTCTCGCTGCCCAGGCCGGCCAGGTTGCCGATGGCGAGATCGACCTCGCCTTCCTTGAGCGCCTGCGGCAGCCGTTCCAATGGAATTTCCAATACCTCGACCTGCAGGCGCGGCGCCAAGGCGTGAATGCGTTCCATCAGTGACGGCAGGAAGACCATTTCGCCGATATCGGACATGGACAGGCGAAAGCGCCGGGTGCTGCTGGCTGGCTCGAAGCGCTGCCGCAGGCTCACGGCTTCGGCGAAGCTGTTCATGCCGCGTTCGATAGGCTCGGCCAGGGCAAACGCTACCGGCGTAGGCTGCATGCCGGACGCGGTGCGGGCGAACAAGGGATCGTCGAATTTTTCACGCAAGCGCGCCAGCGCGTAGCTTACGGCGGGCTGCGTCAAGTTCAGGCGCTGCGCCGCCCGGGTGACGCTGCGCTCATGCAGCACGGTCAGGAAAACCCGCATGAGGTTCAGGTCGAAGTCCATGCATGCCTCTCATATCAGCCTGATTTATAAGATAAATAATACCTATAAATTTGACATATAAATAGTTGATTCCTAGACTAATTTCACAAGGGCTGGGGCAACGCTTGCCGATGGCCGCAACACAGGGGAAGCACCGCCATGCATGCGTTGACACTGCCGTCGTTGTTGCTGGAGCAGGGCGCCCGTTGGGGCGAACGCACCTGGGTGCAGGCGCCAGGCGGCTCGTTGCGTTATGGCGATGCGCCCGACCATGCGGCGGCCTGGGCAGCGCGCCTGGCCGCGGCCGGCGTCGCCAGGGGCGACCGGGTCGGCTTGATGGCAGGCAACCGGCATGAATTCCTGTCCATCGTGTTGGGCTGCGGCTGGCTGGGCGCGGTGGTGGTGCCCATCAACACGGCGTCGCGCGGCATGCAGCTGCAGCACATCCTGGCCAACAGCGGTTGCCGGTTGCTGGTGGCCGACGCCACGTCCTGTCCCGCGCTGGCGGCGCTGGACACGCAGGCCCTGGCCTTGAACCGCATCTGGCTGCTGGACGGGAACGCCGACGCATTGGCGCTGCCGGTCCAGGCCGGCGCACCGCCGCTTGCATCGGACTCGCCGCTCCCGCCGGCGGCCGACGTCGGGCCGGGAGATACGCTGGCCATCCTGTACACCTCGGGCACGTCCGGCCTGTCCAAGGGCGTGTGCTGTCCGCACGCGCAGTTCTATTGGTGGGGCAGGATCGCCGCGCGCAATCTGGAGATTGCCGACAGCGATGTGCTCTACACGAGTCTGCCGCTCTTTCACACCAATGCCTTGAACGCCTGTTTTCAGGCCCTGGTCACGGGCGCGACCATCGTCTGCGATGAACGTTTTTCGGCCAGCCGCTATTTCGACCGGCTCGAGGCCACGGGCGCCACGGTGACCTATCTGCTGGGCGCCATGGTGCCCATGCTGCTGGCGCAGCCGCCCGCCGCGGCCGAACGGCGCCACCGCGCGCGGATTGCGCTGGCGCCAGGGGTTCCCGAACGCTTCCATGCGGCGTTCGCCGAACGCACCGGCGTCGCGCTGCTGGAAGGCTACGGCTCCACCGAAACCAATTTCGCGCTGGGCGGCACGCTGGCCGAACAGCGCCCAGGCACGATGGGCCGCGCCGCGCCCGAATTCGACGCGATGGCGGCTGACGAGCACGACGCCGCAGTGCCAGACGGCACGCCGGGCGAACTGCTGCTGCGCGCACACATGCCGTTCGCGATTGCCACCGGCTATTTCGGCATGGACGACAAGACCGTACAGGCCTGGCGCAACCTCTGGTTCCACACGGGGGACCGCGTGGTCCGCGAGGCCGACGGCTACTTCCGCTTCCTGGACCGCATGAAGGACGCGATCCGGCGGCGCGGCGAGAACATTTCCTCGTACGAGGTGGAGCAGGTGCTGCTGGCGCATCCGTCGGTGGCCGCCGTGGCGGTCTATGCGGTGCGTTCGGAGTTGGCCGAGGACGAGGTCATGGCCGCGCTGGTCTACAAGACCGGGCAGGCCATCACGCCTCAGTCGCTGCTTGATTTCTGCCAGCCTCGCATGCCGTATTTCGCCGTGCCGCGCTATCTGCGCGTGCTGGACGATCTGCCGCGCACCGAGAACGGCAAGATCCGCAAGTTCCAGTTGCGGGATGAGGGCATTACCGGCGACGCCTGGGACCGGGACGCCGCCGGCTATCGCGTGGCGCGCTGAGCGCCACAGTTCCATTCAAAACATACAAGGGGCGGCAATGACGATGGCATACAAGGGGGCGGCCGCGGCCGCTGGCGACGATGCGCGCAGAAAGCGCACGCGGCGCGTGGTGATGGCCTCCGTCGCGGGCAACGCGATGGAATGGTATGACTTCTTCATCTACGGCACGGCGGCGGCGCTGGTGTTCGGCGAGCTGTTCTTTCCCAAGGGCACCGATCCGCTGCTGGGCACCATGGGGGCCTTTGCGGGCTTTGCGGTGGGTTTCCTGGCGCGGCCGCTGGGCGGCGTGATCTTCGGCCACATCGGCGACCGCTATGGCCGTAAGCTGGCGCTGGAGTGGACCCTGGGCCTGATGGGCGTCGCCACGTTCCTGATCGGGCTGTTGCCCACCTACGATCAAGTCGGCTTCTGGGCGCCGGTGGCCATGGTCGCGCTGCGCATCCTGCAGGGCGCCGCCGCGGGCGGAGAGTGGGGCGGCGGCGTGCTGTTGATCAGCGAGGCGGTCGGAGGCAAGCGCCGCGGCTACTTCTCGTCTTTTAGCCAATTGGGTGTGGCGGGCGGCTTCGTGCTGTCGTCGGGCGTCTTCATGCTGGCGCAGCAGCTGCCGCAGGAGGCCTTCATGAGCTGGGGCTGGCGCCTGCCGTTTCTCTTGAGCGTGCTGATCTTCGGGGTGGGCCTGTACATCCGCAAGCACATCCCGGAAAGCGAAGAATTCGTGCAGGCCGCCAAGACGGCCAAGCGCGGCATGCCGGCGGTGGAAGTGTTCCGCCGCTATCCGCGCCAGGTCTTTACCGCGATGGGGTTGCGCGTGGCCGAGAACGGCGGCTCGTACATCTTCCTGGCGTTCGCGCTGGCCTATGGCAAGTTTCTGGGCATTCCCAACGACGTCATGCTGGGCGGCGTGTTGCTGTCGATGTTCATCGAACTGGGTACCCTGGTCTGGTTTGGCCACCTGTCCGACCGGATCGGCCGGCGCACGGTGTACCTGATCGGTTCGGCCGGCCTGGTGCTGGTGGCCTTTCCCTTCTTCTGGCTGGTGCAGACCAAGGAGCCGGTGTGGATCTTCCTGGCGTTTTTCCTGGGCAACACGGTGTGCCATGCCGCCATGATAGGGACCCAGCCGGCGTACTTCGCCGAACTGTTTCCCGCGGAAGTGCGGTACACGGGATTGGCGTTGGGGCATGAGCTTGCCTCTGTTTTTGCCGGGGGCTTGTCGCCGCTGATCGCCATGGCGCTATTGCGCAAGTATGAATCGGCGACGCCCGTGGCGTGGTTCCTGGTGGGCATGGCCGCGGTTACCGTGTTGACCTTGTTGCTGACGCGCGAACCGCCGCGCGAGGAGTCCGCGTGAGCGCGACCTGCGGTCCGGCCATCGTTGGCGTGGGCGAAACGCCCGCCTTGCGTCACCCAGGTCCCCAGACCAGCACGGCCGGCCTGATGGCCGAAGCGATTGCCCAGGCGCTGCGCAGCGCGGGGTTGACGCCAGACCGCGTGGACGGGTTGGGCGTGGCCTCGTTCACGCTGCGTCCGGACCGCGCCATCGATCTGGCATGGCAGCTGGGACTGCGGCTCAACTGGTGCATGCAGGACGAGATGGGCGGCGCCAGCGCCATCAATCTGCTGCGCCAGGCCTGGCTCGCGCTGGAAGCCGGGCACGCCGAGACGATCGTGCTGGTGGCCGGTGACCATTTCACCGGGGCCGATTTTGCCGGACTGGTGCGCGGCTATAACCGCAGCGCGCGCGACTATCTCAGCCCCTTGGGCTGCGAGGGTCCGAACCCCTTGTTCGCCATGCTCACGCAACGGCAGATGGCGCGGACCGGGCTCAAGCGGGAGGACTATGGCGCGCTGTGCGTGGCGCAGCGGCAATGGGCGGCGGCGAATCCGAATGCCGCCTATCGCCAGCCCTTGAGCCTGGAGCAGTACCTGGCCGCGCCGTTGATCGCGCCTCCCTTGGGCCGCATGGACTGCGTGCCGGTGGTCAGCGGCGCATGCGCCTTGGTGCTGAGTGCGCGTCCGGCGGGGATTTGCGTGAGGCTGCTGGCCAGCGATGCCCGCTACAACGGCGACCTGCAGGAAGGAGACGGGCTGCAGACCGGCATCGCCGAGTTTGCGCCCGCGCTCTGGCAGCGTGCGGGCCTGGAGCCGGACCAGATGGACGTGGTCAGTGTCTATGACGACTATCCCGCCATGGCGCTCGCGCAACTATGCGATCTGGGTTTCGCCCGGGCGGACGATCTGCCCGGCTTCATCGCGCGCCGCCTGGCCAGCC
>NZ_DATCUY010000391.1:0-4136 GCF_036567245.1 Achromobacter sp. | reverse complement strand
TTGTTCTGGGTGGATGCATTGCGCAGCATGTCGAGAAAGGTCATGGGGCGCAATTTTAGGCGGCGCCATGAAGGGCACGAAACACCCATGACAACACCCATGAAAGCGCCCATGAAAAAAGGCCGTCGAAACGGCCTTGGCCTGAATGCCCCTGCGGGCAAGCAGCGCAAGTCTTCAGGACATGGCGGCGGCCCGCTTTTCGAGAATCTCGAACGCCGGCAAGGTCTTGCCTTCGAGCACTTCGAGAAACGCGCCCCCGCCGGTGGAGATGTAGCCCACCTGCTGCTCGATGCCATATTTGGCAATGGCCGCCAGGGTGTCGCCGCCGCCAGCAATGCTGAATGCGGGCGATTGCGCAATGGCCTGGGCAATCGTGCGCGTGCCATTTTCAAAGGCGGGAAACTCGAAAACGCCCACCGGCCCGTTCCATACGATGGTGCCGGCCGATTTGAGCTGCGCCGCCAGCCGTGCGGCGGTTTCGGGGCCAATGTCCAGGATCAGGTCGTCCTCGGCCACATCGGTGGCGGCCTTGATGGTGGCGGGCGCGTCGGCGGCAAAGGTTTTGGCGGTAACCACGTCGGTGGGAATCGGCACCTCAGCGCCGCGCGCCTTCATGGCGGCCATCACCGACCTGGCGGCGTCCAGCAGATCGGGCTCGGCCAGGCTCTTGCCGATGGGCAGGCCGGCGGCCAGCATGAAGGTGTTGGCAATGCCGCCGCCCACGATGAGCTGGTCCACCTTGTCGGCCAGGCTTTGCAGGATGGTGAGCTTGGTGGACACCTTGGAGCCGGCCACGATGGCCGCCAGCGGGCGCTGGGGCTGGGCCAGGGCCTTGGTAAGGGCGTCGATTTCGGCCGACAGCAACGGGCCCGCGCACGCGATGGGGGCGTATTGCGCGATGCCGTAGGTGGTGCCCTCAGCGCGGTGGGCCGTGCCAAAAGCGTCGTTCACGAAGATGTCGCACAGGGCGGCCAGCTTGCGGGCCAGTTCTTCCTTGTTCTTCTTCTCGCCGACATTGACGCGGCAGTTTTCCAGCAGAACGACTTGTCCCGGCGCCACGGTCACGCCGTCCACCCAGTTGGCGAGCAGCGGCACGTCGCGCCCCAGCAGCTCGGACAGCCGCCGGGCCACGGGGGCCAGCGAGTCTTCGGGCTTGAATGCGCCTTCGGTGGGGCGGCCCAGATGGCTGGTCACCATCACGGCGGCGCCTGCGTCCAGAGCCATGCGGATGCACGGAATCGAGGCGCGGATACGGGTGTCTTCGGTGATGTGGCCGGCGGCGTCCAGCGGCACGTTCAGGTCGGCACGGATGAAGACGCGCTGACCACGAACTCGGTTCTGGGCGCACAGATCGGAAAAACGCAGGATGTTCATGGGCAAGAAGCTCGCGAAAGGGACTCGTGTAACGGGTCTGTCATTTTAGGCGCCTCTACATTGCGGGCCGTCGCGGCCGCCGCCCTACCAGCCCCAGCCGATGTGCAGGGGCAGGTACACCAGCATCCCCACCACGATGGTGCCCAGAATGCCGCGGCGCCAGAAGTAGTAGGCAACAGCGCACAGCACGGCGGGCAGGCGCGCGTCTTTCAGCGTGGTGATGAACGCACCGTGCGACATGAGGATCTCGGGCGCAATGACCGCCGTGAGCGCGGCCAGCGGCGCATATTTGAGCCCGCGCTTGAGCCAGTCGGGCATGGGCAACTCGCGCTCGGGGATCATGAAGAAGGAGCGCGTCACCAGGGTGAGCACGGCCAGGCCCGCCACGGCAACAAAGGGTTCCAGCCAATCCCAGCTCATGGATGCAGTTCCTCGCGCAGTGCCACCGCGTCGCCCGCCTCGACCTGTTCGAGCGCGTCGGCGCCGATCATGCTGTCGGCCGGCACCAGCAGCACCTCGGGCTTGTGGCGGCGCCGGTCCACGGCCTCGATCAGCAGGCCCACGGTGACCGCAGCGGCAATGGCCACCAGGATGTTGAGCTTGAGCGGCAGGGCAAAGGCAGCAATGGCCGCCGTGGCGGCCACCCCCGTAGCCAGCCAGGTGGCGCGGTCGAACAGCAGCGACAACAGCACACCGAGCAGCGCCAGCACGCCGGCAAACCCGAGCCCCCACGACAGGGGCACGGCGTTGGCCAGCAGGATGCCGGCAATCGACGGCACCTGCCAGGCCAGCCAGTTGGTGCTGGCCGCGCCCCAGAAATAGGGAACCTGATCGGGTTCGGGGCGGGGCTCGGGAAAACGCTTCATGAAGGCCACGAAGATCACGTCGCCGCTGAAGTAGCCAATGGCCAGGCGCTGACGCAGCGGCAGGTGCGCAAAGTAGCTGCGCCACAGGCTGCTGAAGATCACGAAGCGCAGGTTCACGCACGACGCCGTGAGCCACACCACCCACAGTGGCGCGCCGGTGGCCAGCAGCGGTATCACGGCCAGCTGGGCGCTGCCGGCATACACCAGCAGCGACATGAAAATGGCCATGGACACCGACATGCCGCTTTTCACCATGGCCACGCCGGTCACCATGGCCCAGGCGGCCAGCCCCAGCGAGGTGCCGGCCATGTCGGTGATGGCCAGACGGAACGCCGGGTGCCGCACGGTCTGGCGGACCGCCTGCAGGCTCATGGCGAAGTGGGCGCGCCGGTGGCGCCGGACCCGTCTGCAGCCCCCAGCACCATGCCCGGCTGCAGCGGAAAACCGCGCAGGAATTCCGAGGCCGGCAAGCGCTTGCCGCCGGCCCGCTGCAGGGCGGTCAGGCGCAAGGCATCTTCGCCGCAGGCCACGAGCACGCCGGTGGGGTCTATAGACAAAATCTCGCCACAGCGCTTGTCTGGCAAGCGCTGGCAGCTATGAATTTCATAGTCCCAGAGTTTGATGATCTCTGGGCCCAGCGTGGTGCTGGCCCCAGGAAAGGGATCAAAGGCGCGGATCTGCCGGCCAATCACCTGCGCCGGCAGCGACCAGTCGACTGCGCTTTCGGATTTTTCGATCTTGTGTGCATAGGTCACGCCCTGCTCCGGTTGCTGGACGGGCTGCAGACCACCGCAGGCGGCCAGCTCCAGGGCCTCCACGATCAGCCGCCCGCCCAGGTCGGCCAGCCGGTCATGCAATGAGGCCGTGGTGTCGCGCGGGCGAATGGACAGCTTCTCGGTCAGCAGCATGGCGCCGGTGTCCAGGCCCGCGTCCATCTGCATGATGGTGACGCCCGTCTCGGCATCCCCCGCTTGAATGGCGCGGTGGATGGGGGCGGCGCCACGCCAGCGTGGCAGCAGGCTGGCGTGGATGTTCAAACAACCCTTGGCCGGGAGGTCCAGCACCCATTGCGGCAGGATCAGGCCGTAGGCCGCAACCACCATGGCATCGGCCTGTGCGGCCAGCAGCGCGGCACGGGCGGCCGCGGCGTCTTCGGGGAATTTGCCGTCCAGGCGCAGGCTGCGGGGCTGGGCCACCGCAATGCCATGCTCCAGTGCGCACTGCTTGACGGGCGAGGCCTGCAGTTTCATGCCCCGGCCCGCCGGGCGGTCGGGCTGGGTGAGGACGAGGGGCACGGTGAACCCCGCGCTCAGCAAGCGCTGCAAAGCCACGCGGGCGAATTCGGGGGTTCCGGCAAAGATGATTTTCATGAAGAAGGGTCGGGCGGCGGTGGTCAGTGGTCCCTGTCATCGCCCGGCGGCTGGTCATCGGTGAAGGCCAGCTGGCGCACCGTGCCGGCGCGGTCGATGTGGATGTGCGCCATGCGCGGTTCATAGCCATCCATGAACCGGTAGGTCCAGACGTCGCCGTCAAAGCGGGCAACCCGCTCCACCAGCGCGGGTGGGCCGAAGGTGCGCTCCACATCGGCCCGGGTCCACTGGTTCAGCGCGATGCCCGAAAAGCGGTCGAAGGACAGCACCTGCTCGACGCGTTCAAGGCGGCCGGTGGCATCGAAGTCGAGATGAAATACCCGGCGGCCGGCCGGCTGGGTGGAGTAGAGCAGGCGCTCGCGGTGGCCCTCCAGGGCAGTCGCGCTGTGCGGCGCACCCAGCCGCGCCAGCACGTCGGCGCGGCGGGCTCCGGGCTTTTCCCGGTCGGGCGAGGCGCAGGCCGACAGCAACACCGCCAAAACCAGCGCACTGGCGCCGATGCCGCGGCGGCGCCTCACCGTGCTCA
>NZ_DATCUY010000390.1:0-2252 GCF_036567245.1 Achromobacter sp. | reverse complement strand
TGCTTGCGCGACGCGGCTTCGGCCGCCAGCAGGGTGTCGCGCGCGGGGCGGCAGGCGGCGCTTTCGCCGGGAAAGGTCTTGTCGTGCAGGCTGCCCATGAGCGATGTCCTCCCGCGTGGCGCGACCGGTCGGTCGAGCGTCCTAGAATGCCACGCGACCGCAGAAGCATCAGCTTATGACGACTACAAATCAACCGCCCCGTTCGCCGGCCCTCGATCCGGCCACCCTGCCGGCAACCGGCCGCTGCGGTTATCCGACCGAAGCATTGCGGGCGCCCGCCCCGTACCGGCCGCTCGCGCCGGGCGCTGGGCGAGGCTCCGACCCAGGCTCCTCGGGGCCATTGTTGCTGCGACTGCTGAACGCATGTTAAGACGTGTGCCGCCGACCGGTATACGGCAACGGCGAGGACGCACTGGAGGAGCAGCCATGGGCAAGCAGGAGCGCAACACCTTTCGCTTTGCGAGCAAGTATCCGGACCTCGGCAGTGGGCCAGTGCCGGTCGAGCCGTACATTTCAGCCGACTATTTCGAGCGCGAGCGGGAAACCGTGTTCCGGCGCCACTGGCTGAATCTGGGCCGGGCGGATGCCATCCCCAATGCCGGCGATTACTTCGTCAAGAACCTGGCCGTGCTGGGCGTGTCGGTGCTGGTGATTCGCGGCGACGACGGCCAGGTGCGCGCGTTTCACAACGTGTGCCAGCACCGCGGCAACCTGCTCACTTACCGGGAACACGGCTGCCGCAAGGCATTGACCTGCTCGTTTCACGGCTGGGTCTACGACAGCCGCGGACGGCTGGTGGACGTGCCAGACCAGGGCGAGTTCTACCAGCTGGACCGGGAGGCGCTGGGTCTGCCCGAGTTCACGTGCGACACCTGGAACGGCTTCGTGTTCATCCACCCGCAGCAGAACCCGCCGCAGGATCTGCGCACCTATCTGGGCGAACTGGGCGCCAACCTGCAGGACTACCCGTTCGACCAGATGGAACTGGTCGGATCATGGCGCGCCACGGTCGCCTGCAACTGGAAGGCGTTCACCGATGCCTTCCAGGAGGGCTATCACGTGGCCATGGTGCATCGGCGGTCCCTTCCGGACGCCTTCAGCGGCGGCGAGACCGCCAGCTGCATCCTGGATCACGCGCGCATCGACGGCCCGCACCGGGCGCTGTCCTGCCCGGCCAATCCGTCGCGCAACCCGAAGCCGGCCGAGGCGCTGGCCTTCAAGGCCGCCGCCACGCTGACCCAGGGCGCCGCCGCCATGCAGGACCTGATGCCGGGTTTGAATCCGGGTGGCATGCGCAATTGGGGTTTCGATGTGAACGTGTTCTTCCCCAATTTCTTCATCGATCCGGCCAACGGCTGGTATTTCACCTACAACTTCTGGCCCGAAGCCGTGAACCGCACCCACTGGGAAGTGCGCATGTACATGATGAAGGCGCCCAACGCGGCAGTGAAAGTGGCCAGCGAGTTCTCCAAGGTGCTGCTGCGCGATGCCGTGCTGGAGGACCTGTCGACCCTGGAGGCGGGCCAGCGGGGGCTGGAATCGGGCGGCATCCGGGAGCTTCAGTTCTCGGACCAGGAAATCGCCTGTCGCCACCAGTACGAAGTGGTCGACCGCCTGGTGCGGCAGGGTTGAGGAGGCAGTCATGAGCGGAACCGACCTGCTGCCGGGCGATTTTCACGACCTGGAACACTGGGCGGCGCTGTGGGCGCTGCCTACGGAAGCCGCGCGCAACCACCGGCGCGTGAATGGCGATTACCACGACCTGGAAGCCTTCTACCACGCGCTGCTGCCGCGTATGGAGGCGGTGCTGGCCTATCTGGGCCAGTTCCCGGCTGACGCCGCCCTGCCTGCGCCGGCACGGCGCCTGATGCACCTGGGCTGCGCCTTCATGGAAGTGGCGCCGGCGGTGGAGCTGTTCAAGGAACCGCGGGTGCCGGAAGCTTTCCCGCCCGAGCGTTTCGAGATATTGCTCTGATTGACGCGCAAGGACACCGCCGACGGCCGGCTGATCATCACCACTGACGCCCACCTGGCGCGGGGCCTGGGCGAGGCCATCCACCACGCCAACCAGGGCACGCTCGACTAGAGAAGCGCTGAATAAATCTATCCTGGATTTCTCAGCGCCCGCGTCCCTGCGCTGCGCGAAGCGCTGAACAAATCGGCGCTTCCCTGGCACTACGTCGAGGACCGATCCAACACTGCGCGTGCACTGGCAGCGCGACGCCTAGCCTTCGCGGCGTCGCCGGCTGCCT
>NZ_DATCUY010000389.1:0-8536 GCF_036567245.1 Achromobacter sp. | reverse complement strand
TGGCGGGGGTGACCCGCCGGGTCAAGGCCGCGGGCGCGAAGATGCTGTGGGATTACGCCGGCGGCGCACCTTACTTGCCCATCCAGATGACGCCTGCCGCTGACGCGGCGATCGACGCGATTGTTTTCTCGCCGCACAAGTTCATTGGCGGCCCGGGCGCTTCGGGCGTGCTGATCGTGCGCCGCGACGCGGTGCTGGACACCACGCCTACCTGGCCGGGCGGCGGCACGGTCCGCTTCGTTTCGCCCGTGGGCCACGACTACAGCGGCAGCCTGGAAGCACGCGAGGAAGCGGGCACGCCCAATGTGGTGGGCGATATCCGCGCCGCCCTGGTGCTGCTGGTGAAGGAAGCGCTGGGCGCCGAGTTCATGCGCCAGCGCAATCAACACTTCGTGCAGCGCGCGCTGGCCAGATGGCAGGGCGCGGCGCAGCTGGAACTGTTGGGCTCACTGACGGCGACACGCTTGCCGATCTTCTCGTTCCGGGTGCGCAACGGCCGCGGCGGCTTCGTGCATCAGCAGTTGGTGACGCGCATGCTGAGCGATCGCTTCGGCATCCAGGCGCGCGGCGGCTGCGCTTGCGCGGGTCCCTACGTGCATCGTTTGCTGGATATCGGCGCGGATGAGTCGCTGCAGATGCGCCAGGCCATCCTGGACGGGCGGGAAATGGAAAAGCCTGGTTTTATCCGGCTGAACTTCAGCGTGCTGCTGGCCGACGAGAAGGCCGATTTCATCCTGGATTCGGTGCTGGCGCTGGCCGCGGACGCGACCGAGTTCGAGCAGCGCTACGGCTTTGATCCGAGCCGCGCCATTTTCTTCCCGAAAAGCGCGGAAAAGCAGGCCGCGTGAGACGCGCGCCCGCCGCTATAGGCGGGCCGCGCAATCCTTCACTCAGTCCTTCATCTGGAGGCCGCAGGTTCTGATCCATGCGGCCTTCTTGTCCGCCAGCTCGTCGGACGCGTCGCTCAGCGCGCGCGCCATCTTTGCCGGAAACTCCACCCCTTTGCGGCGGCAGGCTTCGAAGTCGTCGACCAGGGCGTACCGGGCATCCAGCAGGTCCAGCCGGCCCTGGCACAGTTCGCGATTTAATTGCAGGTCGTTGGACGCTTCGCGCGTGCGCTGTATGTCCTGCGCGCGGTCGATGCGCGTCTGTTCCGCATCGATCTGTGCGATGCAGTCTTCCGCGACGGCGGGCGTGCTGGCGCTGGCGGTGCAGAAAAGCAGGACGGCGAGCGTACGGCGGTTGAGGGCGGCCATGCGGAAATACCTTGATAGTGCGACAGAATGGGCTGCATCATAACTGCTGGGAAATTCGGGGCATCAGCCGAGGCGATAATGCCCCTTGTGCACAGGCATGGCACTTGCTGACTCGCGCGAGCCGATGAGGCTTCGAGAATCCATCGACTCCACTATTCAGGCGAGGACATATGACGGATGCCAAGATCTGCGCCGGGCAGAAGGTTGTTCTCGTTGTAGATGACAACGAGACCGCCCGATGGATTCTGGCCGAGATATTGGCCGGTGAAGGTTATGTCGTTTGCGAGGCGGGCAACGCCGATGAGGCGCTGCAGCGGCTTGGGGAGCGCCCCGACATACGCGCGGTCATTACGGACATCGAAATGCCAGGCTCCATGGATGGTCTCGAGATGGCAGCGCGAATACGTAGTCAATCGCCGGAAATTGCAGTGCTTCTCACGTCTGGCCGTCATTACCCGGCCGCGGATGATCTTCCGCCAGCGACAAAGTTCATTCTGAAGCCATGGGCTCCGGATGCGCTGATCCGTGAATTGGAAACAGTGCTGTGTCTCAGCTACTGAAGAAGCAGGGGGGGCCGAAAAAGTATCAGTGTCCGGCCACCTGTCCGGAGGAGGCCTTGGGGAAGTAGAGGGTGAATGTGGTACCCCCCTGGGCGGAGCTGACCACATCGATGTGGCCTCCCGTTTGCGAGACGTAGCCGAAAACCTGGCTCAAGCCCAAGCCCGTTCCTTGCCCTTCCGGCTTGGTGGTGAAGAAGGGTTCAAAGATGTGGTCCAGAATTTCCGGCGCGATGCCCTCGCCGTCGTCCGAAACGCTGACCGCCACAAAAGGTCCTGTGGCGCAGCGCCCCTGTTCATCCGGGCGCGAGTCTACGCAGCTGACTGCAATTCTTACATTGCCGCCGAATGGCATCGCGTCTCCGGCATTGACCACCAGATTCAACAAGGCGTTTTCCAGCTGGCTGACGTCGGCGCAAATGAGGCACGGGTCATCCGGAAGCTGGTATTGCACCCGGACGGCGGACCCAAGTGTTGCCTGGAAGATCGGTTTCATCCCTTCGATGCATAGACCTACGTCCACCTGGGATGGCTCGAGAGGCTGGCGGCGCGCATATGCGAGCATTTGCTGCGTCAGGTGGGTGGCCCGCTGTGCCGTATCCGCAATCGCATTGAGGTACTTGAGACGCTTGTCAGGGGCGAGTTCGGGCTTGCGCAGCAATTCCGCGGCCCCGTTGATGACCGAGATGAAGTTGTTGAAATCGTGGGCCAGTCCGCCCGTCACGCGCCCCAGCGCTTCCATGCGCTGGGCCCGATGCAGAGCCAGCTGGGTTGCCTGCAGCTCGAGCTGGCTTCGTTGCTTCTCAGTGATATCGCGCGTGACCTTCGCGAAACCGATGAGCTTGCCCGCGCCGTCCCGTATGGGGTCTATGACCACGCTGGCCCAGAATCGCGAGCCGTCCTTGCGGACTCGCCATCCCTCGGCCTCGAATCTGCCTTCGCTCGATGCGACCGCCAACGCCCGCTGCGGGACGCCTTTGGCACGATCTTCATCGGTGTAGAAGCGCGAGAAGTGCTGCCCGATGATTTCGGCTGCTTCGTAGCCCTTGAAGCGCTGCGCGCCGGCATTCCAGCTTGCAATGAAGCCATCGGCGTCGAGCAGGAAAATCGCATAGTCAAGGACGGCCTCCACCAGAAGCTGGTAGCGGTACGGTTCATCCAATTGCGCCAAGCTGCTGATGGGGGCAGCGGTCCCTTCTTCCGGGGGCTCGACGATGCTCATTGGTACTCCAATTCGCGATGTTGGGAGCATCAATTATTCATCGACCAAACCGGCCGTGCAACGGTGTGGCGCCGGCAGCCGTCCCTCTCCCTGAGCCATCCCCTGGCTACTGGTCGTAATCCCAGTTTACGGCTGTCCAAAACTCGCCTACTGTGCTTCACACATCAACGACCTGCAAGCGCTGCCATGCGCCTTCGCGTTGGACGGTCTAAGATGGAAATTTCTGTTTTATCAACACGTTATGTTGGAGATGAAAGAGAATGACTGACACCCTCATCAAGGTCGACCTGGCCCAATCCCCCTACGAGAACGCGCAGATCCACAATCGCTGGCATCCGGATATTCCGATGGCCGTGTGGGTCAAGCCGGGGGACGACTTCGTGCTGGAAACCTATGACTGGACCGGCGGCGCGATCAAGAACGACGACAGCGCCGACGACGTCCGCGACGTGGACCTGTCCACGGTGCACTTTCTTTCGGGGCCGGTGGGCGTGGAAGGCGCCGAACCGGGCGATCTGCTGGTGGTGGACCTGCTGGATATCGGGGCCAAGCCGGACAGCCTGTGGGGGTTCAACGGCTTTTTCAGCCGCAGTAACGGCGGCGGTTTCCTGACCGAGCATTTTCCGCATGCGCAGAAATCCATCTGGGATTTCCACGGCATGTTCACCTCGTCGCGCCATATTCCCGGCGTGAACTTCGCGGGACTGATCCATCCCGGGCTGATCGGCTGCCTGCCCGACCAGAAGCTGCTGGACACCTGGAACCGGCGCGAGCAGGCGCTGATCGACACCAATCCCAACCGCGTGCCGCCGCTGGCCAATCCGCCCGCGCCGAAGACGGCGCACATGGGCGCCATGCAGGGCGCCGACCGCGACAAGGCGGCGGGCGAGGGTGCGCGCACCGTGCCGCCGCGCGAACATGGCGGCAACTGCGACATCAAGGACCTGTCGCGTGGCGCGCGGGTGTTTTTCCCGGTCTACGTGAAGGGCGGCGGCCTGTCGGTGGGCGACCTGCACTTCTCGCAAGGCGACGGCGAGATCACCTTCTGCGGCGCCATCGAAATGGCGGGCTGGGTGCACATGCGCGTGTCGCTGATCAAGGGCGGCATGGAGAAGTACGCGATCAAGAACCCGATCTTCAAGCCCAGCCCGATCACGCCGGCCTACAAGGACTTCCTGATCTTCGAAGGCATTTCGGTGGATGAAGCCGGCAAGCAGCACTACCTGGACGTGAACGTCGCTTACCGGCAGGCTTGCCTGAACGCCATCGAATACCTGAAGAAGTTCGGCTATTCGGGCGCCCAGGCGTATTCGCTGCTGGGCTGCGCGCCGGTGCAGGGGCACATCAGCGGGGTGGTCGACATACCCAACTCCTGCGCCACGCTGTGGCTGCCGACGGAGATCTTCGACTTCGACATCCAGCCGTCGGCTTCCGGACCCGTCAAGCACATCCAGGGCGGCGTGGACATGCCGCTGTCGCGCGACCGCTAGGAGACGCCGCCATGCCCATGTATGACTATGCCTGCGGCGACTGCGGCGAATTCGCGGCGCTGGTGCCTCTGGCCCAGTGGCGCGATCCCGCCGCCTGCCCGCAATGCGGCGCGATGTGCGGCCGCATCGTGGGCGGAGCGCCGGCGATTTCGGCGTTGTCGTCCGCGGTGAACCGGGCGCGCGCGGTCAACGAGCGCAGCGCGCACGAGCCGCGCAGTTCGCGGTCGGGCCACGGCATGAATTGCGGCTGCTGTTCCGGCGGCAAGGCGGGCGGCAAGACACGCACCACACCGGATGGGGCGAAATCGTTCGCGGGCGCCAGGCCCTGGATGATCAGCCACTGAGGACGCGCTGCCGGCGTGTAAAGGCCCCGCTGCGCGGGGCCTTGTTTTTGGGAGCGTTGGCGGGATCAGGCTTCCAGCGGCGCCACCGCGGCGCCCTGGATCTTGTGGCGGGCCAGGGCTTCGGCGACGAAGCCCGATTTCTTCATGGCCTCGACGTAGGCGGCCAGGTAGGCGCTGGCCTTGTCGCCGCGGCTCTTGGGCACGCCCATGGCCTGGCGGATCAGCATGAAGTGGCCGTCCAGCAGGCGCAGGCCGCCCAGGCGCTGCGCGTCGGCTTCAAGCTGCTGCTTCACGCCTGCGGCGACTTCCATGTTTTCCTGCATGAAGGTGTCGACGACGGCAGGCGAGGTGGGCGCGCGGAAGATCTCCGCCTGCTTGAGCTCGCGCGTGAGGTACAGGTCGTAGGCGCTGCCCTTGCCGACCACCACGCGCTGGCCCTTGCGGTCCACTTCGTCCATGTTGGCGATGGGCGAGTCCTGGCGCACCAGGTAGGCGCCTTCGATGACCACGTAGGGCGCGGTGAAAGCGATCTGGGCGCCGCGCAGCGGGTCGATGGCGAAGAAGCCCACGTCGGCCTGTTCAGCGGCCACGGCGTTGACGGATTCGCCGGCCGACTTGAACACCACCAGTTCCAGCTCGACGCCCAGGCGCCGCGCCAGTTCCGTGGCCAGATCCACCGACACGCCGCCGGCCTGGCCGGTGACGGGGTCGGCGTGGGCCAGGATGGGGTTGCCCAGATTGATGGACGCGCGCAGCGTGCCGGTGGGAGCGAAGGCGGAGAGCAGCTCGTGATCGGTCTTCATGGTTTCCTTGGGCGTGGGGATCGCGCGCACGGGCGCGGACGATGCGGCAAGCATAGCCGCAAGCGCCCGCGTTGCGCGATGCGTTACGTTGCGCGAGGCGTTACTGGGCGCGGCGCAGGATGTAGTGCGGGGCCAGCGGGCCGGTCGGGCGGGTGCCGTCGCGGTACAGCATGGTTACCTGGTTTTCGCCGACGAAATAACGCTGGCTGTCGCCGGACGCGTCGAGCCGGATGGTGCTGCCGTCGGATTCCCAGCTGAATGACCCAGTTACGACCTCGGGCTGCGGCTGGCGGTCCAGGTACTGGGTCTGTCTTTCGTAGCGGCCGTCCTGCATCAGGGTCAGGCGGGTGCGGATGCCCGGGCAGTCCGCGCAGGGCAGGGTGCCTTGGTAGTTGCCGGCCCAGTCCAGCGAATCGCGGGCGGTGTGGCTGTCGACGGGCACGGAGCCGCTGGCGCCGGGCCGGGACGGCGCGCAGCCGGCGAGCAGGGCTAGCGTCAGGGCGCAGGTCAGGGTGGTTTTCATCATGGCGAGCTCCTGTTTGGCAGACCGGTCACGATACGGATAGTAACGGGGCGGTGCTGAAACGGGATGTAAAGCGCGCGGGCCTGGCGCGGCCGCGCATGCGCTACGCTAGGCTACTCTCCTGGCGCGCTGGCCTGGGCTTTCCCTCTTGAATAGGACGATTCCGATGAAAGGCGAACACCGTTACAACGTCACCGTCGACTGGACCGGCAATACTGGCTCGGGCACGTCCAGCTACGCCGCTTATTCGCGCGACCACCTGATCCGCGCGGCGGGCAAGCCCGACGTGCCGGGCTCGTCCGATCCGGCCTTCCGTGGCGATCCCGCGCGCTGGAATCCCGAGGACATGCTGGTGGCGTCGCTGTCGGCCTGCCACAAGCTCTGGTATCTGCACTTCTGCGCGGTCGAAGGGGTGACGGTGGAGGTCTACCGCGACGAAGCCGAAGGCGTCATGGTCGAGGACCGCGAGAGCGGCGGCGCCTTCAGCGCCGTCACCCTGCGTCCCGAAGTGACCATCCGCGCCGGCGACGACGCAGCGTTGGCGGCCGAGCTGCACGAGCGCGCACATCATTTCTGCTTCATCGCCAACTCGGTCAATTTCCCGGTGCGCTGCGAGCCGCGCATCGTGCACGCCGACTGAGGGCCGCTGCCATGCTGACCATCTGGGGACGCCGCAGTTCGTTCAATGTGCAAAAGGTGCTGTGGCTGGCGGGAGAGCTGGGCCTGGACTACGAGCACGTACTGGCCGGCGGCCAGTTCGGCTTGCTGGACACGGCCGAATTCCGCGCCATGAACCCCCACGGCAAGGTGCCGCTGCTGCGCGACGGCGCCACGGTAGTGTGGGAATCCCATGCCATCCTGCGCTATCTGGCCGCGCGCGACGGCGCTGGCCGGTTCTGGGCGGACGATCCGGCGCAGCGGGCGGGTGCCGACGGCTGGATGGACTGGGCCCAGACCGCCTTGCAGCCCGCTTTCCTGACAGGCGTGTTCTGGGGCTATTACCGCACGCCCGAGGCCCAGCGCGACACGGCGGCCATCGAACGCGCCATCGCGGCCACGCACGCCTGCCTGCGGCAGCTGGACCGCGCGCTGGCGGACCGGCCTTACCTGGGCGGCGAGTCCCTGGGGCTGGCTGACATCCCGTCCGGCACCACGCTCTACCGCTACTTCGAACTGGATATTCCGCATCCGCCCATGCCCCACCTGCAGGCCTGGTACGAGCGCCTGCAGGCCCGTCCCGCCTATCGCGAGCATGTGATGGTGCCGTTCGGAGAGTTGCGCGGGCGGCTGGATTTCTAGGCCGGATTTACAAATTTCCCGATGGGCGATGTCACATCGAGTCAGGCTATCTCGTCCTAGGGGTAATGGCGCCGTATTCCGCGGCGCATGCCCACCTTGCTGGAGAAAGATCCATGAGCACTGCCCGCCTGAACGCCTACACCGCCTCGCCCAAGGCCATGAAGGCGATGATCGCCTTGAATGACTTCGTCGAGAACTGCGGCCTGGAACACAGCCTGCTTGAACTGGTGAAGATGCGCGCTTCGCAGATCAACGGCTGCGCCTACTGCCTGTACATGCACTCGACCGACGCCCGCAAGCAGGGCGAAACCGAAATGCGCCTGTACCTGCTGGACGCCTGGCGCGAGTCCTCGCTGTACAGCGAACGCGAGCGTGCCGCACTGGCGTGGACGGAAGCGTTGACCCGGCTTGCCCAGACCGGCGCGCCGGACGCCGACTATGCCGAAATGGCCAGGCATTTCAATGAAGAAGAGCAGGTCAACCTGACGGTCGCCATCAACATGATCAACAGCTGGAACCGTATCGCCGTCGGTTTCCGCTCGCAGCATCCCAAGCACTGAGGCCCTGGCTCCATGAGCGCGTCAGCCATTCCCGATGCCGTTGCCGACTTCGAACCTCATCGCAGGCATTTGCAGGGCCTGGCCTATCGCATGCTGGGTTCATGGGCGGAGGCCGAGGACATCGTGCAGGACGCCTGGCTGCGCTGGCGCGACGCGGACCGCGGCCAGGTCGAAACCCCGCGCGCCTTCCTGTCGCGCACGGTCACGCGGCTGTGCCTGGATCAACTGAAGTCGGCGCGCGTGCGGCGCGAGGAATACGTCGGGCCATGGCTGCCGGAACCCTTGCCCGATGCCGCCAGCTATGAGGCGCCGGGGGCGGGGGAGATCGCGCACGACCTGTCGGTGGCGCTGATGCTGGCGCTGGAGCGGCTGTCGGCGCTCGAGCGGGCCGCTTTTCTGCTGCACGATGTGTTCGACATGCCGTTCGCGGAGATCGCGGCGACGCTGGGCCGCAACGAGGCCGCCTGCCGCCAGTTGGCCGC